>NZ_JBFAXU010000007.1:285220-292241 GCF_040680975.1 Streptomyces sp. NPDC051921
ACCGCTCCCCCCGTGGGCGGCCACGGACGGGCGAGCACCGCCTGCGCCTCGGCCGCCGGTGCCGTGGGCCGTACGTCCGCCCCCATCGCGGACCGCACGTCCGCGCCGCCCGCTGCGGGCCGTCGTTCCGCGCCTACGGGGGGC
The DNA here is from genome assembly GCF_040680975.1 of Streptomyces sp. NPDC051921. Taxonomy (NCBI): domain Bacteria; kingdom Bacillati; phylum Actinomycetota; class Actinomycetes; order Kitasatosporales; family Streptomycetaceae; genus Streptomyces; species Streptomyces sp. NPDC051921. The sequence continues at coordinate 285,365 of NZ_JBFAXU010000007.1, forward strand.
ACTCGTTCCGCAGGGCGGAACGAGTGGGCACAGCCCACGACGGCGGGCGCCGCTCCACGGGACCGCACCCACCACGGCCCGGTCCGGGCCACCGTCCGCCGCGCCCCGGTGCTGGGCACCACCCGCTCCACCGCGGCCGACCGCTCCGCACGCGACGCCACCACCCCCCGCGACAAGATCGAAGGCCTCCTCCTGGGCCTCGCGGCGGGCGACGCCGCCGGCTGGCCCGCGGCCAGGCACCGCGCCGCCCGCATGCCCGAATGGACCCGCCGCCTCACCCGCGAACTCGACACCTTCGCCGAGCAGAACGCGACGACCACGCTCCCCGTCCCCATCGCCCTGAACCAGCCCCCCGAGCCCCTCCGCCTCGGTCCCTCCGACGACGCCGAATGGGCGGTGTTCACCGCCGAGGCGCTCCTCGCCTCCGCCGGGCCCCTCTTCCGCACCCTCGCCCCCGAGCGCCGGCTCCGCGCCGCCGTCGACCTGGCCTGGAACTCGCTCGCCGGCCAGGTCGCCGCCGCTGCCGACCGCGCCCCCGAGGTCGAGTCCGCGGTGCTCCCCCTCCGCGCCCGGATCTCCGTACGCGCCGGGCTCGGCAATCTCGCCACCGGCCTGCGCCCGCCCGCCACCGGCCACGACAACCCCCACTACTTCGACGACTCCGCCTGTGTCCGCGCCGCCGTCCTCGCCCTCGCGCACCCCGGCGACCCGACGTCGGCCGTCGAACTCGCCGAGTTCGACGCGCGGTACACACAGGACGGCGACGGCGTCCACGGCGCCCGCGCGGTGGCGGCGGCGACCGCCGCGGCGCTCGGCGGCGGCACGCCGGACGAGGCCGTGGAGGCGGCGCTCGCCCAGCTCCCGCCCGCGACGGAGATCGGCCGGAACGCCCGGCACGCCGTCGAGCTGGCCCGCACCGCCGACTCCTCCTTCGAACTGGTCCCGCTCCTGGAGCACCAGATCGTGGACCACGTCTACAGCTACGGCATCGCCGCCGCCGAGACCGTCCCGGTCGCCCTCGCGCTGACGCTCGCGGCCGACGGCCGGGTGGCCGCGGCCGTACCGGCGGCGGCCTGCCTGTCCCGGGTCGCGGACTCGGCCCCCGCTCTGGCGGGCGCGCTCACCGGCGCGCTGGGCGGCGGGAGTTCGGTCCCGGCGACGTGGCGCGAGGCGTGCCGCACACTGGCGGGCTGCGCGCTGCCCCGCCTGGCCGGCACGGACCTGGTCGAACTCGCCGGTCTCCTCGCAGCCACGGAACTGACCACCCCGGGTGGACAATTCCGACATGACACCCAATCTGGATGACCGCATCACCGGCAGTCTCGTCGGGGCGGCCGTGGGCGACGCCCTCGGCGGCCCCGTCGAGGGCTACACCCCCGAGCAGATCCTCGCGCGCCACGGCGGCCGCGTCACCGGCATCGTCGGCCCGTGGAACGGCGACGCCTGGCGCACCGCGCGCCCCATCGCCCCGTACCACAAGGGCGACGGGCACGTCACCGACGACACCTTGATGACGCACGCCCTGATCAGGGTGTACGAGAAGGTCCGCGACCACCTCGACGCGTACGCGGTCGCCGAGCACCTGGTCCCCGAACTCATGGGCCGTACGGTGTGGATCCCGGAGCTGGAGGCGGAGGCGCTGCCGCTCCAGCGCGTCTTCCTCGCCGAGAAGTGGATCGTCACCCGCCTCCACTACGGGCACGCCGACCCGCGCGAGGCCGGCACGGGGAACATCGTCAACTGCGGCGCGGCCATGTACATGGCCCCGGTCGGCCTGGTCAACGCGGCCCACCCGGCAGCCGCCTACGCGGAGGCCCTCGACATCGCGGGCGCCCACCAGTCCTCGTACGGCCGCGAGGCGGCGGGCGTCTTCGCGGCGGCCGTGGCAGCCGCCTGCGCGCCCGGCGCGACCCCCCGGACGATCACCGAGACCGCCCTCCTGCTGGCCAAGGACGGCACCCGCGCCGCGATCGAGGCCGTCGCCGAAGTCGCCGAAGCCCACCGGGACTTCGACACGGCACTCGCCCCGCTGCGCGCGGCCGTCGCGCCCTTCGACTCGGTCGGCCCGGACTACCGCGCCCCCTCCCTCGACGCCCGCCGCCCGTCCCGCCTGCACGCGATCGAGGAACTCCCGATCGCCCTCGGCATGCTCCTCGTCGGCGAGGGCGACTACCGCCGTACGGTCCTGGGCGCGGTCAACTACGGCCGCGACTGCGACTCGATCGCCACCATGGCGGGCGCGCTGGCCGGCGCCCTGCACGGCGAATCGGCCGTCCCCGCCGAGTGGGCGAAGCGGGTCTCGGAGGCCAGCCGCCTGGACCTCCGTGCCCCGGCCGCGGCCCTGACCGCCGTGACCCACGAGATCTTCACCCGCGACACCACCCGCCGCCGCACCCACGAAGCGGCGTACGCGACCCTGACGGGCGCCCCCCGGTGACCCCCGCCGCGGCCGAAGCCCTGCGCCTCACCTGGGTCCAGCCGGAGGACCTGGTGGGCCACGAACTCCGCCAGGCCGAGGAGGACGGCCGGGACGCCGCGCCCCTCGCCGCCCGATGGCGGGCCGCCGGCGGCCTCACGGCCCCACCCGCCGCCGGCGCCTCCCCCGCCCCCCGCCCCGCCCTCCGGCCCCTCGCCGAACAGCTCCTCGACGCCCTCGCCGCACTCCCCTCCCCCCTGTCCCGCCACGAACCCACGCCCCTGGACGCGATCGTCTCCGCCTGCCCCGACTGGCCGGCCACCCCGCCCCGGGGGGGCCGGTCGAACGGGAGCAGCGGCCTGCTGGAGCGGCTGCACGCCGCCTGGCTCGGGCGGGCGGTCGGGTGTCTGCTCGGCAAGCCCGTGGAGAAGATGCCGTTGGACGGCATCCGCGCGCTCGCCCGCGCCACCGGCAACTGGCCGTTGAACGACTGGTTCACCGCCCGCGGCGTACCCGGGGCGCTGCTCGCCGCGCATCCGTGGAACCGGCGGTCCGCGGCCACCTCCCTCGCCGAGAACATCGACGGGATGCCCGAGGACGACGACCTCAACTACCCCCTCCTCGACCTGCTCCTGCTGCGTCGTCACGGCCGCGCGTTCACCACGGCCGACGTCGCCCGGCTGTGGCTCGACGAGCTGCCGGCCGGGCGGACGTTCACCGCGGAGCGGGTCGCGTACCGCAATCTGCTCGACGGGGTCGAACCCCCGCTCACGGCCGTCCGCCGCAACCCCTTCCGCGAGTGGATCGGCGCCCAGATCCGCGCCGACGTGCACGGCTGGACCCACCCGGGGGACCCGGCCGGCGCCGCCCGCCAGGCGCACCGGGACGCGGTGCTCACCCACACCGGCAACGGGGTGTACGGCGCCATGTTCGTGGCCGCCGCCCTCGCCGTCGCCGCGAGCGGCGGCGTCGACGTCCACCAGGCTCTGGCGGCCGGGCTCCGCGTCGTGCCGCCCCGGTCCCGGCTGGCCGGGGCGGTGCGTCTCGGCATCGCCGCCGCCCGCGCGGAGAGCGACTTCGACCTCGTCGTGGATCGGCTCCACGCCGAACTCGGCGGGTATCACTGGGTGCATGCCGTCCCCAACGCCGCCCTCCTCGCCGCCGCGCTCACCCACGCCGACGGCGACTTCACGCGCTCCGTCTGCGCGGCCGTGTCCGGCGGCTGGGACACCGACTCCAACGGCGCCACGGCCGGATCGGTCGCCGGTCTGCTCGCCGGCCACCCCGACCGGCTGCCCGAGCGGTGGACCTCCCCCCTCAAGAACCGGCTCTCGACCTCGGTGGCGTCCTTCGACGGCATCGGCTTCGACACCCTGGCCGCCCTGACCCACTCGGAGGCAGTACGCCCATGACCAGCCCGACCAGCATCGTCGTGCTCGGCAGCACGAACATGGACCTCGTGGCCTACGTGACCAAGGCCCCCGCTCGCGGCGAGACCGTCACCGGCCGCGAGTTCCGCACCGTGCCCGGCGGCAAGGGCGCCAACCAGGCCGTGGCCGCGGCCCGCGCCGGCGCCGAGGCGTCGATGATCGGCGCGGTCGGCGCCGACGACTTCGGCCTGCGGCTGCGCGCCGCGCTCGACCACAGCGGCGTCGACACCGACCTGCTGCGCACCGTCGAGGGCCCCTCCGGCACGGCCCACATCGTCGTCGACGACGAGGGCGGCAACGCGATCGTCGTCGTCCCCGGCGCCAACGGCACCGTCACCTCGCTCACGCACGGCGACGAGGCCCTGATCGCCACCGCCGACGCCCTGCTCCTCCAGCTCGAACTCCCCCTCTCCGTGGTCGTGGAGGGCGCCGGGGCCGCCCGCGAGCGCGGCGTCCGCACCGTCCTCACCCCCGCCCCCGCGCGCTCCCTGCCGCCGGAACTCCTCACCGCCACCGATCTGTTGGTGCCCAACGAACACGAGGCCACCGCCCTCACCGGCCTCACCGACCCGCACGAGGCCGCCCGGGCCCTCCTGGACGTCGTGCCCGCGGTGGTCGTCACCCTCGGCGCCGCCGGCTGCCTCTACCTCGCGCGGGACAGCGCCGAGCCGCTCGCCGTGCCGGCGCCACGCGTCGAGGCCGTCGACACCACCGCCGCGGGCGACACCTTCGTCGGCGTCCTGGCCGTCGCCCTCACCGAGGGCCGGCCCGTGCCGGACGCCCTGGCCTGGGCCTCGGCGGCCGCCGCGCTGTCCGTGCAGCACGAGGGCGCGTCGACCTCGATGCCGTACCGCGTCGCGATCGAGGCGGCCCTCGCATGACCGCGACCACCGGCCCCGCCGCCCCCGCTCCGCTGCGCGGACTGCGCGTTCTCGATCTCGCCACCCTCTTCGCCGGTCCCCTCGCCGCGACGCTGCTCGGCGACTTCGGCGCCGACGTCGTCAAGATCGAGCACCCCCGCAAGCCCGATCCGTCCCGCGGACACGGCCCCGCCAAGGACGGGGTCGGGCTGTGGTGGAAGGTGCTCGGGCGCAACAAGCGCACGATGACCCTCGACCTGTCCGCACCCGGCGGACGCGACACGCTGCTGCGGCTCGCCGGCGCCGCCGACGTGATCGTGGAGAACTTCCGGCCCGGCACCCTGGAACGCTGGGGGCTCGGCTGGGAGGAGCTGTCGACCGTCAACCCGCGTCTCGTGCTCGCCCGTGTCACCGGATTCGGCCAGTTCGGCCCGTACGCCCACCGCCCCGGCTTCGGCACCCTCGCCGAGGCGATGAGCGGCTTCGCCGCCATCACCGGCGAACCGGACGGCCCGCCGACCCTCCCGCCCTTCGGCCTCGCCGACTCCATCGCCGCGCTCGCCACCGCGTACGCCGTGATGACCGCGCTCACCGCGAGGAACACCACCGGCCGCGGCCAGGTCGTCGACATGGCCATCATCGAACCGATGCTCTCCGTCATCGGACCCCACCCCCTCTGGTACGACCAGCTCGGCTACGTCCAGCCCCGCACCGGCAACCGCTCCCGCAACAACGCGCCGCGCAACACCTACCGGACCTCCGACGGCTCCTGGGTCGCCGTCTCCACCTCCGCCCAGTCGATCGCCGAACGCGTGCTGCGGCTGGTCGGGCGCCCGGAGCTGGTCGACGAACCGTGGTTCGCCGACGGCGCCGGGCGGGCCGCGCACGCGGACGTCCTCGACGAGGCGGTCGGCTCCTGGATCGCCCGCCACACCCGTGACGAGGCCATGGCGGCGTTCGAGAAGGCGGAGGCCGCCATCGCCCCGGTCTACGACGTGCGTGACGTCCTCGACGACCCCCAGTTCCAGGCCCTCGGCACCGTCACCGAGGTCCCGGACCCCGAACTCGGACCGATCCGGATGCAGAACATCCTCTTCCGGCTCTCCGAGACCCCCGGCTCGATCCGCTGGGCCGGCCGCCCGCACGGCGCCGACACCGCCGACCTCCTCGCCGAACTCGGCCTCACCGGAACCGAGATCGCCGCCCTGCGCGCCGAAGGAGCCGTATGAGAACCACCACCCCCCTCACCTGGCTCTACGCCCCCGGTGACCGCCCCTCCGTCGTCCAGAAGGCGCTCGGCTCGGGCGCGCACGTCGTCATCGTCGACCTGGAGGACTCGGTGGCCCCGGACCGCCGGGCCTACGCCCTGGCCGCCACCGCCGACCTCCTCTCCGACCCCCAGCCCGTACCGGTCCACGTCCGCATCCACGCACCCCGCGACATCCCATGCCTGGCCTCCCTGCCCGGTCTCGTCGCTCTCCGTGTCCCCAAGGTGACACACCCCACTGACATCGGCCGGATCGTCGAGCTCTCACGGGGCCTTCCGCTCTATCCCCTGCTGGAGAACGCGCTGGCCGTGGAGCACGCGTACGCCATCGCCGGCGCGCACCCCTCGGTCCACGGCATCGCCCTCGGCGAGGCGGACCTCCGCGCCGACCTGGGCGTACGGGAGGACAGCGGCCTGGACTGGCCGCGCAGCCGGGTCGTGGTCGCCGCCCGTGCCGCCGGCCTGCCGCCGCCGGTCCAGTCCGTCCACCCGGACGTCCACGACCTCGACGGGCTCGCCGCGGGCTGTGCGCGCGGCCGGGCGATGGGATTCCTCGGCCGGGCCGCGATCCATCCCCGCCAGCTCCCGGTCATCGAACGGGCCTACCTCCCCACCGCGGACGAGATCGCCGCGGCCGAGGAGGTCGTGAAGGCGGCGGAGGCCCAGGCCGGCGCGCTCGCCCTGCCCGACGGACGATTCGTGGACGCGGCCGTCGTCACCGGCGCCCGGCGCGTCCTGGCCCTCGCCGCGCTCCGGGCCTAGGACCGTCCGCGCCTGGTGCACCGACGGGCCCGGTGCGCGGAAACGGCGGAGGGCCGCCGGGACCGATCGGTCCCGGCGGCCACGACCAAGAATGCGCCCTGGTCGAATCAGTCCGCACCCACCACGCCCCAGTAGCGCCTGA
>NZ_JBFAXU010000008.1:0-284487 GCF_040680975.1 Streptomyces sp. NPDC051921
GCAGCCCCGAGCAGCGCTCCGGCTTCTCCATCGGCAGCCGGCTCACCTCCGGTGACCTCGCCGCCCTGCCCGGCGGCCACAGCCTCGTCGTCGGCGGAACGCTGTACGCGAACCAGGTCGTCCTCGACAAGGGCACCGGCGTCGCCGGCAAGGTCGTCGACCGGTCCACCAAGGGCTCCGGCTTCGGTGTCGACGGCGACAAGGTCGAGGAGGGCCCCTCGCCGATCGACTTCGCCGAGGAGTTCGGCTCCCTGCGCACGCTGTCCGCCGGCTGGGCGGCCGTCGACCCCAACGGCACCGTCGCGAGCGACCAGGGCGGCCAGGGGCTGTTCCTCACCGGCACGGACAAGCAGCTCAACGTCTTCGCCGTGAGCGCCGCCGACCTGCAGAAGGCCCGCGCGATCACCCTGAAGGTCCCCGCCGGCGCCTCGACCCTGGTGAACGTGCTCGGTACCGCGTACGACATGAACGCCTCGGCCACCTACGGCGTCTACTACCAGGGCGAGAGCGGCGCCCCCGTCATCGACGACTACGACCTGCCGGGCGACGGGTTCCGGCAGATCCGCGCCAAGCTGCTGTGGAACTTCCCGCAGGCCGAGAGCGTGAAGAAGAACTACACCTCCTGGCCGGGCACCATCCTCGCGCCGAACGCCACCGTCGAGATGGGCGGCAAGGGCGTCGGTCCCGGTCATGTGAACGGTTCCGTGATCGCCGAGCGGCTGATCACCGTACCCGGCGCCGAGACCCACCAGATGAACTTCGCCGGCTGCCTGCCCGGCGGGAAGCAGCCCGGCCCCGTCGTCCCCCCGGAGAAGCCGAAGCCGACCGACACCCCGGTGCCGACCGCCCCTCCGGCCCCCACCGGGACGGCCTCCCCGAAGCCCTCCTCCCCGGCCACTTCCGCCCCGGCCCCCTCGCGGTCCACCTCGGCCGCGGCACCGGCTCCCGCGCCGTCGTCCACTCCGGAGGGTGATCTCGCCCAGACCGGCTCGGCCTTCGGACCTGGTGCGATGGGGGCCGCCGGAGCGGCCGTCCTGCTGGGCGGCGGCTTCCTGGCCTTCGCGAAGCTGCGCAAGCGCGCTTCCTGAGCCCCGGCGGGGCCCGGCGGGTCTCGGCCATCTCCTCGGCGTTCTGCTGACGAGGTGCTGACGCCACATCATCGATGTGGCTAACATCACGCCACGGCCGGCAGTGTTGCCGGGACGTTAAGGAGGTGCGGCGTGCGGTCAGCGCGGAAGTCACGGGACCGGAGCAGGGTTCTCTGCGGAATTCGCACCTCCTGGAACACGATCGGCGACGGCGAGTTCTTCTGCGAGGAGTGCGGCGGCGACCGCAACTACCGGCGGCGCACCGGCCGCCGCCGGTTCGCCCTCCTGGGCGTGCCGCTGCTGCCCCGGGGCCACGCGGGCCCGGTCGTCGAGTGCGCCGCCTGCCACACCCACTTCGGTACGGACGTGCTGACGCACCCGACGACCAGCCGGTTCTCCGGGATGCTCCGGGACGCCGTGCACACCGTCGCGCTCGCCGTGCTCGCCGCGGGCGGCACCTCGTCCCGTACCGCCGTCGACACCGCCGCGGCAGCGGTGCGGGCGGCCGGCTTCGCCGACTGCACCGGACTCCAGCTCGTCGAACTGGTCGAGGCCCTCGCCGCCGACACCGGCCGCTTCCTGCCGGACGTCAGCAGCGGGGGAGCGGCCCTCGCCATCGAGCTCCACGAGGCCCTCGAACCGCTCTCCCCGCACCTGGCTCCGTCGGGACGTGAATCGATCCTGCTGCAGGGCGCCCGGATCGCCCTCGCGGACGGTCCGTACACCCCGGCCGAGCAAGAGGTCCTCGGCACGGTCGGCAACGCGCTCGCCCTGTGCGCCGACGACACGGCCCGACTGCTGGCCACGGCCCGCACGGTGAGCTGACACCTCGGGGATCCCCGCGACACGCACGGCACGCGTGCGTGGTCGAGCCGGAGGGGTCGGCCTCCCGGCGGTGCCGCGCTCAGGTCGGGGTGGGCGGGGCCGGTGCGCGCGCCCAGGTGGGCCTGACCGGCTCGGACCGGGCGGCACGGGCTCGGAGCTCCGGCCATGACGGGCTCAGGACACCCGGCCGCGAGTACGCGCCCCTGAGAGCAGGTCGGCGGCGCGGCGGGCGTCGGGTCCGGCGCCCAGGCGCTCGAAGACCGCGCGGGCGGCGCCCAGTTCGAGCCGGGCGGCCTCGTGATCCCCGGCGGCCCGGTCGGCCGCCGCGAGCAGCAGCCGCGCCCGCCCCGCCTCGTACGGCACGCGCAGCTCCAGCCACAGGGCGAGGGCCTGCCGCAGCGGCCGGTGCGCCGGTTCGCCCCGGGCGAGGGCCAGCGCCCCGCGGGCCGTCGCGGCGACGGCGGTGAGCAGTGGCGCGCCCCGGGCGGGCGCCAGCTCCTCCAGCTCCCGGACCGCCTTCTCGGCGGCGTCGGTCTCGCCGACCGCCAGGGTCACCTCGGTGAGCGCGGCGAGCAGTCGGGCCCGTCCGAGGAGGTCGTGCAGGGGGTCGGTCTGGCAGTCCAGGGCCAGCCGCAGCCCGGCGAGGGCGGCGTCGGCGCGGCCCTCGGCGAGCCGGAGCAGCGCGAGCCCCGGCTGCGGGACGCGCCCGAGTTCGTGGGCGCGGGTGTACGAGCGGGCCGCCTCGGCCAGGCGGCCCTGGCGCCGCTGGACGTCCCCGGCCGCGTACGAGGCCGCGGCGGCGGTGTCGAGGGAGTCTGGCAGGACCTCGTGGTGGACCAGCCGTGCCTCCTCCTCCGCACGCGTCCACTCGCCGCGCAGGTCGAGCACCTGGACGTGGTGGACGCGGCACGGACCGCGGAAGGGGTTGTCGGGAACAGGAGCGGCAGGCGGGGAGGGGGTCGGCGCCGGGCCCTTGCGGGAGGCTCCGCCGGGAGCCGCCAGGTGCTGCGCCCAGGGCACCGAGCACCACGCCATCGCCGCGTCCGTCCACTCCACCGCCCGCCCCAGGTCGGCCGCGGCCATGCACTGGTCGAGGGCCAGGCAGAACAGCCGGCCGGTGAACAGGCGGGTCAGCTCGCCCGCGGTGACCGCGCGCATCGCGTCGTCGAGGAGCGCGAACCCCTCGGCCCGGCGGCCCTGTGCGAGCAGGACGGAGGCCTCGGCCTGGCGGCTCAGGGCGAGCAGGTCGGGGCTGCCGGAACGGTCGGCGAGCCGGGTCATGCGCCGTGCGGCGGCGAGGGCCGCGGCCGGGGCGTGGTGCTCCTGGGCCTCGTCGGTGTCCGTGAGGGCGAGGAGGCACTGCCCGGTGCCGTCGGGCCGGCCCTCCAGATGGTGCCGGGCCCGGTGCAGCCAGCCGGCGGCGGCCGCGGGCCGGCCGAGGCGGCGGTACTCGAAGGAGAGCCACCACGCGGTGAGTCCCGCGCCCCGCCGGTCGCCCTCCGCCACGTACCCGGCGTGGGCCCTCAGCCGGGCGGCGACGGACTCGTCGACGCGGCCGGACCACCAGGCGGAGTCGGCGAGGCTGTCGAGGTCGCCGGGCCCGAGGGGCGCGGTGGGATGCCGGTCGGCCTCGTGCAGGAGGGCGTACGCACCGGCCCAGTCCTCGCGGGCCGCCGCGTCCCTGGCCCGTGTGAGAGTGGCGGCCATGACGGGCTCCTTCCCGGCCCTTTCAGAGTAGGGCCGGGAAGGAGTCGCGGCAGGGTGTGCCCCGCCGGGCGTCAGCCGAGGTCGACGCCGCTGGCGCGCAGCATGTCCTCGCGCTCGACGATCTTCACGCGCTCGCGGCCCTCCGGCTCGCCGAGCGCCTTCTCGGCGGCGTCGAGCCGGTACCAGCCCTCCCACGTGGTGTACGTGACGCCCTTGCCCTCCAGGAAGGACACGACCGCGTCCTCCTCCGGGGACTCGGGGGTGAGCAGGCGCCCGTTGGCGTGGTCGTCGAGCAGGTTGGCCACGGTCTCGTTGGCGTCGCCCTTGGTGTGCCCGATGAGGCCGACGGGGCCGCGCCGGATCCAGCCGGTGACGTAGGTGGAGGCCATGGGCGCGCCGCCCTCCTCGATGACCCGGCCGCCCTCGTCGGGGACGGTGCCGCTGACGGTGTCCCAGGGGAGCTTGGGCAGCTCGTCGGAGAGGTAGCCGACGGCGCGGTAGACGGCCTGGACGTCCCAGTCGGTGGTCCGGCCGGTGCCCTTGACGTTGCCGGTGCCGTCGAGCTCGGTGCGCTCGGTGCGCAGGCCGACGACCTTGCCGTCCTCGCCGAGGATCTCGACGGGGGACTCGAAGAAGTGCAGGAAGAGCTTGTGCGGACGGTCGCCGATGTCGCGGATCGCCCAGTTCTCCAGGGTCTTGGCGACCATGTCGGTCTGCTTGTTCTTGCGCCGCTCGGCGATGGAGCCCTCGTCGTAGTCGATGTCCTCGGGGTTGACGATGACCTCGATGTTGGGGGAGTGGTCCAGCTCGCGCAGCTCCATGGGGCTGAACTTGGCCTGGGCCGGGCCGCGACGGCCGAAGACGTGGATCTCCACGGCCTTGTTGGCCTTGAGGCCCTCGTGGACGTTCGGCGGGATCTCGGTCGGCAGCAGCTCCTCGGCGGTCTTGGCGAGGATGCGGGCGATGTCGAGGGCCACGTTGCCGACGCCGAGGACGGCGACCTTCTCGGCGGAGAGGTCCCAGGTGCGCGGGACGTCCGGGTGCCCGTCGTACCAGGAGGCGAAGTCGGCGGCGCCGAGGGAGCCGTCGAGGTCGACACCGGGGATGCGCAGCTCGCGGTCGAACATCGCGCCGGTGGAGAAGACCACCGCGTCGTAGAAGGAGCGCAGGTCGTCGAGGTGGACGTCGGTGCCGTAGTTCACGTTGCCGAAGAGGCGGACCTGCGGCTTGTCGAGCACCTGGTGGAGGGCGGTGATGATGCCCTTGATGCGCGGGTGGTCGGGCGCGACGCCGTAGCGGATGAGGCCGAACGGCGCGGGCATCCGCTCGAAGAGGTCGATGGACACGCCCGGTTCGGCGGCGGCCTCGGACTTCAGCAGCGCATCAGCGGCGTAGATCCCGGCGGGGCCGGCGCCGACGATCGCGACCCGGAGGGGGCGGGGCATGACGGGTTTCCCTTCGCAAGCGAGCGGCGGCGAGGGATCGCCGCACTTAGGTCACCCTAAATAACACCGGAAATGATCCGGTACCCGCCCCCGGTCTATGGCCTCATAAGGCGGACTTATGAGATCCCAAAGGGAAGCCTGGGTTCAGGTGTTGATATCGGACTTATGGCTCCTCGGGGGGAATTCACGCGTCCGTTAGGGTGGGTTTCCATGCGAAATTGGATGTTTGGCGGCATTTACGGCACGGTCCTGGCGAGTGCGCTGCTGGCCGCCCTGCAGAGCGAGGGTGAACGGTTCACCCCCCTCTACGACGCGCTGTGGATCCTGGTGACGGCCATCGCCGCCGGTCTCGTCCACGGCTACGCGCACCACATGGCGACCCACCACACCGGCAGTGCGTGGGTGCGCTGGCGGCGCCTCCTCACCGCCCTGGGGGACGAATGGCCTCTGGTGATCGCCGTCGTCCCCACGGTCGTGCTGCTCCTCCTGGCGGGTGTCGCGGACTGGGACGAGGGCCCCGTCACCACGGTCGGGCTGACGCTCAACACCCTGCTGCTCGGGGCCTGGGGGACGTTCGCCGCCCTGAAGTCCGGCTACCGGCGCGGCTCGGCCGTGCTGGTGGGCCTCGCGGACGCGACGATCGGCCTGGCCATCGCGGTCGCCAACGCGCTCATCAAGTAGGGCGCCACCCGAAGCGGGCCGTCACTCGGCGGCGGGGTCGCTCGGCGGGCGCTTCGTGGAGAGGATGTCGCGGGCCTGTTCCGCGGAGCGCATGATGCTCTCGGCGACGAAGTCGACGAAGCGGGCGATGTTCTCCAGGCGGACGGCGGCCGGGGTGTCGGGGCCGAGGACGCCGACGCCCTGCCGGGCGGTCCGGGCGAGCTGGGCGTTGGCCTGGGCGGCGGAGATCATCGACTGGTACCAGACGTCGTCGTCGACGGCGTAGCGCTCGCGGCGGCCCTCGCCCTGTTCGCGGCGGATCAGGCCCTGCTGTTCGAGGAAGGCGACGGCCTTGGAGACGGACGCCGGGCTGACCTCCAGGCGCTGGACGAGTTCGGCGGCGGTAAGGCTGCCTTCGTCGGTGGTGAACAGGCAGGTCAGCACCCGGGACATCATCTTGGGCAGGCCCTGCTGCATGAGGAGGGTGGTGAAGACCTCCTCGTACTCGCGCACCGCCTCGGCGTCGCGGCCGTGCCCCAGCTCGGGCGCCTGCGCCCCGCGCGGGGCGGCCGGCTTGCGCCGGTGGGCGCGGCGCTCGGTCGCGCGGTGGGCCAGGTCGGCGCGGTAGGCGGTCGGGCCGCCGTTGCGCATGACCTCGCGCGTGACCGTTGACGTGGGGCGGTCGAGGCGCCTGGCGATCTCCGCGTAGGCGAGCCCGTCGGCCACCCCCAGCGCGATCTGCTGGCGTTCCTGCTGGGTGAGTCGGCCTCCCGGCATCGCGGTCTCCCTCTCGTGTGTCCGTGACGTCGTCAGCATAGCGTTCACATCTCATCCAATGCAACGCGAGGGATCGGGAGCGTTGCATTAGAGCCGCGCCCGTTGCAACGATATTCAATCTCTGAGCTGCACCGATTCTGATTCTGCGCAACAAGAGCGTTGCCGCGCATTGGAAAGCAACGTAGCGTTTCCGGTGTCAGAAACGACGAGCGCGAGATTCCGGACGCAGCATTCCAGAGGAGAGAACGATGCAGAAGTTCGCCACCCCCGCCCCGATCGCCGCGGTCATCGACTTCCCCGCCGGGCGCGTGCAGTTCATCGCCGCCGACCGGGCCGACGCCACCGTCGAGGTCCTCCCGGCCAACGCCTCCAAGAGCCGCGACGTGAAGGCGGCCGAGCAGACCACGGTCGACTACGCCGACGGCGTCCTGCGGATCGCGGCCCCGGACGGCAGGAAGCAGTACTTCGGCCCGTCGGGTTCCGTCGAGATCACGGTCCAGCTCCCCGCCGGGTCCCAGGTCGGTGTGACGTCCTCGTGCGCCGAGTTCCGGGGCGTGGGCCGCTTCGGCGAGGTCGCCTTCGAGGGCGCCCAGGGCGCCATCAAGATCGACGAGGCCGCGGGCCTCAGCGTCACCACCTCCGGCGGCGATGTCACGGTCGGCCGCCTCACCGGCCCCGCCGACATCAGCACCGGCAAGGGCGACATCCGGATCAGCGAGGCCCGCCGCGGCGCGGTCGTCCTGCGCACCCAGATGGGCGACATCTCGGTCGGCGCCGCCGCCGGAGTCTCCGCCTCCCTCGACGCGGGCACCGGCTACGGCCGGATCCGCAACACCCTCAGGAACGCCGAGGGTGCCGCCGCCGGCCTGAACATCGAGGCCACCACCGGCTACGGCAACGTCGACGCCTGCAGCATCTGATCCCCCCACCCGCTGCACCCCATCTCCCCGTCCCATCCCCATCCAGCCCGGAGGGCACGTCATGACCAGCAACACCGCGTGGACCGGCATGGTGCCGGTGGACGACACCGCTCTGGCCGTCACCGACAGCGGCGGCCCCGGCATCCCCGTGATCTACCTGAACGGCCAGTTCGCCACGCAGGGCTACTGGCGGCGGGTCCTCGACGAGCTGGGCCCGGACTGGCGGCACATCACCTACGACGAGCGCGGCCGCGGCCGCAAGTCCGGCCGTTCGGCCGACTACTCCTTCGAGGCCGCCGTCCGTGACGTCGACGCGGTCCTCGCGGCCCGGGGCGTCGACCGGGCGCTGCTGGTGGGCTGGTCCTACGGCGCGTACGTCGGGGCCCACTGGGCAGCCCGGAACCCGGAGCGCGCCATGGGGGTGGTCCTGGTCGACGGCGCGTGCCCCTACGACTGGATGGACGAGGCCATGGAGGAGCGGATCCGGAAGATGTTCCGGCGGATGAGCTGGTTCCTGCCGCTGCTGCGCCCGACGGGCCTGGCCCCTCGCCTCACCGCCGAGGAGCAGGCGGAGAGCAACATCGAGCTCGGCAGGCTCGGCGGCGAGCGCGAGCTGGGCGCCGTCCTCGACTCCGTCGTCGTCCCGACGCGCTACGTGCTCGCCTCGGGGACGTCCCTCGGCAGCCGCGGGGACGAGCAGGAGCGGATCCGCGCCGGCCTCGACGCGGTGACCGCCCGCAACCCGCACATCGAAGTGAGCGCCAAGGTCGCGAGCAACCACGGCGCCATCCTGCGCAAGGACTTCCGCGCGGTCGCCGCTGCGGTGCGCGAGGTCGCGACCCTCGACCGTGCGGCGCGCTGAGCGCCCCGTCGGGCGTCCGCCCCGCCCGCCCACCAGAGCCCGGTGCATCCCGGCGCCGGTTCCGGCCGGGCCTGCGGGTCAGCCCTCGGACCGCGTCAGCCGCCAGACCCGGAACTCCGCGTCCCCGTCCCGCAGCCGCCCCTCCTCCGTGAAGCCGAGCCGGGCGGGGACCGCGCCGCTGGCGTGGTTGGCCGGGTCGTGCACGATGAGGACCTGATCGACGCCGGGCAGCCCGAGCGCCTGCTCGGTCAGGGCGCGCGCGGCCCGGGTGGCCACGCCCCGGCCGGTGGCGGCGGGATGCAGCCAGTAGCCGATCTCGTAGGCGTCGCCCGGGGTGTCCTCGCGCCGGTGGAGCTGTCACGCGCCGGAGATCCCGCCGTCGAGCACGACGGCGTACGTGAACTCCTCCCCGCTCTCCCACCGTTCGGCCCGCCGCGAGAGGAAGGCCGCGGTGCGCGCTGCGCTGTGCTCGGACACCCACTCCATCCACGGGCGCAGATGGTCGAGGGACTCCTCGATGAGCCGGTGCAGTGCGGGGAGGTCCGCCGGGTCGACGAAGCGGCGGAGGGTGAGGCGGTCGTCCACCTCGATGACCTGCGGGGGCTGCGACAGCTGCTCGGGTAGGTCCATGCGGCGAGCATCGCCAGGCACGGGTCACGCGGGCAAGCGGATATCCGATGGCACGCGAGCCGGGGGAGGACGCAGACTCGCCCCATGGATGACATGGGGGCGTTCCGGGAAGCGGTCCTCGCCTGGGCGGTGAGCGACTCCGCGGCAGGCGGCTTGGCGCGAGGTGGGTCCGCGGCCGTCGGCTTCACGGCAGGGGGGTCCGCGGCGGGAGACCCCGAGGGCCCCGCGCGTGAACTCGCCGCGCGCCTGCCCGTACGGACGGTGGTCCTGCTCGAAGGACTGAGCGACGTGGCCGCGGTCGACGCGCTGGCCGAGCGCCGCGGGCGTGACCTGGCGGCCGAGGGGGTCTGCGTCCTGCCGATCGGCGGCGCGATGAGCGTCGGGCGCTTCGCCCGCCTGCTCGGGCCGGCCGGCCTCGGCCTCCGGCTCGTCGGCCTGTGCGACGAGCGGGAGCGCGACTACTACGCCCGGGCCCTGGAGCGGGCCGGCGCGGAGGGGCAGGGCTTCTTCGTCTGCGCGGCCGACCTCGAGGACGAGCTGATCCGCGCGCTGGGAGTCCCACGCGTGACGGAGCTCGTCCGGGAGCAGGGCGAGGAGCGGCCCCTGCGCACCTTCCTGCGCCAGCCCGCACAGCAGGGCCGGGCGCCGCACCAGCAGCTGCGGCGCTTCTTCGGCACGAAGAAGGGGCGCAAGATCCACTACGGCCGGGTCCTCGTGGAGGCCCTCGATCCCGACCGCGTCCCCGCGCCGCTGGAAGGGCTCTTCGCCGGCCTGTGAGCCGATCGGCGGCACGGCACGTGAGGAGCGGAGCGGCCGGGTGGAAGGCATCACCGCATGCCCGCCGACTCCCAGGACACCACGGCCCACGACACCGCAGCCGAGGCGGACGCCGTCGTCGAACGCCTCCTGCGCCACCGCGTCCTCCACATTTCCACGCCGATCACCCACGACACCGCCGGCCGGATCACGGCGCAGCTGCTGCTCCTGGCCGCCGAGGGCGACCGCCCCGTCACCCTCTACGTCAACTCCACGGGCGGGTCGGTGCCGGCCGGCCTGGCGATCTACGACACGATGCAGCACATCAGGAACGACGTCGTCACCATCGGGCTCGGCTACTGCGCATCGATGGCCCAGTTCCTCGTCGCCGCCGGTACGCCCGGCAAGCGGTACGCCCTGCCCCACACCCGCATGATGCTGCACCTGCCGTCCTTCGCCGACGCCGACGCCGGCGACACGGACGACGTGGGCATCGCCGAACTGCACCACACGCGCACCCGCATCACGGACCTCCTCGCCCTCCACACCGGCCGCGAAGCGGCCCAGGTCGCCGCCGACTTCGCCGACGACCGCTGGCTCACGCCCGCGGAGGCCAAGGAATACGGCCTGATCGACCACGTGCTGGATCCGGCCTCGTGACGCTCACTTCACGGCGGCCACCCGCCGCAGTCAAAGGGGGCGTCGCGAACCGAATACCGCTGGTTCACAGGACCTCCACGAATTCCCGTCGGGTCCGGTCGCGGATTCCTGATGTCGGGCGGTGGCTCCGTCGAGACCCGCCGCCCTGCCTGCTGTTTGCCCTTGGCCAGGGATTAACCCCCGGGCCCCGCACCAGATTTGTCGCCCCGGCGAGTCCCGCGATTGTACGGATCCGTACCCATTCTGGATGTGGTAAACGGGAAATGGATTCGGAGCGGAACGCGTTGGTGAAAGAGACAGCATGCGGTCTTCGGAAGTGGCGCGCGGGGCGCGCGAGGTGGTGAAGGAATTGCGCGGCGCGCGCCTGTGCGCTCGTCGTGGCGCTCATCAACGAAGGGGGATGCGCATGGAGCCGCCCATCGGTGCGTACGTCGTCGACATCCGTACGGGAAAGGTCGGCACGGTCATGGGGCACGAGGGCTCCTGCCTTCAGGTCCGCCCCATCGGGGGCGGGCGCGAGTGGGACTGCGAGCCGGACGGGGTGCGGGTCGCGACCGTCGCCGAGCGGCTGAGCGCGGCGACGGCGCACGCCAACGCCCGCAGTCGCGGAGAAGTGCCGTGAAGCCGGGGACGGAGGCGGAGTCGGCGAGCGAGCTCGCCCTCGCCTGCCGCGCCGTGGGCCGCCGAGACGAGGCCGCCCGGCGGCTGGGACGGGTCCCTGGTCCGGCCCGCGGGACCTGGAACGCGCGGCCGTGGAGCAGTTCCGTGGCAGGCCCGGCCCGGCTGCGCCTCCGGAAGGGACAAGGGCACCCCTGAGCACTCCTCCCGTACGGGAGAATGGCTCCATGAGTCTGTTCCGCGACGACGGCATCGTGCTGCGCACCCAGAAGCTGGGTGAAGCGGACCGCATCATCACCCTCCTCACGCGCGGTCACGGACGCGTACGCGCCGTCGCGCGCGGGGTGCGCCGGACCAAGTCGAAGTTCGGGGCGCGGCTCGAACCGTTCTCGCACGTGGACGTGCAGTTCTTCGCCCGGGGGAGTGAGCTGGTCGGGCGGGGGCTGCCGCTGTGCACGCAGAGCGAGACCATCGCCGCGTACGGCAGCGGGATCGTCACCGACTACGCCCGCTACACCGCCGGCACCGCGATGCTGGAGACGGCGGAACGGTTCACCGACCACGAGGGCGAGCCGGCCGTGCAGCAGTACCTGTTGCTCGTGGGCGGGCTGCGGACGCTCGCGCGCGGGGAGCACGCCCCGCACCTGATCCTCGACGCGTTCCTGCTGCGCTCGCTCGCCGTGAACGGCTACGCGCCCAGCTTCGAGGACTGTGCGAAATGCGGACTCACCGGCCCGAACCGCTTCTTTTCGGTCGCGGCGGGCGGAGTCATATGCGGGGACTGCCGGGTGCCCGGAAGCGTCGTACCCTCAGCGGAGGCCGTAGGCCTGCTCAGCGCGCTGCTCACGGGCGACTGGGAGACGGCGGACGCGGCCGAGCCGCGTCACGTCAGGGAGGGCAGCGGGCTCGTGTCCGCCTATCTGCACTGGCACCTGGAGCGCGGGCTGCGCTCGCTGCGGTACGTAGAGAAGAGCTAGGAGAGACCACGTCATGGCCATCGCACGACTCCTCGGGCGGCAGCGACGGGAGTACAGCACCCCCGAGCCGCACCCCTCCGGTGCCCGCCCGCCGAAGCTCCAGCCGGAGCTCGTGCCCGAGCACGTCGCGATCGTCATGGACGGTAACGGCCGGTGGGCCAAGGAGCGTGGTCTGCCGCGCACCGAGGGGCACAAGGTCGGCGCGGAGCAGGTGCTCGACGTGCTCCAGGGCGCGATCGAGATGGGCGTGGGCTCGATCTCGCTGTACGCCTTCTCCACGGAGAACTGGAAGCGCTCGCCCGAGGAGGTGCGCTTCCTCATGAACTTCAACCGGGACTTCATCCGCAAGACCCGCGACCAGCTCGACGAGCTGGGCATCCGGGTGCGCTGGGTGGGCCGCATGCCCAAGCTGTGGAAGTCGGTGGCCAAGGAGCTCCAGGTCGCCCAGGAGCAGACCAAGGACAACACGAAGCTCACGCTGTACTTCTGCATGAACTACGGCGGCCGGGCGGAGCTCGCGGACGCGGCGCAGGCGCTGGCGGAGGACGTGAAGGCCGGCCGGCTCGACCCCGCGAAGGTCTCCGAGAAGACCATCCAGAAGTACCTCTACTACCCGGACATGCCGGACGTCGACCTCTTCCTGCGGCCCAGCGGCGAGCAGCGCACGTCGAACTACCTGATCTGGCAGAGCGCGTACGCCGAGATGGTCTTCCAGGACGTCCTGTGGCCCGACTTCGACCGCCGCGACCTGTGGCGCGCCTGCGTCGAGTACGCCCAGCGCGACCGGCGCTTCGGCGGGGTGGACCCGGCCGACCTGGCCGTCCTCGACAAGGCCTGACGAGAGCTGGGGGGTAAGCGGTGGAACTGGTCTACACGCCGACGCGTGCGGACATCGCCGACGCGGTGCGGGTGCAGACGCGGCACGGCTCGTTCCGGCTGCTGCGGTGGCTGCTGCCGGTCGCCGCCGCCCTGGCGTTCCTGGCCGTCGCCCTGCTGCTGACCGGGCCCGGCGAACCGGACACCGGGGGCGCGGTCCTCATGGGCGCGCTCGGGCTGCTCTCGGCCGTCCTCGTACCGCTGAGCCGCCTGCTCACCACCCGGCAGTTGTACGCCATGATCGCCCGGCAGGGTGAGCACCGGGCCAGGGTCGACGAGGCCGGGGTCCGGTGGACGAGCCAGGACTGCGAGGTCGTGGCCGGCTGGCAGCTCACGCCCCGGTACGCCGAGACCCCGACGCAGTTCGTGCTGTTCTCCGGCGACAAGGGCCGCGTGGGCCTGGCCGCGCTGCCCAAGCGCGCGCTCGCCGACGCCGCCGACGTCGACCGGCTCCGCGCGCTCCTGGACCGGAACATCGACCGGATCTGAGGCCGTACATGCGGCTGGGGCCCGTACCGGAATCGTCCGGTTCGGGCCCCAGCCGTATGTCACCTCGTGCGTCAGGTCACTTCGCCGCGCACTCCGCGCAGGTGCCGAAGATCTCCACGGTGTGGGCCACGTTCACGAAGCCGTGCTCCGCGGCGATCGTCTCGGCCCACTGCTCCACGGCCGGGCCCTCGACCTCCACGGCCTTGCCGCAGACGCGGCAGACCAGATGGTGGTGGTGGTCGCCCGTCGAGCAGCGGCGGTAGACCGTCTCGCCGTCGCTGGTGCGCAGGGCGTCGACCTCACCGGCCTCGGCCAGGGACTGGAGCGTGCGGTAGACGGTGGTGAGGCCGACGGAGTCGCCGCGGTGCTTGAGCATGTCGTGCAGCTCCTGGGCGCTGCGGAACTCGTCCACCTCGTTCAGCGCCGCCGACACGGCGGCCCGCTGCTTGGTCGAGCGGCCACGTACGGGGGGTCCTGCCGTCGTCACGCGGGCCTCCTTGAATCCTTGTCTGCCCCCGCCATTCTGCCAGCCCCCCGTGGGCCCGGTGTCAGACCTTCACGTCGTCCGAGGGGCGCCGGGTGGCCGGAAGCGGCGCGTCGCAGGCCCGTGTGGCGGCCTCGGCGGCCCGGGCGCGGCGCCGGGCGAGCGGGGCCGAGAGGGCCGTGAGGGTGATGAAGACCGCGATCGCGAGGAGCACGATCGTCGCGCCGGGCGGGGCGTCGACGTAGTAGGTCGTGACGGTGCCGGTCAGGGTGACGCCGACACCGATCAGCACCGCGAGCGCGAACGTCGTGCGGAAGGAGCGGGACAGCGACTGGGCGGCCGCGACCGGGACCACCATCAGCGCGCTGACCAGGAGCAGGCCGACGACGCGCATGGCGACCGTGACGGTGACGGCGGCGGTGACGGCGATGAGCAGGTTCAGGGCGCGCACCGGGAGGCCGGTGACGCGGGCGAAGTCCTCGTCCTGGCTGACGGCGAAGAGCTGCCGGCGCAGGCCGACCGTGACGAGGATGACGAAGGCGGCCAGGATCGTGATCGCCACCGTGTCCTCGCGGGACACGGTCGTCAGCGAGCCGAACAGGAACGAGGTCAGGTTCGCGTTCGAGCCGGTGTCCGAGAGGTTGATCAGCATGACGCCGCCCGCCATGCCGCCGTAGAACAGCAGGGCGAGGGCGAGGTCGCCGCGGGTCTTGCCGTACGCGCGGATGAGTTCCATGACGACGGCGCCGACGACGGCGACCAGGGTCGCCATCCACACCGGGTTGGCCGACATCAGGAAGCCGAGGCCGACACCGGTCATGGCGACGTGGCCGATCCCGTCGCCCATGAGTGCCTGGCGCCGCTGGACGAGGTAGATGCCGACGGCCGGTGCGGTGATGCCGATGAGCAGGGCGGCGAGCAGGGCCCGCTGCA
This sequence comes from Streptomyces sp. NPDC051921, assembly GCF_040680975.1. NCBI lineage: Bacteria > Bacillati > Actinomycetota > Actinomycetes > Kitasatosporales > Streptomycetaceae > Streptomyces > Streptomyces sp. NPDC051921. The sequence continues at coordinate 14,708 of NZ_JBFAXU010000008.1, forward strand.
TGAAGGGGTCGTTGAGGAATTCCATGTCAGGTCAGCAGTCCCGTACGGAGCGGCTCGTCGGCCGCGTGCGGATGGACGTGGTCGTGGCCGGGCAGCGCGTGCTGGCCGACGGCCTGCGGGGGCGGGCCGTCATGGACGACGCAGCCGTCGCGCAGCACGACCGCGCGGTCGATGAGGGGCTCCAGCGGGCCGAGTTCGTGCAGGACGAGGAGGACGGAGGTGCCGCCGGCGACCTGGTCGCGCAGGGTGGCGGCGAGGATCTCCTGGCTGGCGAGGTCGACGCCGGCCATCGGCTCGTCCATGATCAGCAGCTCGGGTTCGGCGGCGAGCGCGCGGGCGATGAGCACGCGCTGGTGCTGGCCGCCGGAGAGGGCGGAGACGGAGTCCTTGGCGCGGTCGGCGAGGCCGACGAGCTCGATGGCGCGGTCGACGGCGGCACGGTCGGCCCTGCTGGTGAGGCCGAACCGGCGGCGGGAGAGCCGGCCGGAGGTGACGACCTCGCGGATGGTGGCGGGGACGCCGCTGGCGGCGGTGGTGCGCTGCGGCACGTAGCCGACCCGGGCCCACTCGCGGAACCGCTTCTGCGGGGTGCCGAAGAGCTCGATGGTGCCGCCGGTCAGCGGCACCTGGCCGATGACGGAGCGGACGGCGGTGGACTTGCCGGAGCCGTTGGCGCCGAGCAGCGCGACGACCTCACCGCGCCGGACGGTGAGGTCGACGCCGCGCAGTACGGGGCGCGCGCCGAGGGCCGCGGTCGCTCCGCGGACGGAGATGACGGGCTCGTCGCTCACGAGGGCGCTCACGGGTGCCTCCTGCTGGGTGCCGATCACTTCGCGCCGAGGGCCTTCTGCAGCGCGGCGAGGTTGGACTGCATGACCTCGATGTAGTCATCGCCCTTGGACTTGTCCGTGATTCCCTCGAGCGGGTCGAGCACGTCGGTCTTCAGGCCGGTGTCGCTCGCGAGGGTCTTGGCGGTCTTGTCGCTGGCGAGGGTCTCGAAGAAGACGGTGCCGACCTTGTCCTGCCTCGCGATGTCCTGGAGCTGCTTGACGCGGGCGGGGCTCGGCTCGGCCTCGGGGTCGATGCCGGAGATGCCCTCCTGCTCCAGGCCGTAGCGCTCGGCGAGGTAGCCGAAGGCGGCGTGGGTGGTGATGAAGGTCTTGGTGGTGGTGTTCCTCAGACCCGTCTCGAAGGCGGTGTCCAGGTCACCGAGCTTCTTCACCAGGGTGGCGGTGTTCTTCTTGTAGGCGGCGGCGTGCGCCGGGTCGGCCTTCTCGAAGGCGGCGCCCACGCCCTTGGCGACCTCGGCGTACTTCACGGGGTCGAGCCAGATGTGCGGGTCGGTGCCGGCCTCGGATCCGTGGTCGTGGCCCTCGTGGCCCGCTTCCTCGGAGCCGTGGGCCCCGTCGCCGTGGCCGTGCTCGTGGCCGCCGGCCTCGGTGCCGTGCTCCTCCAGCTCGGTGAGGGTGGCGGCGTCGACGGTGTTCTTCACGCCGGCCTGCTGGATGGCGTTGTCCACGGCGGGCTGGACGCCCTTGAGGTAGACGATGACGTCGGCGTCGGTGAGCCGGCCGACCTGCCGCGGCTTGAGCTCCAGGTCGTGCGGCTCGACGCCGGGCTTGGTGAGCGTGTCGACGGAGACGTGCTCGCCGCCTATCTGCTCGGCCAGGTACTGCATGGGGTAGAACGACGCGACGACGTCCAGCTTCCCGTTGCCGTTCTTGTCGGCCGCGTCCGAGGTCCCGCCGCAGGCGGAGAGGGTGACGAGACCGAGCGCGACGGCTCCGGCGACGGCGGTCGGGGGTATCAGTCGGCGTACGTTCATGACACTCATTTTCAACAAAGATGGAAACGGTTGTCAATTGCCGCACGTGTGTCCCGGCGCACTGTCGTTCGACGGGAACGGCGCCGTCGTCGATATCCAGGCAGACTGGTACAAGTCGGGGGTTGATCCGACCGAGGCCCCCGGCACCCGCGTCCCCCTCCCTCCGCTTCCCGGTGAGCGGGGGAGAACCGATTTGAAAGAGGGGGTGCGGGCGCCGGTAACCTGAGGCATTCGCACTTCGTCGTCGTAATGAAGAGAGCACCGTGGCCGCCGACAAGATCGACACCATCGTCAGCCTGAGCAAGCGCCGTGGCTTCGTCTACCCGTGCAGCGAGATCTACGGTGGCCAGCGAGCCGCCTGGGACTACGGGCCGCTGGGTGTCGAGCTCAAGGAGAACATCAAGCGTCAGTGGTGGCGTTACATGGTCACCTCGCGCGAGGAGGTCGTCGGCCTCGACTCCTCCGTCATCCTGGCCACCGAGGTCTGGGAGGCGTCCGGCCACGTCGCCACCTTCACCGACCCGCTGACCGAGTGCACCTCCTGCCACAAGCGCTTCCGCGCCGACCACCTGGAGGAGGCGTACGAGGAGAAGCACGGCCGCCTCCCCGAGAACGGCCTCACCGACCTCAACTGCCCCAACTGCGGCAACAAGGGCACCTTCACCGAGCCCAAGCAGTTCTCCGGCCTGCTCTCCACGCACCTCGGCCCGACCCAGGACACCGGCTCCGTCGCGTACCTGCGTCCCGAGACCGCCCAGGGCATCTTCACCAACTTCCTCCAGGTGCAGACCACCTCGCGCAAGAAGCCCCCGTTCGGCATCGCGCAGATGGGCAAGTCCTTCCGGAACGAGATCACTCCGGGCAACTTCATCTTCCGCACCCGCGAGTTCGAGCAGATGGAGATGGAGTTCTTCGTCAAGCCGGGCGAGGACGAGCAGTGGCACGAGTACTGGATGGAGCAGCGCTGGAACTGGTACACGGGCCTGGGTCTCCGTGAGGAGAACATGCGCTGGTTCGAGCACCCGAAGGAGAAGCTCTCCCACTACTCGAAGCGCACCGCCGACATCGAGTACCGCTTCCAGTTCGGCGGCAGCGAGTGGGGCGAGCTCGAGGGCGTCGCCAACCGCACCGACTACGACCTGAAGGCCCACTCCGAGGCCTCGGGCGCCAACCTGACCTTCCTGGAGCAGGAGGGCGAGCGCTACACGCCGTACGTCATCGAGCCGGCGGCCGGTGTCGGCCGCACCATGCTGGCCTTCCTGCTCGACGCGTACACCGAGGACGAGGCCCCGAACGCCAAGGGCGTCATGGAGAAGCGCGTCGTGCTGCGCCTCGACCACCGCCTGGCCCCGGTCAAGGTCGCCGTCCTGCCGCTGTCCCGCAACGCGCAGCTCTCGCCGAAGGCCAAGGGCCTGGCGGCCGACCTGCGGCAGAACTGGAACATCGAGTTCGACGACGCCGGCGCCATCGGCCGCCGCTACCGTCGCCAGGACGAGATCGGCACCCCGTACTGCGTCACCGTCGACTTCGACACCCTCGAGGACAACGCGGTGACCGTGCGCGAGCGCGACACCATGAAGCAGGAGCGCGTCTCCCTCGACCAGATCCAGGGCTACCTGGCCAGCCGCCTCATCGGCTGCTGAGTCCGCTTCCCGCCCACGGCGAAGCCCCCGGTTCCGTACCCGGAACCGGGGGCTTTCCCGTGCGGTCGTGTCCTCAGGCCCTCAGGGCGCGCTGCACCAGGGAGACGACCGCCGCGAACGCGGCCTCGCTGCCCGGGGCGGACCAGTCCGCGGAGTGCGCCGGGTTGTGGAAGCGGTCCGTGGCGTGGAAGACCGCGCGGGCCGTCGTCGCGAGGTCCTGTTCCGGGGCGGCGAACACGCCCTCGCGGACGCCGTCCTCCAGGATGCGGGCGATCTGGTCGGCGAGGTGCTCCTCGTGCCGGTCGACCACCGCGCTGTTCTCGCCGATCAGCACCTGGAAGGTCGCCATCAGCTCCGGATCGCCGCCGGCCTTCTTGCGCTTGAGGGCGAAGAGGGCCGTGAGCCAGCCGGTCAGGCGCTCGTCGGCGCGCTGCGGGCCCGTCACGTACGGTTCCAGGGCGACGATGGTCCGCTCCAGCCAGCGCTCCGTGACCGCCTCGCGCAGCGCCGCCTTCGTACGGAAGTGGCGGTAGACGCTGCCGTGGCTGACGCCGAGGGCCCGCGCCACGTCCACGACGGTCGCCTTCGCGGGACCGAAGCGCCGGAGCACCTCCTCGGTGGCTTCCAGGATGCGCTCCGCGGTCAGGGTCTCGGTGGTGGCGGCCATGGAAGGACAGTACCTGTCACCGGGACGCCGCTCACTGCTCGCTGTCGAGGTGCGCCATCTGGTTCTCCGGGTAGCGCGCGCCGGACGCCGCGCCGGCCGGGACGGCCGCCTCGATCGCCGCGAGCTCGGCCGCGTCGAGGGTGACGTCCACGGCGCCGAGCGCCTCCGCGAGCCGGTCGCGGCGACGGGCGCCGATCAGCGGCACGATGTCGGCGTGGTGACGCGCTCCCTGGGCGAGCACCCACGCGATGGCCGTCTGGGCCACCGTGACGCCCTTCGCCTCGGCGACCGCGCGCAGCCGGTCCACCAGGTCCAGGTTCCGGCCCAGGTTCTCGCCCTGGAAGCGCGGGGACATCCCGCGGAAGTCCCCCGGGGCGTAGGACTGGTCACGGGTGACGTGCCCGCTGATCAGACCGCGGGAGAGGACCCCGTACGCGGTGATGCCGATGCCCAGCTCACGGGCGGTCGGCAGGATCCGGTCCTCGATGCCGCGGGAGACCAGCGAGTACTCGATCTGCAGGTCGGCGATGGGGGCGACGGCGGCGGCCCGGCGCAGGGTGTCGGCGCCGACCTCGGAGAGGCCGATGTGCCGGACGTGGCCCGCCTCGACCAGTTCGGCGATGGCGCCGACGGTCTCCTCGATCGGCACGTCCGGGTCGACGCGCGCGATCCGGTAGATGTCGATGTGGTCGGCGCCGAGGCGCTGCAGCGAGTAGGCGGCGAAGTTCTTCACCGCGGCCGGTCGTCCGTCGTAGCCGAGGAAGTCGCCTTCGACGGCCCGCAGGGCGCCGAACTTCACGCTGGTCAGGGCCTGTTCGCGGGCGGCGGTGGGGGCGGTGCGCAACGCCTCGTTGATCAGCAGCTCGTTGTGGCCCATCCCGTAGAAGTCGCCGGTGTCGAGCAGCGTGACGCCGGCGTCCAGGGCGGCGTGGATCGTCGCGATCGACTCCGCGCGGTCGGCCTCGCCGTACAGCGCGGACATGCCCATGCAGCCGAGGCCGAGAGCGGAGACCCGGGGGCCGGTGGTGCCCAGGGGGCGGGTGGGGAGGGAGGTCGTGAGCGTCATGGGGGGCTCCTGGGGAGGGAGGAAGGGGGCCCGTCGAGCGGGGCACCCTTCAACCATGACATGAGCGATGACAGATTTCAATATTTGTCACTTCACTGCGCGAGGGAGGCGCAGACCCAGCAGCACCGTCAGCGCGATCACCGCCAGCTGGACCAGCAACGTCGTCGTCACCGCCGAGCCCATCCGGGCCGGTGACGAGGCCAGCGACAGGAAGAGCGAGCCCAGCGTCGCCACGCCCAGCGCCAGGGCCGACTGCTGGGTGGTCACCATGACCCCGCTGCCCACGCCCGCCCGCTCCGTCGGCACCTCCGACAGCACCACCCGGAACAGCACCGGCAGCTGCAGGCCCTGGCCCAGGCCGGCGATCGCCATGCCCGGCACCAGCTGCCACACCGTGAGGTCCGTCCAGCCCCGCCACGCCGCCCAGGCGATGAGGGCGATGCCGAACCCCTGGAGCAGGCCGCCCACCGGCACGATCCGGGTGCCCCAGCGGCGTACGACCCGCGGCCCCGCGAGCGAGGCCGCGAAGAAGGCCACCGCCATCGGCACCAGCGCCAGGCCCGAGGCCACCGCGCCCATTCCCAGGCCTTGCTGGAGCGCGACGGCGATCACGAACATGAAGCCGCTGAAGCCCAGCGACAGCGGCAGCACCACCGCCAGGCCCCGGCGCAGCGGGACCAGGCCGAGCAGGCTCGGCGGCACCAGCGGCACCCCGCCCCTGCGGTCGGTCCGCAGCTCGACCCACCAGAACGCCCCGGCCGCGAACGGGAACACCGCGAGCGCGATCCAGGTCCACGGCGGCCAGCCCGCGGCCCGGCCCTCGGTCAGCGGCGCGAGCAGCGTGAGCAGGGACAGCGCGAGCAGCAGCGTGCCCGGCACGTCGACGGGCGCGGGCCGGTCCGAACGGGTCTCGGGGACGGTGCGGGCCGCGAGCAGCAGACCGGTCAAGGCCACCGGCACGTTGACCAGGAACACCGCCCGCCAGCCGCTGCCCGCGACATCGGCGGCCACCAGCACGCCGCCCAGGATCTGGCCGGCGACCATCGACAGGCCCGCCGTCGCCCCGTACAGGCTCAGGGCCTTGGCGTGCCGGGCGCCCGAGGTCGAGGAGTGGATGGTCGCGAGGACCTGCGGCAGCATCAGCGCCGCCGCGGCGCCCTGGGCCACCCGTGCGCCGACCAGCGTCCAGGCGTCCGGGGCGAGACCGCAGGCGAGGGAGGTGACGCCGAAGGCGGCCATGCCGGCGAGGAAGAGCCGGCGGCGCCCGAAGAGGTCGCCGAGCCGGCCGCCGAGGACGAGCAGGACGGCGTATGCCAGGCCGTAGCCGGCGACCACCAGTTCGAGCATCGCCGGTCCGGCCGCCAGGTCGTGGTCGATGGTGGGCAGGGCGACGTTGACGATGAAGAAGTCGATCAGCGGCAGGGCCGCGCCGAGCAGCACCGTGAACAGACCGAGGGAGCCGAGCGAAGGCCGGGCACGGTCGACCACCGGGGCGGCCGCGCGGGCGGACGGGGAGGTTGTCGTAGTCACGCAACCGAGCTTCGGACCGTCCTCAGCCTGGTACCAGAGTGTCTTTATCCTGGTACAAGGACTACCTGGCAATGGGCTGAGCGCCCGGGCACCCTGGGGGCATGACGGTCATGACGGCGTACGCGACCACCGAACCGGACGTCCGACGGCACGAGCTCGCCGCGTTCCTGCGCAGCCGGCGCGAGCGGATCAGCCCCGAGCAGGTCGGGCTGCCGCGCGGCCGCCGCCGCCGTACGCCGGGGCTGCGCCGCGAGGAGGTCGCCCAGCTGTCCGCCGTCGGCGTCACCTGGTACACGTGGCTGGAGCAGGCCCGGCCGATCCAGGTCTCCCCGCAGGTCCTGGACGCGCTCGCCGCCGCGCTGCTGCTCGACCCCACCGAACGGACCCACCTCTTCGCGCTCGCCGGGCAGAGCGACCCGCACCCCGAGACGCCCTGCCCGACGGTCACGCCCGCGCTCCGGCAGCTCCTCGACCAGTTGGAGCCGGTCCCGGCCGCCGTCCAGAACAGCCGCTACGACTTCCTCGCCCACAACCGCACCTTCGGGCGCCTCTTCTGCGACCTGGACGCCCTGCCCCGCGAGGACCGCAACAGCCTCTGGCTGGCCTTCACGAACGAGGAGTTCCGCGCCGCCGTCACCGACCTGCCCGAGGTGCTGCGCTCCCTGGCCGGCAAGCTGCGCGCCGCCATGGCCGAGCACCTCGCCGAACCCGCCTGGAAGGCGTTGCTGCACCGGCTGCAGGACGCGTCGCCGGAGTTCCGCGAGATCTGGGCCCGGCACGACGTCGTCGACCAGGCCAGCCGGACGAAGGTCATCCGCAACACCCGGGTCGGGCTGCTCCGCCTCGAACACACCAACCTCTGGCTCGGCCCCCAGTCCGGACCGCGCCTGGTGACGTACGTGCCGGTGGACGAGGCCTCGCGGGCGGGCATCGAACGGCTCCAGGCGCTGGTCCTGGCCGAGCAGGCGGCGGAGGAGACGGAGGCGGAAGGGGCCCGTCGCGGCGGCGCCTCGGCCGACCCCCGGGCCGGAGCCGCCCCGACGCCCGCTCAGGAGGACGGGGCCCTGGCCGCCGCCTGAAGTCCGTCCGCCCCCTCCAGGAGGCGCGCCGTGCGCTCCGCCGTGCGGCGCGCCCACGCGCCGCTGGTGAGCGCACCGGCGAGCAGCACGCACAGGCCGCACCCCGTGATGATCCAGTAGACCGGCCCGCTCGCGTCGACGAAGCCCTCCGGGTGTCCGGCCCCGCCCGCGCCGTACGCGGTCGAGCCCATCCCCGCCGTCAGGACCGCGCCCGCCACCGCGACCCCGAGGGTCTGGCCGATCTGGCGGCTGGTGGAGGCCACGGCGGCGGCCACCCCGGCCTGGGCGCGGGGCATCCCCGACACCGCCGTGTTGGTGATCGGCGCGTTCACCAGGCCGAAGCCGATGCCGAAGACCACGTACCCGGTGAGGAGCAGCGGCGTGCTGGTCTCCGCCTGGAAGGCGGCGAGGAGCAGCGGTCCGGCCGCCATCGCCGTGCCCGCGAGCAGCAGCGAGGGCCGCGGGCCGCGCGTCCCCACCAGGCGGCCCGAGAGCGGCGCGAAGACGAAGGTCATCGCCGCCATCGGCAGCATGAAGAGCCCCGCGTGCAGGGCGGACAGGCCACGGACGTCCTGGAGGTAGAGGGTGTTCAGGAACAGGAAACCGCCCAGCGCGGCGAAGGCGCAGACCGCGATCACCGTCGCCCCGCTGAACGGCGCGCTGCGGAAGAACCGCAGGTCGATCAGCGGCTCCCGGCGCCTCGGCTCGTAGAGCAGGAGGCCGGCCAGGGCGAGCGCCGCGACCCCTGCGAACAGCACGCTGGACTCGATGATCGCGTACGTCAGGGAGCCGAGCAGCGCCGCCACCAGGACCTGGCCCACCGGGTCGGGGCGCCGGGGGCGGGGCGCGCGGGACTCGGGGACGTAGCGCAGCGTGAGGAGCAGGGCGACGAGACCGACCGGGAGGTTCACCCAGAAGATCGCGCGCCAGCCGACCGACTCGACGAGGAGGCCTCCCACCAGCGGGCCCGCGGCCATGGAGACGCCGACGACCCCGCCCCAGACGCCGATGGCCCGCGCGCGTGCCGCCGGTTCGGTGAAGGTGTTGGTGATGATCGACATGGCGACCGGGTTCAGCATCGAACCGCCCACCGCCTGCACCATCCGGAAGGCGACCAGCGTCTCCAGGCTGGGCGCGAGGGAGCAGAGCAGCGAGCCGAGCGCGAAGAGGACGAGTCCCGTGGTGAAGACCCGGCGGCGGCCGATCCGGTCGGCGGTGGAGCCCGCGAGCATGAGCAGCGAGGCCAGCACCAGGGTGTAGGCGTCGATGGTCCACTGCAGACCGGCGACGGAGGCGTCCAGCTCGCGCCGCATGGAGGGCAGGGCGACGTTGAGCGCGGTGTTGTCCAGGCTGACGATCAGCAGGCTCATGCAGCAGACCGCGAGGACGATCCGTTGCCTGCCGTGGGTGAGCTGGGCCTTCGTGACCTCGGACATAGCCGGATAGTACGGCTGTCTAAAGACTTGCGCAGTGCGCGACAATGGGCGAATGACCGCGTTCTCCCCCCTCGCCATCGGCCCGCACATCGTGGAGCCGCCGGTGGTGCTCGCGCCGATGGCCGGCATCACCAACGCTCCCTTCCGCACCCTCTGCCGTGAGTTCTCCGGAGGGAAGGGGCTGTTCGTCAGCGAGATGATCACGACGCGGGCCCTGGTCGAGCGCAACGAGAAGACGATGCAGCTCATCCGCTTCGACGAGACCGAGAAGCCGCGGTCCATCCAGCTGTACGGCGTGGACCCGATCACCGTCGGCAAGGCCGTGCGGATGATCGTCGACGAGGACCTCGCCGACCACATCGACCTGAACTTCGGCTGCCCCGTCCCCAAGGTCACCCGCAAGGGCGGCGGCTCCGCCCTCCCGTACAAGCGGCCGCTGCTGCGGGCGATCCTGCACGAGGCCGTGACCAACGCGGGCGACCTGCCGGTCACGATGAAGATGCGCAAGGGCATCGACGACGACCACATCACCTACCTCGACGCCGGCCGGATCGCCGTCGAGGAGGGCGTCACCGCCATCGCGCTGCACGGCCGGACGGCCGCCCAGCACTACGGCGGCACCGCCGACTGGGACGCGATCGCACGCCTCAAGGAGCACGTGCCGGAGATCCCGGTGCTCGGCAACGGCGACATCTGGTCGGCGGACGACGCGCTGCGGATGATGCGCGAGACCGGCTGCGACGGCGTCGTCGTGGGCCGTGGCTGCCTCGGCCGCCCCTGGCTCTTCGGCGACCTCGTGGCGGGCTTCGAGGGGACGGGCACCTACGCGCAGCCCTCGCTCCGCGTGGTCGCGGACGCGATGGTCCGGCACGCCCGCCTGCTCGGCGAGTGGCTGGACGACGAGGCGCGCGGCGTCATCGACTTCCGCAAGCACGTGGCCTGGTACCTCAAGGGCTTCTCGGTCGGTTCCGAGATGCGCAAGAGGCTCGCCATCACCTCCTCCCTGGACGAGCTGCGCTCCGGCCTCGACGAGCTCGACCTGGACCAGCCCTGGCCGGTCGGCGCGGACGGCCCCCGTGGCCGCACGTCCGGGAACAACCGGGTCGTCCTGCCGGACGGCTGGCTGAAGGACCCGTACGACTGCGCCGGTGTGAGCGAGGACGCGGAACTGGACACATCGGGCGGCTGAGCCCGACCTGAGCCCGACCTGAGCCCCCGGCCGCCGACCCGGCGCCGGGGGCGACGTGTTCCACGGGCCGCCGGTGCCGCACGCGGGGTCGGGCGAGCGCCGCGGCGGCCGCTACGGCGCGCCCGGTGCGACGGGCTCCGCTGACGCTTCTTGAACACGGGCTGCGCGTTCCGGACGGGGACGGCGCCCCCACCGCACGACTTCGGCCCGCCCAAGGCGTGTACGCGCCGCCTTCCGGCCGATCCGCCCGCGGGACGGCTCGCCCGTGGGCCCCATGGGGAGGCTGCCGAAGCCCTCGCGGGCGCGGCCCGCTCACGTGAGCGGGCCCCGGGCGCCGCGCACGAGCTCACAGCGGGGTCCTTCCCAGGGCCTCGCCGAGGCCCTCACCGCGCCACCGGTGCCAGGACGGAGGTGCACTCGCCGTGGCACCGGGTGCACGAGATCGCCGTGCAGACGCTGGGTGACCAGCGCGAATGCGCCACTGCTCCCCGTGCGGGGGCGGAACGGCTCGCGGATGGTCCGGATCGTGGGAATCGTGCCGCCGAAGCGGAGTGATTCTCGCCACCCTTGATAGGGGTGGTGCTCAGATGAGCAGATTACGAGCTTGTCTCCCGCTTGAAGGATGGCACGGAGTGCCACCCGTTTTGTGTTCAAGAGTTGAACGCATATGCCAATTTGCGCGCTCATCTGAGCGCTCTAGGCCTATATTGAGTCAAACGAGCTTCGGGGCCTGAAAGCGGAAGCTACCCGTCAGTTACTTTCGATGTGCTGGCGGACGGGTGGTTAAGACCGGGTGACCGGCAGGCGTACCTCCCCAGACGCCTTCGATCTGGGTATGTTCCTCGCCGTCAGGGCAGCCAACCGAGTCGTCGAGGAGTCGAGACCCGTGTCGGAAAACAATGATCAGAAGTTCGTGTACGACTTCACCGAGGGCAACAAGGACCTGAAGGACCTGCTCGGTGGCAAGGGCGCGAACCTGGCCGAGATGACCAACCTCGGTCTCCCGGTTCCTCCCGGCTTCACGATCACGACCGAGGCGTGCAAGACGTACCTCGACAGCGGCTCCGAGCCGGCCGAGCTGCGCGACGAGGTCACCGCGCACCTCGACGCGCTCGAGCGGAAGATGGGCAAGAAGCTCGGCCAGGCCGACGACCCGCTGCTCGTCTCCGTCCGCTCCGGCGCCAAGTTCTCGATGCCGGGCATGATGGACACCGTCCTCAACATCGGCCTCTCCGACAAGTCCGTCGAGGGCCTCGCCGCGCAGGCCGACAACGAGCGCTTCGCCTGGGACTCGTACCGCCGCCTCATCCAGATGTTCGGCAAGACCGTCCTCGGCGTGGACGGCGAGCTCTTCGAGGACGCCCTCGACGAGGCCAAGGCCGCCAAGAAGGTCACGAGCGACACCGACCTCGACGCCGCCGACCTGAAGAAGCTCGTCAAGCAGTTCAAGAAGATCGTCAAGAGCGCGACCGGCCGCGACTTCCCGCAGGACCCGCGCGAGCAGATGGATCTGGCCATCAAGGCCGTCTTCGACTCCTGGAACGGCGAGCGCGCGAAGCTGTACCGCCGCCAGGAGCGCATCCCGCACGACCTCGGCACCGCCGTCAACGTCTGCTCCATGGTCTTCGGCAACCTGGGCCCGGACTCCGGCACCGGCGTCGCCTTCACCCGCGACCCCGCCTCCGGCCACCAGGGCGTCTACGGCGACTACCTGCAGAACGCGCAGGGCGAGGACGTCGTCGCCGGTATCCGCAACACCGTGCCGCTCGCCGAGCTCGAGTCGATCGACAAGAAGTCGTACGACCAGCTCATGCAGATCATGGAGACGCTGGAGACCCACTACAAGGATCTCTGCGACATCGAGTTCACCATCGAGCGCGGCCAGCTGTGGATGCTGCAGACCCGCATCGGCAAGCGCACCGCCGGTGCCGCCTTCCGCATCGCCACCCAGCTCGTGGACCAGGGCCTCATCGACGAGGCCGAGGCGCTGCAGCGCGTCAACGGCGCCCAGCTCGCCCAGCTGATGTTCCCGAAGTTCGACGAGAACGCGAAGGTCGAGCAGCTCGGCCGCGGCATCGCCGCCTCTCCGGGCGCCGCCGTCGGCAAGGCCGTCTTCGACTCGTACACGGCCGTCAAGTGGTCGCGCTCCGGCGAGAAGGTCATCCTGATCCGCCGTGAGACCAACCCGGACGACCTGGACGGCATGATCGCCGCCGAGGGCATCCTCACCTCGCGCGGCGGCAAGACCTCGCACGCCGCCGTCGTCGCCCGCGGCATGGGCAAGACCTGTGTCTGCGGCGCCGAGGAGCTCGAGGTCGACACCAAGCGCCGCCGGATGACCACCGCCTCCGGCGTGGTGATCGAGGAGGGCGACGTCGTCTCCATCGACGGCTCCACCGGCAAGGTCTACGTCGGCGAGGTGCCCGTCGTACCGTCCCCGGTCGTCGAGTACTTCGAGGGCCGCATGCACGCCGGCGCCGACGACGCCGACGAGCTGGTCCAGGCCGTGCACCGGATCATGGCCTACGCCGACCGCGTCCGCCGCCTGCGGGTCCGCGCCAACGCCGACAACGCCGAGGACGCCTCCCGCGCCCGCCGCTTCGGCGCGCAGGGCATCGGCCTGTGCCGCACCGAGCACATGTTCCTCGGTGAGCGCCGCCAGTACGTCGAGCGCCTGATCCTCGCCGACACCGACGAGGAGCGCGAGGAGTCGCTGAAGGCCCTCCTCCCGCTGCAGAAGCAGGACTTCGTCGAGCTCTTCGAGGCGATGGACGGCCTGCCGGTCACCGTGCGCCTGCTCGACCCGCCGCTGCACGAGTTCCTGCCCGACATCACCGAGCTGTCGGTGCGCGTCGCCCTCGCCGAGGCCCGCAAGGAGCCGCACGAGAACGACCTGCGCCTGCTCCAGGCCGTGCACCGGCTGCACGAGCAGAACCCGATGCTGGGTCTGCGCGGTGTCCGCCTCGGCCTGGTCATCCCCGGCCTGTTCACCATGCAGGTCCGCGCCATCGCCGAGGCCGCCGCCCAGCGGATCGACGCCAAGGGCGACCCGCGCGCCGAGATCATGATCCCGCTCGTCGGCACCGTCCAGGAGCTGGAGCTGGTCCGCGAGGAGGCCGAGGCGGTCATCGCCGAGGTCGTGGCGCAGACCGGTGTGGAGCTGAAGCTGGCCCTGGGCACCATGATCGAGCTGCCGCGCGCCGCCGTGACCGCCGGTCAGATCGCCGAGGCCGCCGAGTTCTTCTCCTTCGGCACCAACGACCTGACCCAGACGGTCTGGGGCTTCTCCCGCGACGACGTGGAGGCCAGCTTCTTCACCGCGTACCTGGAGAAGGGCATCTTCGGCGTCAGTCCCTTCGAGACCATCGACAAGGACGGCGTGGGCGCCCTGGTCCGCCAGGCCGTCGAGGCCGGCCGGGCCACCCGCCCGGACATCAAGCTCGGTGTCTGCGGCGAGCACGGCGGTGACCCGGAGTCGGTGCACTTCTTCCACGAGGTGGGTCTCGACTACGTCTCCTGCTCGCCGTTCCGGATCCCGGTGGCGCGCCTGGAGGCCGGCCGCGCGGCGGCCGAGTCGAAGGGCAGCGACAGCCGCTGACCCACCGCCGGCGACGCCGCTGACTGTCGGTTCAGTAGCGAAGTCGTGCGAAGACCACCGGAGCCGTCGCTCGTCCCCGACCCTCAAACCGATGGGCGGCGGCTCCGGTTTCCAGAAGAGACGGGGCGGACACCTTGTGCGGAGGTGTCCGCCCCGTCGTATTTCGTCCGGGCCGACCGTTGCATGATCGTTGGGGAAATGTGAGTTCCTGTTCAACTCCCCAGGCATTGTGTGCGTTGAATTATTGGGCGTTGAACTTTCCGCGCTTTCGCAAAGAATGAGACGGGCGCGACCCCCGGATCCCCACCCGGAGGCCGCGCCCATTGGGTTCGTCGGGCGGGTGAGCCGCAACCCTCGCCGACCGCCGCCGGACGCGCCAAAGCCCCCCACGGTCTTCGCCGCGTCACCTCGGTCCTGAAGGTTTCCCGTCCGACACGCACAGCTTTTCGGTTCCCGGCCGTTCGCCGCGAGGCTTTTCAAGTGTGGCTGAAACACCCTGGTAACGTGCAGTGATGCTGTGCATACTCGTCGTCGGGGGTGGTTGCGAGTGCACAGGTGGGGGTTCGGCATATGCTGCGGATTCATTTCACCGGAAACGACTTGGCCGGGGTGCGCATGGCTGCCCGGCCGGACGTTCTGTGGGAAACGATTCTCAGTTTTCACCGTTTAAGGGACCGGCGCGGCTCCGTCGTCTACGGAGAATGGCGCTCCGAGGCGCGCAGGCGCCTGGGGGCCGAGACCCGGCTGCTGGGCGCGCTCGTGCCGAGCCGCGGCTATTTCCCCGACTTCCTCACCCCGCCCCAGGGCATCCTCGGGCTGGACGAGGGACTGGACGCGGTCGGGGCCACGCCGCCCGGCCGGCTGCACACCGAACTGGCCCTGATCGGCGCCGCACGCGCCGGGCACCCCGCGGTCCCGACCGCGCTGCGGACCCTCGCCGACGGCGGCAGCAAGCCGCTCGGCCGGCTCCTCTCGGCCCTGCGCAGCTACCACCGGGCGGCCGTCGAGCCGTACTGGACCCACATCCAGGCCCGGGTCGAGGCCGACCGGGCGCGCCGCGGGCGCGCCCTGCTCGACGGGGGCGCGGACGAACTCCTCGCCTCCCTGCCGACGATGCTCCGCTGGCGCAGCCCCGTCCTGGAGGCCGACTACCCGGTGGACCGGGACGTCCACCTCGACGGGCGCGGGCTGCTGCTGCAGCCGTCCTGGTTCTGCCGCGGCACCGCAGTCGTGCTGCGCGACCCCGAACTGCCGCCGGTGCTCGTCTACCCGATCACCCACTGCGAGCCGCCGACCCTGCGTTCCCCGGGTCTGCCCTCGCTGGCCAAGCTCGTCGGGCACACCCGCTCCGCGGTCCTCAGCGCCATCGGCGACGGCGGGACCACGAGCGAGCTGGCCCGCAGGGCAGGGGTGTCCCTGGCCTCCGCGAGCCAGCACGCCGGCGTGCTGCGCGAGGCCGGCCTGGTCGCCACGCTGCGGCACGGCAACGCGGTCCTGCACACGCTGACGCCGTTGGGCGCCGCCCTCCTGGGAGGCGGCGGCGCCCACGGCCGGACGGGTACCCGGTGCTACGCGCGGAACGGGCCGGTCACCTCGTAGGTGATGCCGCCGGAGGAGCTGCCGGAGGTGCCGCGCTGGCTCGAGAAGTACAGCCGGGTGCCGTCGGGGGAGAAGGCCGGTCCGGTGATCTCGGATCCGGACTGGCCGGTGATCCGCAGGAACGGCGCGACGACGTCGTCCGGCGTGATGATGCAGATCTCCATGTTGCCGCCGTCCTCGGCGACGAACAGGTCGCCCGAGGACGAGCCGGTGACGTTGTCGACCCCGGTCAGCGGCGCGCCGCCGCCGACCACCAGCGAGTCGTCGTAGGCCAGCTCGTACGTGCCGGCGGCCAGGTCGACCTGCCAGACCCGGTTGTCGCCCTTGGTGGTGAACCAGACGGTGTCGTTCGCGTAGTGGCAGCCCTCGCCGCCGTTGAAGCGCTTGGCGCCGGAGACCTGGTTGCGGGTGGTCGTCGGCGAACCGTCCGGGTCCGGGACGGTCTGCCAGGTGAAGGTGCCCGAGGTGGCGGTGCCGGCCTTGAGGACCTGGAGGGTGCCGGAGGAGAGGTTGCCCCAGGTGGTGGGCAGGAAGCGGTAGAAGCAGCCGTCCGTCTCGTCCTCGGTGAGGTAGATCGCCCGGCGCACCGGGTCGGCGGCGGCGGCCTCGTGCTTGAACCTGCCCAGGGCGTCACGGCGCACGGCCGCGTTCACGCCGTACGGGTCGGTCTCGTACACGTATCCGAGGCTGACCTCCTCGCAGGACAGCCAGGTGTTCCACGGGGTCCTGCCGCCGGCGCAGTTCTGCCGGGTGTTGGACAGGATCCGGTAGGCGCCGGTGATGGCGCCGGAGGAGTTGAACTTCACGGCGCTCGCGCCGCCGCCCGGGTTGATCTCCGAGTTGGACACGTAGATCCATCCCGTGCCGTCGGCGAAGCAGGCGCCGCCGTCCGGGGCGCTGTGCCAGGTGTACGAGGTGCCCGTGACCGTCTGCGAGGACCGGGCGATCACCCGGCTGCTGAAACCGGCGGGCAGCTGGATGCCGTTCGCGTCCGCCGGGCCCAGGGCCCCGTAGGGGCCGGCACCGGGCTGGGCGGGTGCGGCGAGCGCCGTCCCGCCCCAGAGGCTGCCGCCGAAGGCGGCGGCCGACGTACCGATGACCGCTCCCCGCAGGAAACTGCGTCGCTCCACGTCTCACTCCTGAACAGGTGTGAAGGGCCCGTCGCACCGGTCGGCGACGGGGTCGCGCGGTCCTGGAATCTAGGAGTCCGGAGTTGACCGGGCGTCAACGGACGGTGACGGGAGGACGGCGGACGGTGGACGGGGGCGGGGCGGCCGTGCCGTCGGCGCCGAACGGTCGGTTCCGGCCATCTCCTCGGTCCCGGCCGTCCCTTCCGGCCCGCGGATCTCGCCGGCCTCGGCCGCCTCCTCCGGCCCGGCGTCCCCTCCCTCCGGCCCGCCGGTCCCTCCGGCCCGCCGGTCCCTCCGGCCCGCCGGTCCCGCCGGCCCGGGCCCGCCTCCGATCCGGGCAGGGTGCGAGGTCCGGGACCACCTCGACAGCGGGCGGGAGGGGGCCCGGGACCTTCGGCACTGGGCGGGAGGGGGCCCCGTGCGCGACCCTGGGGGCATGTCCGCCACCCGTGCCCTTCGTGACATCGGCTCCCGTGCCGACCTCGACGTCCTGCTGAGGCGTTTCTACGGGGCGGCCTTCGCCGATCCGCTCATCGGGCCCTTCTTCACCGAGGTCGCCGGCACCGACCTGGAGGTCCACCTGCCGAGGATCGCCGACTTCTGGGAGCGGGCCCTCCTCCGCGGCGCCGAGTACCGGCGGGACGCCTTCGCGCCGCACGCCGCCCTGCACTCGGCGCGGCCCCTCACCGCCGCCCACTTCGGGCGCTGGACGCAGTTGTGGCGGGCCACCGTCGACGGGCTCCACGAGGGGCCGCTGGCCGAGCGCGCCAAGGCGCAGGGCGAGCGCATCGCCCTCTCCATGCTGCGGCGCCTCGCCGGGCGGGACGCGCCGACCGGGGCCCCCGAGGGCCAGGGCGGCTTCGTGCCGCTGGCGGCGCTCAGGCTGCGGTCCGCGGCCTGAGCGGAAAAGATTTCCGAGGAAAGTGCCGAGACGCCGATGAGTTCCGGCGGGCCCGCCCGTCATCACTCTCGAAAGCGCCGACACGGCTCCTACGGAAGAGAGAGTGACACCATGGCCCCGCAGATGATCTTCGTGAACCTGCCGGTGACGGACCTCGACGCCAGCAAGGCCTTCTACGAGCAGCTCGGCTACTCGATCAACCCGCAGTTCTCGGACGAGACCGCCGCGTGCGTGGTCATCAGCGACACGATCTTCGCGATGCTGCTCACCGAGGAGAAGTTCCGGAGCTTCACCGCCCCCGGCAAGGAGATCTCGGACGCCACCAAGAGCACCGAGGTGCTCATCACGCTGAGCGCCGAGAGCCGCGAGAAGGTCGACGAGCTCGCGGACAGGGCCCTGGCCGCCGGCGGCAGCCCGGCGAAGGAGCCGATGGACATGGGCTTCATGTACGGGCGCTCCTTCGCCGACCTGGACGGGCACCACTGGGAGGTCTTCTGGATGGACGTGGCCGCCGCCCAGGGCTGACCCCTCGCCCGCCGGAGAACGTCAGGCCGAGACGCCGCCGTCGATCACCAGGTCCGTGCCGACGGCGGAGCCGGCCGCGTCCGAGGCGAGGTAGAGCACCGCGGCCGCGATCTCGGCCGCCGAGGAGATCCGGCCGAGTGGGGACTCCTCCTTCATCCGCACCGCACGGTCGGCCTCCGTCTCGCCCGGCCGCAGCGACATCGAGGACTCCGAAGCGCCCGGGCTCACCGCGTTGATCCGGATCCCGTCGGCGACGTGGTCGAGGGCGGCGGCCCGCGTGATCGCCGAGACGGCCGCCTTGGAGACCTGGTAACCGAAGACGCCCGGGAAGCGCACGTGGGCGCCCAGGTTGGACGAGACGTTCACGATCGCCCCGCCACCGTGCGCGCGCATGTGGCCGACCTCGGCCTGGAGCGCGTGCAGGACGCCGGTGACGTTGACGTCGAGCAGCGTCTGCCAGTCCTCCAGGGGGAAGTCGCCGGCGAGGTGACCGCCGCGGAACACCCCGGCGTTGTTGACGGCGACGTCCAACCCGCCGAAGGCCGCGACCGTGTCCCGTACGAGACGGCGCATGTCGTCGGCGACGGCGACGTCGGCGGTGAACGCGCGGGCGGTGCCGCCCGCGGCCTCGATCAGTTCCACCGTCTCGTCGAGCGGGGCGGCGCCGCGGCCGGCGACGGCCACCGCGGCGCCTTCGGCGGCGAAGGCCAGCGCGATGGCCCGGCCGAGCCCGGAGCCGGCGCCGGTGACGAGGACGGTGCGGTCGGTGAATCGGGACATGACGAGTTCGACTCCTCTGGGATGAAGGATCACTTGGGACGGCGGATCAGGTGGGACGCGAGGCCGGGGCGGCCAGGGCGGCGAGTGCGGCCAGTGCGGCGAAGCCGAGGGCCGTCGCCGCGAGCGACGCGGCGTCCGTACCGAGGGTCAGCACCGCGGCGAGGACGACGGTGGGCCCCAGCTCCATCGCGGTGTTCAGGACCCCGCCCGCGAGCCCGCTCCGTTCGGGCGGCACTCCCTCGGTGGCGAGGACGCCCGCCCCGGCGAAGGACACGGCGGCCCCGGTCGCGAGCAGCAGCAGGCCGGGCAGCAGCCCGCACGCGTAGGGCGTGGCGGGGTCGAAGCCGGTCGCCGCGAGCAGCGCGAGGCCCGCGGCTCCCGCGCCCAGCCCGGCGGCGGTCGCCCGCCCCGCCCCGTGCCGCCGGATCAGCGGCCCCGCGGCCCGGCCCGCCACGAGCAGGGCCACGGCGAACGGAGCGAAGGCGCCCGACGTGAGCAGCGCCGACCAGCCGCGGTCGCGCTGGAGGCCGAGGGAGAGCAGGACGAACACTCCGGCGGTGCCGGAGGCGGTGAGCGAGACGGCGGCGAGTCCGAGCCCGCGGCGCCGGTCGCGCAGGAAGGCGGGCGGCAGCAGCGGGTCGGCGGCGCGCCTCTCGACCAGCGCGAACGCGCCGAGCAGGACGAGTCCCGCGAGCAGTGGGACCAGGACGGCGACGGAGCCCCAGGGGCGGGCGTCGGTCCGGACGAGTCCGTAACTGGCCAGGGTGATCCCGCCGGTGGCCAGCAGCGCCCCCGGCAGGTCGAGTCCACGCGCCGCCCGGCCGGTCGCGGGGGTGGCGGGAAGCAGGCGGGGGGCCAGGGCGAGGGCGGCGGTCGTGACGGCGACGGGGACGGCGAAGCTCCAACGCCAGGACGTGAAGGCCGAGACGACCCCGGAGAGCAGGTTGCCCGCGGTCGCGCCCAGGACGGAGAGCCCGCCCCAGGTGGCCATGGCCCGTCCGTACGCGGCGGGCGCCGGGTACAGCGTGCGCAGCACGCCCATCGCCGCCGGCGCGACGAGCGCGGCGCCCAGGCCCTGGCTGAACCGGGCGGCGAGCAGCGGGCCGTAGCCGGGGGCGAGCGGGGCGAGCGCGGAGGCGGCGCCGAAGACGAGCAGTCCCGCGGTCAGCGCCCGGCGCCCGCCGTAGCGGTCGGTGATCCGCCCGCCGAAGAGCAGCAGTCCGGCGAAGGTGAGCCCGTAGGCGGCGCTCAGCAGGAGCAGGTCGGCCCGGTCCAGGCCGAGTTCGTCGCCGATCCGGGGGAGCGGCACGGCGAGCGAGGCCAGCGTGAAGATCAGCGTCGTCTGGACGGCGCCGAGCAGGGCGAAGCCCGCGGCGGGGCGGCCGCGGGTGGTGCTGCCGGCGGCGGTCCCGGCTCCGGCGGCGGTGGCGGCCCGGCCGGCGGCGGTGGTCCTCGTGCGGACGGTGGCGGTCATGATCCCCCCATAATTGACCGATCGTTCTGTTATGTGGGCCGAGAAAAGGGCGCCCGAAGGCGCCCCTCGAAGGAGTCGTTCAGTCCAGCAGGGCCAGCGCCTGCTCCGCCGCGTCGCGCACGCGGGCCGGGTCGCTGGAGGCCTTGCCCACCACCCGCAGTCCCTGCATCAGGACGAGGAGCATCCGGGCGAGCGCCCGGGGGTCGCGGTCCGCGGGCAGTTCGCCCTGGGCCCCGGCCCGGCTGAGCGCGCTGTGCAGCAGGGTCTCCACCTGCTCCCAGCTGAGCTCCACCCGGCGTGCCACCGCGCCGTCGTGCGGGGCCAGTTCGGCCGCCGAGTTGGTGACCAGGCAACCGCTCTGGCGGATCCCGTCGGTCCCGGCCTCCGCCGCGAACCGGCGCACCAGCGCGCGCACGGCCGGCAGTGCCGGGCCCGGCGCGGACAGCTCCGCCATGATCCGGGGGTCGCGGGTCTCCAGGTAGCGGTCCATCGCCTTCATGTACAGCTCGTGCTTGCTGCCGAAGGTCGCGTAGATGCTGGCCCGGCCGATGCCGAGGTGCTCGACGAGGTCCGCCATCGACGTCGCCTCGTAGCCGCGCGCCCAGAACAGCTCGAGAGCGGACTGGAGCGCGGCGTCGGGATCGAATTCCTTGGTCCTGGCCACGAGACGACCGTACGTCTTTCAAGAACGATCGGTCAAGATGAATGTTCGGGCCGTCGCAGCCCCTACACCGTCCGCACCGGATACACCGCCACCGTCACCTCGTCGTCGTCCAGGCACCGCCCCGTCTCCAGGTCGAAGCGCTGCTTCAGGAGCGGTGAGGCCACGAACGCCCGCCCGCCCGCCGAGCCGAGCAGCCCCCGGGAGAGCACCTGCGCCCCCGTGAACGGGTCGCGGTTGTCGATCGCGTACGTCCGGCCCGAGCGGTCCTTGAAGACCGCGGCCTGCCGCCCGTCCGGCAGCAGGGCCGCCAGGCCCCGGCCCGGGGTGAGGCGCGCGTCCTCGCAGACCGTCATCCAGGCGTCTTCGGCGGGGGAGAGTTCGAGGGTCGTCATCGGGAGGAGACTCCTTCCAGGGGCTTCGGGGTGCCGATCGTGAGGATCTGGAGGTCCGGCTTGATCTGGTCGCGCTCCGGAACGAACCGCACCGACGGGTCCGGCGTCTCCGGCGCGTTGACGAAGGACACGAAGCGGCGCAGCCGGTCCGGGTCGTCCAGGGTCTCGGCCCACTCGTCCTTGTAGTCGGCGACGTGCGCCGCCATCAGCGCCTCCAGCTCGTCGCACAGGCCGAGCGAGTCGTGCACCACCACGTCCCGCAGGTGGTCGAGGCCGCCCTCCAGGCGCTCCAGCCACACCGAGGTGCGCTCCAGGCGGTCACCGGTGCGGATGTAGAACATCAGGAACCGGTCGATCAGGCGCACCAGTTCGGCGTCCGACAGGTCCTGGGCGAGCAGGTCGGCGTGGCGCGGGGTCGCGCCGCCGTTGCCGCCGACGTACAGGTTCCAGCCGTTGGCCGTCGCGATGACGCCGAAGTCCTTCGACTGGGCCTCCGCGCACTCGCGGGCGCAGCCCGAGACGGCCGACTTCAGCTTGTGCGGGGCGCGCAGGCCGCGGTAGCGCAGCTCCAGCTGGATCGCCATGCGCACGGAGTCCTGCACGCCGTAGCGGCACCAGGTCTGGCCCACGCAGGACTTCACCGTGCGCAGCGCCTTGCCGTACGCGTGCCCCGACTCGAAGCCGGCGTCGACGAGCCGGGTCCAGATCGAGGGCAGCTGGTCCACGCGCGCGCCGAAGAGGTCGATCCGCTGGCCGCCGGTGATCTTCGTGTAGAGGCCGAAGTCGCGGGCCACCTCGCCGATCACGATCAGTTTCTCGGGGGTGATCTCGCCGCCCGGGATGCGCGGCACCACCGAGTAGGAGCCGTTGCGCTGGAGGTTGGCCAGGTGGTGGTCGTTGGTGTCCTGCAGCGCGGCCTGCTCGCCGTCCAGGATGTAGCCGTTGTTGAGCGAGGCGAGGACGGAACCGACGGTCGGCTTGCAGACCTCGCAGCCGTCCCCGCCCTTCGCCTCCTCCCGCCCGTGCGAGTCGAGCAGCGCCGCGAAGGAGGTCACCCGCAGGGTGCGGGCGATCTCGTAGAGCTCGCTGCGGGTGTACGAGAAGCAGCCGCAGAGTCCTTTGTCGGTGGCCGCCGGCAGCAGCTTCTCGATCACCTTCACACAGCTGCCGCAGCCCGTGCCGGCCTTGGTGCACTTCTTCACCTCGGGCAGCGAGGTGCACTGACCGATCGCGTGCTTCGTGACGTTGTGGCAGGAGCAGATCACCGCGTCGTCCGGCAGCGCGGACGGGCCGAGCGCGACCGGCGCGCCCACGCCCGCCGGGAGCACCAGCTGCTCGGGCGAGACCGGCGGCTTCGACCCGGTCAGCGGGCGCAGCAGACCGTAGGACTCGGCGTCGCCGACCAGGACGCCGCCGAGCAGGGTGCCCTCGCCGTCGACGACCAGCTTCTTGTAGATCCCGGAGCGCGAGTCGGAGTAGACGACGTCCAGGCAGCCCTCGGCGGTGCCGTGCGCGTCTCCGAAGGAGGCGACGTCCACGCCGAGCAGCTTCAGCTTGGTCGACAGGTCGGCGCCGGTGAAGCCCTCGGTGCTCTCCTCGGCGATCGCCGCCGCCGCCGTGTGCGCCATCTCGTAGCCCGGCGCCACCAGGCCGTAGACCCGGCCGTCGGAGGCGAGCGCGCACTCACCGATCGCGAACACCGCCGGGTCGGAGGTCCGGCACAGCTCGTCCACGGCGATGCCGCCGCGCTCGCCGACGTCCAGGCCGCAGTCGCGGGCCAGCTGGTCGCGGGGGCGGACGCCCGCCGAGAACACCACCATCTCCGTGGCCAGTTCGGAGCCGTCCGACAGGCGCATGCCGGTGACCGCCCCGTCCTCGGTGACGATCTCCTGGGTGCCCGTGCCGGTGTGGACGGTCAGGCCCATCTGCTCGATCGTGCGCAGCAGGGCCGCGCCGCCGCCCTCGTCGACCTGCACCGGCATCAGCCGGGGCGCGAACTCCACGATGTGCGTGTCGAGCCCGAGGCCCTTGAGCGCGCCGGCCGCCTCCAGGCCCAGCAGGCCGCCGCCGACCACCGCGCCGGTCGTCCGGCCCTTCGCGTACTCCTCGATCGCGAGCAGGTCCTCGATCGTCCGGTAGACGAAGCAGCCGTGAGCGTCCTTGCCGGGCACCGGCGGCACGAAGGGGAACGAGCCGGTGGCGAGGACGAGCGTGTCGTAGCCGAAGACCTGCCCCGACCGTGCGGTGACGGTGCGGGCCGTCCGGTCGACGGCGACCGCCGGGTCGTCGGTGTACAGCTCGATGCCGTGCCGCTCCATGAAGCCGTCCTCGACCATGGAGAGGTCGTCGGGGGTCTTCCCGGAGAAGTACGAGGTCAGCTGGACGCGGTCGTAGGCGGGGCGGGGCTCCTCGCAGAGCACCACGATCCGGGCCCGCGCGGTGACGCCCCGGTCCGCGAGCGCCTCCAGGAACCGCTGGCCGACCATGCCGTGGCCGACCAGGACGATGGTGGGGGTGGGCGGGGTCGTCATGTCAGGAGCCTCCGTCGTGGGTGAGCAGGTGAAGCAGAGGGGCGTCGGGCAGGGCCTCGTCGCCCTCCCAGGCCCGGGCGAGCGTGCCGACCGCGGCGAGATCGCCGAGGAGCACGCCGCCGACGAGCCGGTCGCCACGGACGACGACCTTCCGGTAGGCCCGCCGCGTCGCGTCCGTGAGCTGCACGACGTCGTCGCCCGGGGCGGGTGTGGTCTCGCCGAACGCCGCCAGGTCCAGCGACTCGGGGCCGCCGAGCGTGAGCCGGGTGAGCGCGCGGGTGCCCGTGTAGCGGGGGCGGTCCCCGGGGGCGTCGCCGGCCCGCTCGGCGAGGAGCAGGTCCGCCAGGGCGTCGGCCTGGTCGAGCGCGGGACCGGCCAGGCCGTACACCCGCCCGTCGTGCTCGGCGCAGTCGCCGATCGCGTGGACGTACGGGTCCGAGGTGCGCAGTTCGTCGTCCACCACGACGCCGGTGCGGATGTCGAGACCGGCCTCGCGGGCCAGCGCCACGCGCGGGCGGACCCCGCAGGCGAGGACGACGACCTGCGCGTCGAGGATGAAGCCGTCGGCGAGCTCGACCGCGGTGACCGCGCCGTCCCGCTGCCGCAGACCGCTCACCCGGCACTCGGTGTGCACCTCGACGCCGAGCTCCTCCATGTGGGTGCGGAGCAGGGCCGAGGAGTGCTCGTCCAGCTGGCGCTCCATGAGGCGCTCGCCCTGCTGGGTGAGCATCACCTCGGCGCCGAGCGCCGCGAGCGCCCGGGCCGCCGAGACGCCGAGCAGCCCGCCGCCGATGACGACCGCCCGCACCCCGGGCCGTACCAGCTCCCGCAGCGCCAGGCAGTCGTCGAGCGTGCGGAAGGGGTGCACCCCGGAGGGGAGTTCCGCCCCGCGCAGTCCGCGCAGCGGCGGCAGCACCGGCGCCGAACCGGTCGCGAGGACCAGCCGGTCGTACGGCACCCGGGACCCGTCCGCGCACTCCACCGTGCGGGCCGCGCGGTCGATCCGCACCGCCCGCGCGCCGAGCCGGGCCGGTTCGCGCGCCTCGGGCAGCGCGATCACCTCGGGGCCGTAGCGGCCGGCGAGGACGTCCGCGAGCAGCAGGCGGTTGTACGGCGCGTGCGGCTCCTCGCCGAGGAGGGTGACCGGCAGGCGCTGGGCGAGCCGGGCGCCCGCCGTTCCGCCCCCGACCACCACGATCCGTGTACTCATACCCGGAAGCGTGCGCGGTGGGTGTTTCCCGACGGGATCCCGGCTGTTTCCCGTTCGGAACGCTGACCTCACCACGGGCCCGCCGCGCTGTGAGGCTTAACCGGCCGTGAGCCGCTGTTCAAGGCCGCCTTAAGGATCACCGGGACGGGGTCGAACGGGCGGCGGGCGTATACGGGCCGACCTAGGGTGCCGGACGTGACCACCGAGGCCCAGCACCACCATCCGCTCTACCGACCGCTCGTCGTGCCGCTGACGACGCCCGGGGGAGCCGGTCCGGAGCGACCGGGCCCCGCGCGACCCGGACCCGCCCGGACCGGGCGGTCCGGGCCCGTGCGCACCGCCGCGCGGGCTCCGCGGTCCGAGCCCGCGCCGCCCCGCCTCGCCCCCGACAGGCTCCGGAACACGATCGTCGCCGGCGCCGGCGCGGTCGCCCTGTGCTGGGGGCTCCAGGTCCGGCCGTCCGCCCGGCTCGACGCCCTCTTCGCGAGCGGCGCGCATCTCACCGGTCTCCTCGCCGGGTACGGCGTGCTCGTGATGCTGCTGCTCATGGCCCGGGTCCCCGCGGTCGAGCACGGAGTGGGCGCCGACCGGCTCGCCCGCTGGCACTCCCGAGGCGGCCGGCACGTCCTCGGTCTCGTCGCCGCGCACGGTCTGCTCGCGCTGTGCGGGTACGCCGTCCACACCGGCACCGACCTGGTCTCCGCCGTGCGGGGGCTGCTCGGCTATCCGTGGATCGCCGCCGCCTGCGCCGGGTCCGTGCTGTTCGCCGCCGTCGGCGTCTCCTCCGCCCGTGCCGCGCGCGGGCGCGTCCGGCACGAGACCTGGCGCGGGCTGCATCTGCTCAGTCACCTCGCCGCCGCCCTCGGCTTCGTGCACCAGCTCGCCGGGCCCGACCTGGCCGGCGGGGTCCTCACCCGGTGGGTCTGGTCGATGGCGCACGCGACCGTGGGCGTGCTGCTCGTCTGGTACCGGATCGTCGTGCCGCTGCGGCTCGCGCTCCGGCACGACCTGCGGGTCGCCGAGGTGCGGGACGAGGGGCCGGACGTGGTGTCCGTCGTCGTCCGGGGGCGCGGCGTCGCCTCGCTGCGGGCCGAGCCCGGGCAGTTCTTCCGCTGGCGCTTCCTGCGGCCGGGGCTGTGGTCCACCGCCCTGCCGTTCTCGCTGTCCGCGCCCGTCCGCGACGACACGCTGCGGATCACCGTCAAGGCGCTCGGCGACCACACCCGGCGGATGCGCCGGCTGCGGCCCGGCACCCGGGTCCTCGCCACCGGGCCGTTCGGGGCGCTCACCGCCCACCGCCGTACCCGCAGGAAGGTGCTGCTGCTCGCCGGCGGCGTCGGCATCACCCCGCTGCGGGCCCTGTTCGAGACGCTGCCCGGCGGTCCCGGCGACCTCACCCTGCTCTACCGGGCCTCGGACGCCGGCGGGCTCGTCCTGCGGGACGAACTGGAGGCCATCGCGTCCGAGCGGCGGGCCGCCCTGCACTACCTGCTCGGCGCCTCCGACGACTCCTTCGACCCCCTGGCCCCGCGGGCGCTGCGCGACCTGGTGCCCGACCTCGCCGCCCACGACGTCTATCTGTGCGGGCCGCCGGGGATGGCGCGGGCCGCGACCGCCTCCCTGATCCGGGCCGGGGTGCCCGCCCACCGCATCCACAGCGAGGACTTCAGTCATGACTAGACATCGTGCGCCGCGCTTCCCCGCGGGGGAGAAGGCGCGACGGCGGACCGCCGCCGGGCTGCTCACCACCGGGGCGCTCGCCGCGACCCTGCTCACCGTGGCGGGCGTCCCGGCCGCCCCGCCGGCCCCGGACCGCGCACCCGCCGCGCCAACCTCAGACGTAGCTCAAGACTCCCGGGATTGATGGCTGACGCACCTATCCGCCCTCTAGGCTCGCGGCCATGCCTGACATATCCCTGACCACACTCGCTCTGCTCTGTCTCGCGGCCCTGGCCGCCGGCTGGATCGACGCCGTGGTCGGGGGTGGGGGACTGCTCCTGCTGCCCGCGCTGCTGCTCGGCCTGCCGCACCTGCCGGCCGCGCAGATCCTCGGCACCAACAAGGCCGTGGCGATCGTCGGCACCTCCGGCGCGGCCGTCACGTACGCCCGCAAGGCGCCCGTCCGGGTCGGCACGGCGGTGCGGATCGGGCTGGCTGCGCTCGCCGGGTCGATGGGCGGTGCCTTCTTCGCGGCCGGGATCAGCAGCGAGGTGCTGCGGCCGGTGATCATGGTGGTGCTGCTCGGGGTCGCCGGCTTCGTCATGTTCCGGCCGTCCTTCGGCACCCGCCCCGAGGGCGCGGAGCGGCCGCCGCTCACCCGGGCCAGGATCGCCACGGCGATCGTCGTGGTCGGCGGCGGGATCGGCTTCTACGACGGACTCTTCGGGCCGGGCACCGGCACCTTCCTGGTGCTGGCCCTGACCGCCGTGCTCCACCTGGACCTGGTGACCGCCTCGGCCACCGCGAAGATCGTCAACGTCTGCACCAACGCGGGCGCGCTCGCCATGTT
Organism: Streptomyces sp. NPDC051921; assembly: GCF_040680975.1. Taxonomy (NCBI): domain Bacteria; kingdom Bacillati; phylum Actinomycetota; class Actinomycetes; order Kitasatosporales; family Streptomycetaceae; genus Streptomyces; species Streptomyces sp. NPDC051921. The sequence goes on from NZ_JBFAXU010000008.1 coordinate 42,456, forward strand.
CGCCTACCAGGGGCACGTGATGTGGCTGCTCGCGGCCGTCATGGCGGTCTTCAACCTGGCGGGCGGCATGGTCGGCGCGCGGATGGCGCTGCGCAAGGGCTCGGAGTTCGTCCGCGGGGTGCTGCTCGTGGTCGTCTTCTCGCTGGTCGCGAAGCTGGCCTTCGACCAGTGGGCCTGACCGCCCGGCCGGCCCGGATGCCCGGCCGGCGCGGCCGACCCGGATGCCTGACGGCGCCCCCCGACCTGCACGGCCGGCCCGGATGCCCGACCGGCGCGGCTGTCCGACCGGCACTCCGACCGGTGCGCTGCGCCCGGCCACCGCCTGACCGCCGCTACTTCACCCCGATGAGGTGTCCGAAGGCGACGACGTTGCCCTGGTAGCCGCCGGACTTCCGGGAGAATCCGCCGCCGCAGGTGATCACCCGGATCTCGGCCCGGTCGGCCTCCCCGTACACCTTGGCGTCGGGGAAGCGGTCCTTCTCGTAGACCTCGACGGCGTCGATCGTGAAGACGGCGGTGCGGCCGTCCTGTCGGTCCACCTCGATCCGGTGACCCTTCTTCAGGGCGCCCAGCGCGTAGAAGACCGCCGGCCCCTGCGCGTTGTCGACGTGGCCCGCGACGATCGCGGTGCCCTTCGCCCCGGGCCGGGTGCCGTCCTCGTACCACCCGGCCAGATTGCGGTCGGCGGCCGGCGGCACCTCCAGCGAACCGTCGTCGCCGAGCCCGAGGCCCGTCACGGGCGCGTCCACGTCGATCTCGGGGATGCGCAGCCGCAGCGGGGCGGAGGGTGGCAGCGGGTCGGCGGCGGCGTCGGTGTGGACGCTCGGCCCGGCGGCGAAGGCCTGGGCGGCCGAGGGCACGGGCGGGGTGACCTCGCCGGAGCCGTTCTGGATCATCCAGAGGCCCACGCAGGCCGCGGCGGCTATGCCCCAGCCCTTCCTGCTGTTGCTCACGGGCGTCCATCCCTCCGGGTGTGGTCCTGCCCCCGCCGGCCCGTCAGCGGGCGCGCGGCGGGGGCAGGACGCGGGCGGTACCCTCAGCCGTCCTGCGCGCCGCTCGCCCGGCGGCGCAGGAGCCAGGTACCGCCGACGGCGGCCGCGGCCAGCACCGCCACGCCCGCCGTGACCTGGGCGGTGTCGGGGCCCACGCTGCCGCCGACGCCGGTCTGCACATGGCCGCTGGGGCTCCTGTGCTTGACGACGAGGTCGCCGCGGGCCGTCTTGCCGTTGTCGCAGGCGACGCTGATTCCGTAGGTCCCCGGTTTGACGTGGTGCGGCACCGTGAACTGACCCACCACGACCTCCTTGTGGGTGCTGGGCTTGAGCGGGAAGTCGCCCGCGCCGAGCGAGTTCGCGTCGCCCACGCCGTGCCCGCGGGAGCCACAGGCCAGGGTGTTCACGGTGACGGTGGTGCCAGGGTCGGCCGAAGAGGGGAAGATCTCCAGGGCTTCGGAGCCGTGTCCGTTGCCGTTGCCGTATCCGTCGTTCGCGAGCGCCGCGGGGGCGGCGAAGGCGCCGAGGGCGACGACCGTGAGCGCGGTACCGGTGAGCAGTTGGGCGGGGTTGCGGCGCATGGGGTCCTCCGGGGCGCGCGAACTTTTGTGCCGGAAGCGGGACGTTCTTCCGTAGGACCGAGGTAAATGCGTGGCCGGACCCGCCGCCTGCTGATGGGCGATCAGAATTGCTCCATCCGATACGGCGCGTCGCCTGGATTCCGGGTGTTTCCGCAGGTCGGAGCCGATTTCTCGGGGTCAGCTGACGATCCGTGCCGAACGGGTGACCCCCGGAGCGCCGCGGCTACAGCACCTCCCAGGGCGCCTCCTCGTAGGCCGCGTACACCCGCCCCATCAGCTCCTCGTCCACCGCGAGCTCGACGTCGTCGATCAGGGAGACCGGGGAGATGCCGCGCGAGTTCGCCACGAAGGCCGCGCGGAAGGAGGGCACGTCCGCCAGGGTCACCCGGCGGGTCACGGACGGCAGCCGCGGGGCGAGCAGCTGCATGGTGATGCCGGCCAGGCAGGGTGCCGACGGCCAGACCACCGAAGTGCCGTCCCAGAAGGCGATGTTGGTGACCGCGCCCTCGGCGATCTCGGCGTCCGGACCGCCGGTGAGCAGGGCCTCGTCGAAGCCCGCCCGGCGGGCCGCGTCCCCGTGGAAGGACTGCCCGAAGCCGCCCAGGTGCTTGATGTGCGCCGCCGGCCGCCAGTACGCCACGGACTTCAGCGACCAGGGCGCCCGGTCGTCCGGGAAGGGGGCCCGTACGGTCACGACGGTGCGCGCGCCCTCGTAGACGTACACCCGCGCGGACGCGTCCCGCCGGTCCGCCGCCGCGAGCGCCCCGGCGAGCTGCCGGCGCACCCGGTCTCCGTCGAGGGCCCGGCCGAACAGCTCGCGGGTGGACCGGTCGAGCCGTTCCAGGTGCAGGCCGAGGCCCCGCACCCGCCCGTCGCGCACCTGCATCGCGGTGAAGTGGCCGTAGCCGCTCATCAGGGTCGCGAGGAGCTCCGGGTCGGCAGCCGGGACGCCGTCCACCTCGATGTGCAGGGCGGGTGTCTCGGCCGCCCCGGCGGCCTCCTCGGAGGTCTCTGGATCGGGTTCTGCGGGCTTCGGGTCAGGCGTGGTCATGGGGTCCACCGTATGCCCGTGACCGCGGACTTGACCTCAACCGAAGTTGAGGTATCAGGATCCTCGCCATGGACATCACGAACCCGCTCCGTCTCGCCGTCATCGTCGCCAGCAACCGCGAGGGACGGTTCGGCCCCGTCGTCGCCGACTGGTTCGCCGGCAGTACCGCCGAGCGCGACGACTTCACCACCCAGGTCGTCGACCTCGCCGACGTCGACCTGCCCACCGCCCTCTCGCACAGCCCGAGCCCCGCCGTCCGGGCCGAACTCGCCAAGGTGAGCCCGGTCCTGGCCGACGCCGACGCCTTCGTCGTGCTCACCCCCGAGTACAACCACTCCTTCCCGGCCGCCCTCAAGTCCCTGATCGACTGGCACTTCAGCGAATGGCAGGCGAAGCCCGTCGGCTTCGTTTCCTACGGCGGCATCTCCGGCGGACTGCGCGCCGTCGAGCAACTCCGCCAGGTCTTCGCCGAGATGCACGCCGTCACCGTCCGCGACACCGTCTCCTTCCACATGGCCCACGGGCGCTTCGACGAGGACGGCACCCCCAAGGACCCGACCGGGCCCGACACCGCCGCCAAGACCATGCTCGACCAGCTCGGCTGGTGGGCCCGCGCGCTGAAGGACGCCAAGTCGACCCGACCGTACGCCGGTTGACCGCGAGCCGCCGCCATGCTGCTCAAGCTCATCACCACCCGGCTCGGCCCCCACCGGCCGTTACTCGCCCTCCTCGTCCTGCTCCGGCAGGCGATGGCCCGACTCGCCCGGGGGCGTACCTCCGTCGTCCTCGCGCACCGGCTCTCCACCGTCAGGGACGCCGACCTGATCCTGGTCATGGAGAACGGCACCATCGCGGAGCAGGGCGGCCGACGGGAACTCCTCGCCGCCGGCAGGGCGTACGCCCGGCTGCACGCGGCACAGTTCGCCCGTACGGTGGAGGCGTGATCGTCACCGTCCGCACCACCACCGACGCGCGCGCCAAGGCCGACGCCCTGGCGCGCGGCGCCGTCGAGGCCCGGCTCGCCGCCTGTGCGCAGGTCTCGGGGCCCACCACCTCCGTCTACCACTGGCGGGGCGCGATCGAGACCGCCGAGGAGTGGCAGGTGGAGTTCAAGACCACCGAGGCCCGCTACCCGGCCCTGGAGGCGCACCTCCTCGCCGCCCACGACTACGAGACCCCCGAGATCCTCGCCACCCGGGTGACCCGGGCCGGCGCGGACTACGCCCGCTGGGTCGAGCAGGAGACCGCGGCGGCCCCGGCGATCGAGGCCCCCGTCGCGGACGAGCGGCCGTTCTTCGTGTACGGGACGCTGCGCCCGGGCGCCTACAACCACGACCGGTTCCTCGCCGGCCGGATCGGCACCGAGGCGGACGCCGTGCTCCCGGGAGCGGTCCTGCACGACGGGCCCGGCTATCCGTACGTCGTCCCGGCGGACGGGGGCCAGGTGGTCGGCACCCTGCTGACGCCCGCACCCGGCGCGTACGGCGAGCTGTTCGGCCTGCTCGACCGGCTGGAGCTGCCCGCCGGGTACGAGCGGGTGGCGATGGACGTCGTACGGGTCCAGGACGGGGCCCGGGTGTCCGCCTGGGTGTTCCTGGCGGCGCCGGACGCACCCCTCGGCCCGGTCATCGAGGGCGGCGACTGGTTCGGCCGGCCGTAGGCGGCGACACCCGCCGGGGCGTCCCGCGGCTCAGGACCCGGGACCGCCCGTCGCGCTCCCCGGGCGCTCCAGGCGCACCGCGCACACCTTGAACTCCGGCATCCGCGAGACCGGGTCGAGCGCCGGGTTCGTCAGGGTGTTGGCCCGGCCCTCGCCCGGCCAGTGGAAGGGCATGAAGACCGTGTCCGGGCGGATCGCGGCCGTGACCCGGGCCGGCGCCACCGCCCGCCCGCGCCGCGACACCACCGCGACGGGCTCGCCGTCCGCGACCCCGATCCGCTCGGCGAGCCGGGGGTGGAGCTCCACGAAGGAGCCGGGCGCGGCCGCGTTCAGCTCGGCGACCCGGCGGGTCTGCGCGCCCGACTGGTACTGCGAGACCACCCGCCCGGTCGTCAGGACCACCGGGTACTCGGTGTCGGGTTCCTCCGCCGCCGCCCGGTGCACCACCGGCACGAACCGGGCCCGGCCGTCGGGCGTGGCGAAGCGGTCGAGGAACAGGCGAGGGGTGCCGGCGTCGCTCTCGTCGGCGCACGGCCAGAACACGCCCTGCTCCTCCTCGATCCGGCGGTAGCTGATGCCCGCGTAGTCGGCGGGGCCGCCGGCCGAGGCGCGCCGCAGCTCCTCGAAGACCTCCTCGGGATCGGTCGGGAAGCCCTTCTCCCAGTCGAGCAGCGCCGCGAGGCCGTGCATCACCTCCAGGTCGCTGCGGACCCCCGGGGGCGGGGTGAGGGCCTTGCGGCGCAGCAGCACCCTGCCCTCCAGGTTGGTGGTGGTGCCGGTCTCCTCGGCCCACTGGGTCACCGGCAGGACCACGTCGGCGAGTTCGGCGGTCTCGGACAGGACCACGTCGGCGACCGCCAGGAAGTCCAGGGAGCGGATCCGCTCCTCGACGTGCGCCGCGCGGGGGGCGGACACGACCGGGTTGGAGCCCATGAGGAGCAGGGCCCGTACGTCGCCGCCCAGCGCGTCGAGGAGCTCGTAGGCGCTGCGCCCGGGGTCGGGCAGCGTCTCGGGGTCCACGCCCCAGACGCCGGCGACGTGCGCGCGGGCGGCCGGGTCGTCGAGCTTGCGGTAGCCGGGGAGCTGGTCGGCCTTCTGGCCGTGCTCGCGGCCGCCCTGGCCGTTGCCCTGGCCGGTGAGGCAGCCGTAGCCGCTGAGCGGCCGGCCGGCCTTGCCGGTGGCCAGGCACAGGTTGATCCAGGCGCCGACCGTGTCGGTGCCCTTCGACTGCTGCTCGGGGCCGCGGGCCGTGAGCACCATGCCGCTCGCCGCCTCGCCGAACATCCGGACCGCCTCGCGCAGCCGCGGCACGGCGACGCCGGTGATCCGCTCCACGTGCTCGGGCCAGTGGGACATCGCCCCGGCCCGGGCGCCCTCCCAGCCGGTGGTCCGCTCGCGGACGAAGTCCTCGTCGACCAGGCCCTCGGCGACGACGAGGTGCAGCATGCCGAGGGCGAGCGCCAGGTCGGTACCGGGGCGCGGCGCGAGGTGGAGGTCGGCCTGCTCGGCGGTGCGGGTGCGGCGCGGGTCGACGACGATCAGCTTGCCGCCGTTCTCCTTCAGCTCGGTGAGGTAGCGCAGCGCGGGCGGCATGGTCTCGGCCAGGTTGGAGCCGACGAGGATCACGCAGCCCGTCCGCGGGATGTCCTCCAGGGGGAAGGGGAGGCCCCGGTCGAGGCCGAAGGCCCGCTGGTGGGCCGCGGCGGCGGAGGACATGCAGAAGCGCCCGTTGTAGTCGATCTGGGAGGTGCCGAGCACGAGCCGGGCGAACTTGCCCAGCGTGTACGCCTTCTCGTTGGTGAGGCCGCCGCCGCCGAAGACCCCCACGGCATCGGCTCCGTGGTCGGCGCGGGTCCGGCGCAGCCCGTCGGCGACGGCGGCGAGTGCCTCCTCCCAGGTGGCGGGCTCCAGCGCCCCCGTGTCAGGGCGGCGGACCAGGGGCTCGGTGAGCCTGACCCGGGAGGAGAGTACGGCCGGGGCGGTGCGGCCCTTGCCGCAGAGCGCGCCCCGGTTGACGGGGAAGTCGGGCCGGTCGACCACCTCGGCGGGGAGCTCCCCGGTGCTCCCGGCGCGCAGGTTCATGCCGCACTGGAGCGCGCAGTAGGGACAGTGCGTGGGAACGGTGGCGACCTCTGACATGACCCGAGGATGCGACGGGCGTGTTACGGGCGAGGACGTGCCGCATTACGGGCGCGGTGCCATGCGCTCCGCTCAGCGGCCCGCGCCGGGTGAGGCTGCCAGGGCCTTCGCCACGCCGTTCTCGCGGGCGCCGAGGAAGTGCGGGTCCGGGCGCGTCGCGGCGTCCAGGGCGGCCTTCCCGGCGGCCGCCAGTTCACGGGTGGTGCCGTAGTACCAGGTGGCGTCGTGGGGCTCGGCGACCCCGACGCCGTACGACTCCACGCCCGCCGCCCCGCACAGGGCGACGGCCCGCTTGATGTGGAAGTCCTGGGTGACGAGGACGGCCCGGTCCACGCCGAAGATCTTCTTGGCGCGGACGCAGGAGTCCCAGGTGTCGAAGCCCGCGTAGTCGCTGACGACCTTTCCGTCGGGCACCCCGCGCTCGGCGAGGTACTTCCGCATGGCGCTGGGCTCGTCGTACTCGGTGCGGCTGTTGTCGCCGGTGACGAGCAGGACCTTGACCTTGCCGGTGCGGTAGAGCTCGGCGGCGGCGTCGAGGCGGTGCGCCAGGTACGGGGTCGGGCGGCCCTTCCAGAGGCCGGCGCCGAACACGACGGCGACGTCCTGGGCGGGTACGTCGGCCGCGGTGCGCAGCCGGTCCCCGGTGCTGAGGTGCATCCAGGTGGCGGGCATGAGGGCGAGCACGGCGCCCAGCACGAGGGCCCGGACGGCGCGGCGGCGGCCCCGGGTGGTGCGGGGGAGGCGGGGCAGGCGGACGCCGCGCATCGGGTGGACCTCCGTGGTCGGGAAGGAGCGGTCACTCCGTCCGACGCTATTCCGCGGCCTTCGGTTCGCTCATGGGCCGGTCCGCTCCGTACAGCAGTGCGGACACGGCCATGCCGAGCAGCATGCCGAGGAGCTGGGCGGCGGCGAAGGCGGGCACGGAACCGGGGGCGATCCCGGTGAACGAGTCGGAGAAGGCGCGGCCGACGGTGGCCGCCGGATTGGCGAAGGAGCCGGAGGAGGTGAACCAGATCGCCGCGCCGATGTACCCGGCGACGGCCACGGGGGCGAGCGAGGGCCGGCCGATGCGGCGCAGGCCCTGGACGACGAGGACGAGTCCGGCGGTGGCGACGGCCTCGCCGAGCAGCAGGTGCAGCTCGGCCCGCTGCTCGGTGGCGAGCGCGGCGCCGGGTGCCCGCCCGAACATCGCCTCGGCCAGCAGCGCGCCCGCGACGGCGCCGCCGAGCTGGGCGGCGATGTAGACGACGGCGTCGCGCCCGCGCTCGCCGGAGCGGCGGGACCACCACTCGGAGAGGGTGACGACGGGGTTGAAGTGGGCGCCGGACAACGGGCCGATGAGGGCGATGAGCAGGCCGAGTCCGATGGCGGAGGCAGCGGCGTTGGCGAGCAGCCGGACCCCGATGTCCTGGCTGAGGGAGTCGGCGCGGATGCCGGAACCGACGATGACGGCGACGAGGGCGGCGGTGCCGGTGAACTCGGCGAGGGCACGCCGGGGGAGCGGCGCAGGGGACATTCTCATAATGGAAAAGATATTCCGTGATTCGGAACGAAAAAAGAGGGGAGGGAAGGGGTGAGCGATCTCTACGATCCGTCCGTGATCACCGAAGCCACCCTCCTCGCGGCCGCCGTCCGCAACAACGCCGACTGGTGCGACGCCATGTGCCGCGCCCACGGCCTCCCCGGCTCCTTCGGCGCGCGCGCCTGGACCAACCCGCGCCGCACCCCGCTCTACTACCCGGACGCCGTGACGCTGACCGCGGACGCGGACGCCGAGGACCTCCTCGACGCCGTCGACCGGTCCGCCCCCGGGGCCTCCGTCAAGGACAGCTACGCCCGCCTCGACCTCGCCGCCGCGGGCTTCTCGATGCTCTTCGAGGCCCAGTGGATCCACCGCCCCGCCGGTCTCCCGGTCGGCGGCGAGGCCGCCGGCTTCCGCCCCGTCACCACTCCCGCCGCACTCGCCGCCTGGGCCCTCGCCTGGAGCGGCGGCGACGACGAGGACGCGGCGGTCTTCCTCCCCGCGCTCCTCGCCGACCCGACGACCACGATCGTCGCGGGACACGCGGCGGACGGACGGATCCTCGGCGGCGCCGTCCTCACCGGGACCGCCGGCGTCACCGGCGTCTCCAACCTCTTCACCGTCGGCGACGTCCCCGCCTCCTACGCCTGGTCCGGCGCCCTCGCCGCGGCCGCCCCCGGGCTGCCCGTCGTCGGCTACGAGTCCGGCGACGACCTCGACGCGGCCCTGGCCGAGGGCTTCGAGCCGATCGGAGCCCTGCGGGTCTGGCTGGACGCCTGACGGGAGCGCCCCTCCGGCCGTGAGGCCACGGCAAACGCCCGTGACCCCGGCGAAACGGGGCGGCAACCTGCCCCGGGCAGGATCGGCCCATGACGACGCAGGAGCCGGACCTCATGTGCGACAGCAGCGCCGACCTGCTCGGCCGCGTCGGGACCCAGCTGGGCGCCCGCCTCCGCCGGGTCCGCCCCGCGGGGCCGGGCCCCGCGGGACCCGGCCCCGCGCCCACCCTGATAGCCGTCGGTCACGGCAGCCGCGACCCGCGCGCCGCCGCCACCCTCCGGCTGCTCCTCGACCGGGTGCGCGAGCTGCGCCCCGGGCTCGACGTACGCCTCGCCCACATCGAGCTGAACGCCCCCCTGCTCACCGACACCCTCGCCGAACTCGCCGGCCCCGCCGAGCCGTCCGGCGGGGCGGCCGTTCTCGTCCCCCTCCTCTTCGCCCGCGGACACCACGTCAAACACGACCTGCCCGCGGCCGTCGCCGCCGCCCCCGCCGCACGCGCCCGGATCGCCGAACCGCTCGGCCCGCACCCCCTCCTCGTCGAGGCCCTCGCCGACCGGCTCGCCGAGGCCGGCTGGACCCCCGAGGACGGCCGCTCGCCCGCCACCGGCGTCGTCCTCGCCGCCGCCGGCTCCCGCGACCCCGAATCCGCCGCCGACACCCACCGGATCGCCACGCAGCTCGGCGAACGCCTCGGCGGGGTCCCCGTCCTCGCCGCCTACGCCTCCGCCGCCGCGCCCACCGTCCCCGAGGCCGTCCGCGCCCTCGCCGCCCGCGGCCGCCACCGCGTCGCCGTCGCCTCCTGCTTCACCGCCCCCGGCCTGTTCGCCACCCGCGCCGCCGCCCACGCCCCCTGGCTGGCCGCCGACCCCCTCGGCGCCCACCCGGCCCTCGCCCGCCTGGTCCTGCACCGCTACGACGAGGCGCTCCGGCCCGCCGACCGCACCGCACGGCGAGAACTCGCCGCCATCTGACCCCTTCTGTCCGTCCCTCCCGTTACCTTCGGGACATGGAAGGCATCGCGGACCACAGCAGCAACGACACCGACACCCCCGGCTACGACGAGACCGCCACCGAGCGCTGGGCCGCCGAGCCCGACAAACGCCCCGGACGCACCGCCTTCCAACGCGACCGGGCCCGCGTCCTGCACTCCGCCGCGCTGCGCAGGCTCGCCGGCAAGACCCAGGTCGTCACGCCCGGCACCCGCAGCCACACCTGGGACGCCAGCCCCCGCACCCGGCTCACCCACTCCCTCGAATGCGCCCAGGTCGGCCGGGAGCTCGGCGCCGCCCTCGGCTGCGACCCCGATCTCGTCGAGGCCGCCTGCCTCGCCCACGACATGGGGCACCCGCCCTTCGGGCACAACGGGGAGCAGGCCCTCAACGACGTCGCCAAGGACTGCGGCGGCTTCGAGGGCAACGCCCAGTCGCTGCGCCTGCTCACCCGGATCGAGCCCAAGCGCTTCACCGCCGACCCCGTCACCGGCGAGCCGGTCAGCGTCGGCCTCAACCTCACCCGCGCCGCCCTCGACGCCGCCACCAAGTACCCCTGGCCCCGCGGCGGCCACCCCACCGACCCCGGCTCGCCCAAGTTCGGCGTGTACGAGGACGACCTGCCCGTCTTCGCCTGGATCCGCCAGGGCGCCCCCGCCCACCGCAAGTGCTTCGAGGCCCAGGTCATGGACTGGTCCGACGACGTGGCCTACTCGGTGCACGACTTCGAGGACGGACTGCACGCCGGGCACATCGACCCCAACATGCTGCTCGCCGAGCCCGAGCGCGCCGACATCTGGGCCGTCGCCCTCGGCCGCTACGTCCCGGAGGACACCGACCCGCAGGAGCTCGCCGACGCCCTCGACCGGCTCGTCGACGAGGAGTGGTGGCCGCACGGCTACGACGGCTCCGCGGGCGCCCAGGCCCGCCTCAAGGACGCCACCAGCCAGCTCATCGGACGCTTCTGCCTCGCCGCCGAGGGCGCCACCCGCCAGGCCTACGGCTCCGGGCGGCTCACCCGCTACGGGGCCGAGCTCGTCGTCCCCCGCGAGACCCGCAACGAATGCGCCGTCCTCAAGGCCGTCGCCGACCGGTACGTGATGCAGCGCGCCGAGCAGGAGGCGCTCCGCGCCGACCAGCGGATCGTCCTCGCCGAGCTCGCCGAGGCGCTGACCGCCCGCGCCCCCGAGGGCCTCGAACCGCAGTTCCGCGCCCTGTTCGTCGGTGCGCCGGACGAGCGTTCCCGCAAGCGGGTGATCGTCGACCAGATCGCCTCCCTCACCGACGCCTCCGCCCGCACCCTGCACGCCCGGCTCCGCACCCCGCGCGTCTAGGCCCCACCCCGGGCCGTTCGCCCCCTTTCGCCATCCCGGCCGGTGCGGGACCCTCGCATGCACGCCCCGGGGCGGTACGGCCCGGGCCGGGCACGGGGGCGTAGCGTAGGGAACCGGTCGCAACGAGGAGGAATCAACGTGGTCGACGCAGATCAGACCTTTGTCATCGTTGGCGGGGGCCTGGCCGGCGCCAAGGCGGCGGAGACGCTCCGCGCCGAGGGGTTCAACGGGCGGGTGATCCTCATCTGCGACGAACGCGAACACCCCTACGAGCGGCCGCCGCTGTCGAAGGGCTACCTGCTCGGCAAGAAGGACCGGGAGGCGGTCTTCGTCCACGAGGCCTCCTGGTACGCGCAGAACGACGTCGAGCTGCACCTCGGCCAGCCCGTCGTCCAGATCGACCGCGAGGCGCACACCGTCCGCCTCGGCGACGGCACCGTCATCCGCTACGACAAGCTGCTCCTCGCCACCGGCGCCGAGCCGCGCCGCCTGGACATCCCCGGCATCGACCTCGCCGGCATCCACCACCTGCGCCGGCTCGCCCACTCCGAGCGGCTGCGCGACGAGCTCAAGACCCTCGGCCGCGACAACGGGCACCTGGTGATCGCCGGCGCGGGCTGGATCGGCCTGGAGGTGGCCGCCGCGGCCCGTTCGTACGGCGCCGAGGTCACCGTCGTCGAGGCCGACCCCACCCCGCTGCACCGCGTCCTCGGTCCCGAACTCGGCCAGCTCTTCGCCGACCTGCACGCCGAGCACGGCGTCCGCTTCCACTTCGGCGCCCGGCTCACCGAGATCACCGGCCAGGACGGCATGGTCCTCGCCGCCCGCACCGACGACGGCGAGGAGCACCCGGCCCACGCCGTCCTCGTCGCCATCGGCGCCGCCCCGCGCACCGCACTCGCCGAGAACTCCGGCCTGGCCCTCGTCGACCGCGCCGACGGCGGCGGCATCGCCGTCGACGAGTCGCTGCGCACCTCCGACCCCGACGTCTTCGCCGCGGGCGACGTCGCCGCCGCCCACCACCCCTTCCTGCACCACCGCATCCGCGTCGAGCACTGGGCCAACGCCCTCAACGGCGGGCCGGCCGCCGCCCGCGCGATGCTCGGCAAGCACGTGTCCTACGACCGCGTCCCGTACTTCTTCTCCGACCAGTACGACCTGGGCATGGAGTACTCGGGCTGGGCGCCGCCCGGCTCGTACGACCAGGTCGTGGTCCGCGGCGACACCGGCAAGCGGGAGTTCATCGCCTTCTGGCTGCACGAGGGCCGGGTCGTCGCCGGCATGAACGTGAATGTGTGGGACGTCACAGATCCCATCCAGAAGCTGATCCGCTCCCGGGCCCAGGTGGACACCGAGGCCCTGGCGGACCCGTCGGTCGCCCTGGACAGCCTGATTCCCTAGCCGGGACCGCCCCCGGACCCCCGTAGAATCTATGCGTGGCAGGCAGGATCAACGATGAGGACGTGAAGGCGGTACGGGACGCGGTCCCGATCGACGCCGTCGTGTCCGAGTACCTCCAGCTCCGCAACGCGGGCGGCGGCAACCTGAAGGGACTCTGCCCCTTCCACGACGAGAAGTCGCCCTCCTTCCAGGTCAGCCCCAGCAAGGGACTCTTCCACTGCTTCGGCTGCCAGGAGGGCGGCGACACCATCGCCTTCGTGATGAAGATCGACCACCTCTCCTTCTCGGAGACGGTCGAGCGCCTCGCCGCCAAGGCGGGCATCACCCTGCGCTACGAAGAAGGCGGCTACAACCCCGGCCACCAGCGAGGCGAACGCACCCGCCTGGTCGAGGCGCACAAGGTCGCCGCCCAGTTCTACGCCGACCAACTCGGCTCCGCCGAGGCCGAGATCGGCCGGAAGTTCCTCGCCGAGCGCGGCTTCGACCAGGCCGCCGCCGAGCACTTCGGCGTCGGCTACTCGCCGGCCGGCTGGGACCACCTCACCCGCTTCCTGCGCGGCAAGGGCTTCTCCGACCGCGAACTGATCCTCTCCGGCCTCTCCCAGGACGGCCGCCGCGGCCCCATCGACCGCTTCCGCGGCCGGCTCATGTGGCCGATCAAGGACGTCGGCGGCGATGTCGTCGGCTTCGGCGCCCGCCGGCTCCGCGAGGACGACAACGGGCCCAAGTACCTCAACACCCCCGAGACGCCGATCTACAAGAAGTCCCAGGTGCTCTACGGCATCGACCTGGCCAAGAAGGACATCGCCAAGGTCAGCCGCGCCGTCGTCGTCGAGGGCTACACCGACGTCATGGCCTGCCACCTGGCCGGCGTGACGACCGCCATCGCGACCTGCGGCACCGCCTTCGGCGGCGAGCACATCAAGATCCTGCGCCGCCTCCTCATGGACAACGGCTCGGCCCGGGTGATCTTCACCTTCGACGGCGACGCCGCCGGCCAGAAGGCCGCCCTGCGCGCCTTCGAGGACGACCAGAAGTTCGCCGCCGAGACCTACATCGCCATCGCCCCCGACGGCATGGACCCCTGCGAGCTGCGCCTCGCGAAGGGCGACGAGGCCGTCGCCGACCTGGTCGAGCCCCGTACCCCGCTCTTCGAGTTCGCGCTGCGCCACATCGTCGGCCGCTACGACCTGGAGACCCCGGCCGGCCGGGCCGCCGCCCTCGACGAGGCCGCCCCGATCGTCGCGAAGATCAAGAACCTGGCCTCGCAGCACGAGGTCGCCGTCCAGCTCGCGGGCATGGTCGGCATCCTCGACGAGCGCTTCGTCGTCCAGCGCGTCGGCCAGATCGCCCGCTGGCAGCGCGACCGCGGCGGCCGCGGCCAGGCCGCGCCCGGAGGCCCCGAGCGGCGCCGCCACGACGTCGGACAGATCCAGGCGCCCACCGCCCCCGCCGGGCCCGCGCTCAACCTGCGCAGCCCCGCCCACCGCACCGAGCGCGAGCTCCTCAAGCTCGCCCTCCAACACCCCGAACTGGTCTCCCCGGCCTTCGACGCCTACGGGGTCGACGAGTTCACCGCCCCGCCCTACGCGGCCGTCCGCCAGTGCGTCCAGGACGCCGGCGGCGCCACCGGAGCCCCCGCCGACTACCTCGACGCGGTCCGCGAGGCCGCACCCGACGACACCGTCCGCGCCCTCGTCACCGAACTCGCCGTCGAGGCGATCTTCGCCAAGAACGTCGACGAGGCCTACGCGGGCGACCAGCTCGTCACCGTCCGCCTCCGCGCCGTCGACCGCCGCATCCGCGACGTGCAGGGCACCCTGGCCCGCCTCGGCGCCCACGGCGACCCGGCCCAGCTCGCGGCCGTCCAGAACGAACTGTGGGTGCTCACCCAGTACGGCCAGTCCCTGCGCAACCACGGGGCCGCGGCCCTCTGACATCGGTCCGGCATACGTTCGGTCACGCGACGGACTCAAAAAGTCACCGCACGCCCCTCGTGGCAGTGATGTGTCGTACCCCACACTGGGTCACGGTGCCGTCCCGCTGCCCCTACGCCCCCGAACCGGCAGCGATCACCCGCCCTGGAGGTCGCCCCCCGTGCAGACCCAGACCCAGACCCTCGCCCTGTCCGAGCCCTCGCCGGTGGAGCTGGTGGCCGTGGAGGAAGAACCGGAGCCGGAACGCGAGCCGGAGCCCGAAGTCCAGGAAGTCCCCGACCGGCGCCGTCGCGCCGACCTCGGCGGCAACGGGCCCTCGTCCGACCTGTTCCGCCAGTACCTGCGCGAGATAGGCCGGGTCCCGCTGCTCACAGCGGCGGAGGAGGTCGAGCTCGCCCGGCGCGTCGAGGCCGGCCTCTTCGCCGAGGAGAAACTCGCCAACACCCCCGACCTGGACACCCGGTTGGCGCTCGACCTGGACCGGCTCGTGGTGCTCGGCCGGATCGCCAAGCGCAAGCTCATCGAGGCGAACCTGCGGCTCGTCGTCTCCGTCGCCAAACGCTACGTGGGCCGCGGCCTGACCATGCTCGACCTCGTCCAGGAGGGCAACCTCGGCCTCATCAGGGCCGTGGAGAAGTTCGACTACGCGCGCGGCTACAAGTTCTCCACCTACGCGACCTGGTGGATCCGCCAGGCCATGTCCCGGGCCCTCGCCGACCAGGCCCGGACCATCCGCGTCCCCGTCCACGTCGTCGAACTCATCAACCGGGTCGTCCGCGTCCAGCGCCGGATGCTCCAGGAGCGCGGCTACGAACCCACCGCCGAAGAGGTCGCCGCCCAGCTCGACCTGGCGCCCGAACGGGTCGGCGAGGTGCTGCGGCTCGCCCAGGAGCCGGTCTCGCTGCACGCCCCCGTCGGCGAGGAGGAGGACGTCGCCCTCGGTGACCTCATCGAGGACGGCGACGCCGCGTCCCCCGTCGAGTCCGCCGCCTTCCTGCTGCTGCGCGAACACCTGGAGGCCGTGCTCTCCACCCTCGGCGAACGCGAACGCAAGGTCGTCCAACTGCGCTACGGCCTCGACGACGGCCGGCCCCGCACCCTGGAGGAGATCGGACAGCTCTTCGGCGTGACGCGCGAACGCATCCGCCAGATCGAGTCCAAGACCCTCAACAAGCTGCGGGACCACGCCTACGCCGACCAGCTGCGCGGCTACCTCGACTAGGCGGCGCCCCGGGCACCCGACCCACGCCGCACATGACGCGGCATGGGTCGGCCGGCGGACGATCGGCGACGTGGCCGCCGATCAGTCCACTTCGGCCACGGCCTGCGCGAACTGCGCCGCGTACAGCCGGGCATAGGCGCCGTTCGAGCCCAACAGCTCCTCGTGCGTGCCCTGTTCGACGATCGAGCCGTTCTCCATCACCAGGATCACGTCCGCGTCCCGGATGGTGGAGAGGCGGTGCGCGATCACGAACGACGTGCGCCCGTGGGCGAGTCGGGCCATCGCCTTCTGGATCAGCACCTCGGTGCGGGTGTCGACCGAGCTGGTGGCCTCGTCCAGGACCAGGATCACCGGGTCGGACAGGAACGCCCGCGCGATGGTGATCAGCTGCTTCTCGCCCGCGCTGACGCCCGCGCCCTCGTCGTCGATGACCGTGTCGTAGCCCTCCGGCAGGGTGCGGATGAAGCGGTCCGCGTGCGCGGCCCTCGCCGCCTCCTCGATCTCCGTCCGGCTCACCTCGCGCGTCGCCCCGTAGGCGATGTTGTCGGCGATGGTGCCGCCGAAGAGCCAGGTGTCCTGGAGGACCATGCCGATGCCGGAGCGCAGGTCCTCGCGGGACATCCTCGCGATGTCGACGCCGTCGAGGGTGATCCGCCCGCCGGTCACCTCGTAGAACCGCATGAGCAGGTTCACCAGGGTGGTCTTGCCGGCACCCGTCGGGCCGACGATCGCGACCGTGTGCCCCGGCTCCACCGCGAGCGACAGGTCCTCGATGAGCGGCTTGTCCTCCTCGTAGCGGAAGGCCACCCCCTCCAGGGCGACCTTGCCCTTGAGGTCCACCGGCCGCTCGCTCTTCGGCGCGTCCGGCTCCTGCTCCTCCGCGTCGAGCAGCTCGAAGATGCGCTCGGCGGAGGCGACGCCGGACTGCACCAGGTTCGCCATCGAGGCGACCTGCGTCAGCGGCATCGAGAACTGCCGGGAGTACTGGATGAAGGCCTGCACGTCACCGATGGACAGGCTGCCGGTCGCCACCCGCAGACCGCCGACCACGGCCACCAGGACGTAGTTCAGGTTCGAGACGAAGAACATCACCGGCTGCATGACGCCGCTGTTGAACTGGGCCTTGAACCCGGCCTCGTACAGCGCCTCGTTCTGCTCGTGGAAGTCCTTCGCGGACTCCTCCTGCCGACCGAAGACCTTCACCAGCGTGTGGCCGGAGTACATCTCCTCGACGTGCGCGTTGAGCCGCCCCGTGGACTTCCACTGCTGCACGAAATGCGGCTGCGAGCGCTTGCCGATCCGCGTCGCCACGACCACCGACAGCGGCACCGTGACCAGCGCCACCAGGGCGAGCAGCGGCGAGATCCAGAACATCATCGCGAGCACGCCGACGATCGTGAGCAGCGAGTTGATCAGCTGGCCCATCGACTGCTGGAGGGTCTGCGAGATGTTGTCGATGTCGTTGGTCGCCCGGGACAGCACCTCGCCGCGCTTGGCCTTGTCGAAGTACGACAGGGGGAGCCGCGCCAGCTTCGCCTGGACGTCCTCGCGCATCCGGAAGACCGTCCGGTTGATCACCTTGATCGACATGCGCGTCGAGACCAGCATGAGCAGGCCCGCGAGCACGTACACGCCCAGCGCCAGACCCAGGACCTCGCCGACCGCGGAGAAGTCGATGCCCTGGCCCGGAGTGAAGTCCACCCCGGCCAGCATGTCCGCCATCCCGCCGTCGCCCTCGGCGCGCAGGGCGTCCAGGGCCTGCTGCTTCGTGCTGCCCTCGGGCATCTGACGTCCGACCACACCCGCGAAGACCAGGTCGGTCGCCCGGCCGAGGATCTTCGGCCCGACCACCGAGGCCGCGACCGAGAGCACGCCGGCGATCAGCATCACCCAGAGCGAGCTCCGCTCCGGCGCCAGCTGCTTCAGCAGCCGCTTGCCCGAGCCCTTGAAGTCCATCGACTTCGAGTCCGGGCCGCCCCCGGCCATCGGCATACGTGGACCGGCCATCAGGCTGCCTCCGCCTCGGTCAGCTGGGAGAGCACGATCTCCCGGTACGTCTCGTTCTCCGCCATCAGCTCGTGATGCCGCCCGGTGCCCACGACCCGGCCCTCGTCGAGGACGACGATCCGGTCGGCGTCGCGGATGGTCGACACCCGCTGGGCGACGATCACCACCGTCGAGTCGGACGTCTCCTCGGCGAGCGCGGCCCGCAGCAGGGCGTCCGTCTCGTAGTCGAGCGCGGAGAACGAGTCGTCGAAGAGGTAGATCTCCGGCTTCTGCACCAGCGTGCGGGCGATCGCGAGCCGCTGCCGCTGCCCGCCCGACACGTTCGTGCCGCCCTGGGCGATGGGGGCGTTGAGCCCGCCCTCCAGCTTCGACACGAAGTCCTTGGCCTGCGCCACCTCCAGGGCGTGCCACAGCTCCTCGTCGGTCGCGTCGGGGTTCCCGTACCGCAGGTTGGTCGCGACCGTCCCGGAGAACAGGTACGGCTTCTGCGGCACGAGCCCGACCGTCCGCGCCATCAGCGCGGGCTCCAGCCTCCGCACGTCCACGCCGTCGACGAGCACCTCGCCCTCGGTCACGTCGAAGAGCCGCGGCACCAGGCCGAGCAGCGTCGACTTGCCGCTGCCGGTCGAACCGATGATCGCGGTGGTCTCGCCCGGCCGGGCGACCAACCGGATGTCCCGCAGCACCGACTCCTCGGCGCCCGGGTACCGGAAGTCCGCGCTCCTGACCTCCAGATGCCCGCGCTGAGCGAGGGTGCCGACCGGCTCGGCCGGCGGCACGACGCTGGACTCGGTGCCGAGCACCTCCTCGATGCGCTCGGCGCACACCTCGGCCCGCGGCACCATCATGAACATGAAGGTGGCCATCATCACGGCCATCACGATCTGCATCAGATACGCGAGGAAGGCCGTCAGCGCGCCGATCTCCATGTCGTTGCTGTCGATGCGGTGCGCGCCGAACCAGACGACGGCGATCGACGACACGTTCACGACCGTCATGACGGTCGGGAACATCAGCGCCATCAGCCGGCCGGTGGCCATCGACACGTCGGTCAGCTCGGTGTTGGACCCCTTGAACCGCTCGCGCTCGTAGTCGTCCCGGACGAAGGCGCGGATGACCCGGTTGCCGGTGATCTGCTCGCGCAGCACCCGGTTGACCGTGTCGAGTCGCGTCTGCATGGTCCGGAACAGCGGCCGCATCTTCCGGACGATCAGCGAGACCGCGATGCCGAGCACCGGCACCACCGCGATCAGCACCGCCGACAGCGGCACGTCCAGGCTGAGCGCCATGACGATGCCGCCGACGCACATGATCGGCGCGGAGACCATCAGGGTGAACGCCATCAGGGCCAGCATCTGGACCTGCTGCACGTCGTTGGTCGTCCGGGTGATCAGCGACGGCGCGCCGAAGTGCCCGACCTCCCGGGCCGAGAAGGACTGCACCCGCTCGAAGACCGCCGCCCGGACGTCCCGACCGAGCGCGGAGGCGGTCCGTGCCCCGAAGTACACGGCCCCGATGTTGCAGACGACCTGGATCACGGACACGCCGATCATCAGCGCGCCGAACCGCAGGATGTAACCGGTGTCCCCGTTCACGACACCGTTGTCGATGATGTCCGCGTTCAGGGTCGGCAGATAGAGGGTGGCGCTGGTCTGCAGCAGCTGCAGCAGCACCAGCAGTCCGATGGGTTTCCTGTAGGGCCTGAGGTGGGTCCGGAGAAGTCTTATGAGCACGGGTTCTACTATCGCCCGCGCTCCCGAGTCGTTACGACTCGTTTGTGGGCCGGTGCAGAGCCCTGGGCAAGTCTTTACGAACCCGCGCCGAGGACCGGCGGCCGGGGCTCAGGAAGCGAACGCCCCGGGGTGGATCTGGTCCCGGGTCGCGGTGTACTGCTGCCGCACGGCCTGGCCGACGGCCAGTTCCTCGCCCGGCTCGAAGACCTGGGCGGCGGCGCCCTGCCAGGCCGGGGGAACGGCCGGGGAGAGCGTGCCCTGGGAGACCCCGAGCGCCCAGGCGGCCTGGCGGGCGGCGCCGAGCGCCGCGTAGTCGGCCGGCTGGGGCACGACGACCTGCGCGCCGAAGACGGTGGGCGCGATGGCCTGGACGGCGGGCAGCCCGGCCGCCGCACCGAGCAGGAAGACCCGCCGCACCTCGACGCCCCGCCCGCGCAGCACGTCCATGGCGTCGGCGAGCGAGCAGAGCATGCCCTCGAACGACGCCCGGGCGAGGTGCTCGGGCTTCATCGACTCGCGGCGCAGCCCGGAGAGGGTGCCGGCGGTGTGCGGCAGCTGCGGCGTCCGCTCACCCTCGAGGTAGGGCAGCAGGACGAGCCCGGAGGAGCCGGGCGTCGACTTCAGCGCCAGCGCGGACAGCTCCTCCAGGGACTCGACGCCGAGCATCTCGGCCGTCCCGCGCAGGGCCCGTACCGCGTTCGAGGTGTGGACGACCGGGAGGTGCATGCCCGTGGCGTCGGCGAAGGAGGTGATCATGCCGGCCGGGTCGGCGAGGGCCTCGTGGTGGACGGCCATGACGGAGCCGGAGGCGCCGAGGGAGACCACGGCGTCGCCGATGCCGAGCCCGAGCCCGAGGGCGGCCGCCATCGTCTCTCCCGTACCGGCGGAGATCAGCAGCCCCTCGGGGGTCGTGCCGGCGGCCTCGGCGGGTGCCAGGACCTCGGGGAGCACGGCCTGGTGCCCGAGGGCGAGCTCGACGAGATCGGGCCGGTAGGCCCCGTTCCGCGCCGACCAGTACCCCGTCCCGGAGGCGGCTCCGCGATCGGTGGTGCGGCGCGCGGGGCGGCCGAGCAGCTGCCAGACCAGCCAGTCGTGCGGCTGGAGGATCATCGCGACGCGCTGGGCGTGCTCGGGCTCGGTGCGGGCGAGCCAGCGGAGCTTGGCGACGGGCAGACCGGCGGCCGGTACGGTCCCGACCGCCTCGGCCCACGCCTGCCGCCCGCCGAGGCTCTCGACCAGATCGGCCGCGGCGACCTGGGCGCGCTTGTCGTTGCCGACGAGGGCGGGCCGGACGAGCCCGCCCTGGGCGTCGAGGGGCACGAGGGCGTGTCCCTGGGCGGACACGCCGATCGCCTGCACCCCTTCGAGCAGCCCGCCGGTCGCGGCCTCCCCGAGGGAGAGCAGCCAGGCCTGCGGGTCGACGTCGGTGGACCTGGGCTCGATCGGGTGCGGGGCATGGCCCTGCCGCAGTACGGCGCCCGTGTCGGCGTCACAGACGACGATGCGAGTGGAGTCCGAAGAGCTGTCCAGACCGGCGACTATCCCCATGGCACATGATTCTGCCGTACTTCGGGCGTTCGCGAGGTCAGGTGTTGCTGGTGCCCCAGTCCTCCTCGTACTTGCCGGCGGGTCCGTACTGCCCGTTGTGATCGCGCCGGGCGCGGATCCTGTGGGCCTGGTCCCCGACGGCGTGCATGGCTTTCCCGGCCGCCTGCCGCCCGGAGTGGGCGGCGGTCTCGGCCGCGTTGCGCACGGCGGGGTTCTCGGCGACCCGCTGGGCCCCCTTCTTCATCCGCTCGTACCACTCTCGTCCGGCCCGTGTCCCGATGACGAAACCGAGGGCAAGGCCGCCGATGAAGATCAGCTTGCGCACGCTGCGATCCTTCCGTGGAGCGCCCTGGGGATACCGATTGGCGGAGCACCCCCCTGCTTGCGCTAATCTATGTCTCGCAGCGAGCGCCCGCCCCCCGGCAAGGCCGGAGGTGGGACCGTTCGTCGCAACGCAGCAATCCCCTGTAGCTCAATTGGCAGAGCAGCCGGCTGTTAACCGGCAGGTTACTGGTTCGAGTCCAGTCGGGGGAGCGCGATCCCCTGTAGCTCAATTGGCAGAGCATTCGGCTGTTAACCGGAGGGTTGCTGGTTCGAGTCCAGCCGGGGGAGCCACACGGAAGAGGACCCTTCGGGGTCCTTTTTCGTTTCCGGTGGAACCGGCCACCCGCTCCCGGAGTCTTCTTGATCGAGCATGGCCGACCATCCGGAGCAGGAGATCGTATGAGCGGCTATGCTGCGGCAGACGGCGCGCACACTTGTACGCGCCGTGGTGTTCGGGGCGGTAGCTCAGCCGGTTAGAGCAGCGGACTCATAATCCGTCGGCCGTGGGTTCGAGTCCCACCCGCCCCACCACTGCCCGCACCCGCAGGAAGGTTTTGCCTGGGGGTGCGGGCTTTTTTCGTCCTCCACGGTGCACCCGCTGTGATCCGAGTCATAGGAGCGACACGCCGACGTCACCCGGACGCCGCAGGAGTTTCTCGCGCGAACGCCGCAGACGTTCCTCGGCGCCCCCCTGGCCCTCACGGCGTCTGCAGCAGGCCCGCGAAGACCACCGTCGCGAGGACGACCGTCAGGGGCGCGGCGAGGGCGAAGCCCGCGCGGCGGGCGCGGTGGCGGGCGCGGCGGGGGAGGGCCCAGCTGGTGATCAGCAGGGCGAGGGAGACGAGGAGGCCCACGGCGAAGATCGGGAAGGCCAGCTCGAAGCTGGCGTCGAACCGGTCGGCGTCCGCCCCGTTGCAGGAGTCGCAGGCCATCGGGGACAGCCCGGCGAAGAACAGGGCGATGAGGCCCATGGGGAGGGTGAACAGGGTCGAGACGAGCGGGGCGACCCAGCCTCCGGTCACCGGTGCGTCGGGTTCGTTCATCTGCATGGGACGAGCCAACCCCACGGCGAGGAAGCGCACATGAGTCCGCGTACTCATCGTGCTCTGCGCACCGGACGGTCGTGCACCCGGCTCGCTCGCGGACGGAGGCGTGCTCGGTCGCGTGCCCGCGCACGTGCGGACGGGACGAGGCCCGGGGCGTGTTCCGCCCCGGGCCTCGCCGTTCTTCGCCGTGTGGCTAGTTGGACGGGTTGTACGGGCGCAGGAAGGTGCCCCGCGACCAGACCCAGTTGGTCGGCTCGGTCCAGCCGGGCTTGCCCGGGTTGAAGCCGCCCGCAGACGTGGAGATGTGGGTCCACATACCGACCTTGCCGTCGGCGTAGCCGTACATGTTGCCCATGTCGTCCCGGCCGTCACCGTCGTAGTCGCCGGGCACGATCTTCATCTGGCCGTAGGTCCAGTTGCCGCTCGCCGACTCGAAGCCCTTGGTCGAGGAACCGAACTTGCCGTCCCTCGCCGAGGAGCCGGGGAGGGTGAACATGGCGTCGTGGCCATCGGCGTAGTCGTACCAGAACAGGGCGTCGTCGATGCCGTCGCCGTTGAAGTCACCGGCGTGCAGCTTGGTGCGGCCGAAGCTGCCCCAGGTGGTGGCGTCGCCGGCCCAGGAGGTGACGGACCCCTGGAACCCGCCGTTGGGCAGGGCCAGGAACGTGTGCATCTTCAGCTTGCCGTCGGAGTACCCGTAGAGGGCCGCCAGGTCGTCCCGGCCGTCACCGTTGAAGTCGCCGGTGGCGAACTGGCTCTGGTTGACGTCCCACCATCCGGCCTGGAGCTGGTACGAGGAGAACGGGGCGTTGAAGCCGCCCTGCACGTTCGACGTGAAGGTGAAGAGCGTGTCGTTCCCGGACCAGTACGAGTACCAGGCCATCAGGTCGTCCCGGCCGTCGCCGTTGAAGTCGCCCGACTGCAGGGTCATCGACGAGGAGTAGAAGCCGCCCTTGCCCGAGGACCAGGATGCGAAGGGGTTGTTGAATCCCCCGCCCGCCTTGCCCAGTGCGGTGAAGAGCTTCACGACGCCGTCGCCGTAGTCGTACAGGGCGGCCATGTCGCCGCGTCCGTCACCGTTGTAGTCGCCGGTGGCGAACTGCATCCTCGTGACGTTCCAGCTTCCCGCCATGGACTCGTAGGACTTCAGCGGTGCGCGGAAGGAGCCGTCCGAGTTGGTCAGGAAGGAGTTCAGCGACGACTTGCCGTCGGGCGCGAGGTACCACGCACCCATGTCGCTGCGTCCGTCGCCGTCGTAGTCGTGACGGACCACCGTGTTCGTCGACCACTTGGACTGGCCCGCCGCGTTGTAGATGACGAGGCTGCCGCGGTCCTGCAGGAGCGCGTAGCCGTCCGGAGCGGTCGTGTGCGACTGCCACAGCGCGGTGGCGCCGTCCGCGCTGTAGACGACGAGGTTGCCGTTGCTCTGCATGACGGCCTTGGCGCCGATCTTGCCGGCGGTGCCCGAGCTCCACAGGGCCTTGCCCGCCTTGGACGTGACGACGAGGTTGCCGTCGGTCTGCATGGTGAGCGTGGCGGAGTTGGAGCTGTAGGACTTGCCGGACTCGATGGTGGTGCCGGACGGGATGTACGCGCCGCCGGTCACACCGTCGATGGTGAAGCGCGGTGCGAACTGGATGCCCGTCACCGCGTCCGGGGCCTGGCCGCGCCAGCCGATCAGGGTGTTGTCCGAGGCCTTGCGGGCCCACAGGTCGGGCCAGGTGTCCTCGGCCGGGTCGACGGTCATGTCGCCGACCGAACCGATCACGGGGTAGGCCGCCTTGGTGACACCGCCGCCGATCTTCCACCGCGAGCCGGGCAGGCCCCAGGTGGCCGTGTCCACCGAGCCGTCGGGAGCCTTCTTGGCCCAGGCGGTCAGGATGTCGCCGTTGGCGTCGTCGCGCAGCCACAGGTCCGGCAGGCCGTCGCCGGTGACGTCACCCGGGGTGATGACGGTGAACTTGTCCCAGTCCGTGCCGCCGACCAGGCTCGGCGACTTGGTGAAGCCCAGGTCGAGGTCGTTCGTGGCACGGTTGCCGTAGTAGGCCCACAGCAGCTTGCCCTGCTTGACGAGCAGGTCGGGCTGCTTGTCACCGTTGATGTCACCCGGCGAGGCGAGCTGGTCGGCGTTGTACCAGTGGTCGTCGCCGCTCCAGGTGGCTTCGCCGGGGCAGCCCATCTCGTCGGAGATCTCGTCCTTGACGGGACAGGTGACCTGCAGCTCCACGCGCCGGTCCGGGTCGATCCGGCCGAGCCCGTTGTTGGGGTAGACCCAGATCTTCTTCTTCTTGTCGACCTCGCTGTACTCCAGGCTCACGAGGTCGTTGTAGCCGTCCTGGCCCCAGTCGCCGAAGGTGGTGACCTGCTTGTCGGCGAACGAGCCGCCGCCGTTGGTGGCGTTGTTGAACTCGCCGTTGCCCTGGCTGGCGTAGGTCAGCAGGGTGCCGTTCCCGTCGACGGCCCAGATGTCGCGCGAGCCGTCACCGTTCAGGTCGTACGGCTTGTCCCGCTCGGCCGACCGGGACGCGTAGTAGATGTACGTCGCGGTGTCCGAACGGTTGCCGGCCTTGTCGATGCTGAAGGCGTACACGAAGTGCGGGCCGTAGCTCGGCGGAGTGATCTTCACCGGCACGCCCGGCGAGACCGGGGTGACCTCCGGGTCGGTGTCGGTCCAGTAGTGGTACTGGGCGACGTCCGGGACCGTGTTCGGGCCGAAGACGAAGTCACCGGTGCTGCGGGCCTTGCCCGTGCCGGAGGCGGGCCAGCCCTTCTCGCCGTTGGGGAACTGGGCGGACGTGATGGTGGGCGGGAAGCTGGGCCGCGTACGGTCGACGGAGAACTTGCAGGTCGGCGACACCGGGGAGAGCGCGCCGTCCTGGTCGCGCGCGACCACGTTCCAGGTGTAGTCACCGGTCGGCACGAGGATGTCCGGGACGGGCCAGGTCGTGACCTTGCCCTTCAGGGCGGGCAGCGTCTCGGTCGCGACCGGGGTGCTGCTGCCGGCCTTGTAGAGCCGGAACTCCGCCTTCAGGTTGCCCGCGTTCTTGTCGTCGGTCGTGGCATGGAGGCTGACCCGCGTGTTGCCGATCGTGCCGCCCGTCGCGCAGTCGGTCTTGGGGAAGGTCCCCAGGTTGAACGGGCGCTTCGGCGGGTTGTTGTAGACGATCTCGAGCGTGGCCGTCTTGGGGTCGAACTTCTTCCAGCCGTACGTGTCCGTCTCGTCCTCGGCGTAGAGCCCGAGCGTGATGCTTGCCTTGCCCTGGCCCTTGGGGCCCTCCTTCGCGCGGGTGCGGACCTTGGCGGTCAGGTCGAACTCGAGGTTCCCCGCCGCGCAGTCCTTGCTCCAGCCCTTGGCGTCGTTGACCGTGTCCAGCTGGCTGATCTGGTTCGGCTGGTTGCCCCAGTTCGTCTTCGACGTGATGTCCTGGGTGTGCCACAGCTGCACCGGACTGGCCTGGCAGGACCACGACCAGATGTTCTTGATCCGGAACGTGGCCCGCTTCACGTCGGCGCCCATGACGTCGCTCGTGTCGAGCTGGAGGAAGGACCGGGAGATCCGGTCGCTGCCGCCGGTCTGGGCCTCGTAGCCGACCCGGATCGGATCCGTGGAGTTCCAGAACGAGGTGCCGGGGTACTTCTTGTAGACCCGCGTCCAGTTCTGCCGCTCGCCCCACGCCCAGGACGGGTCGATGTAGACGGGGTACTCGGTGGTGGCCTCGTCCAGGAGCGCCTGGTCCGGCTTGATCTCCAGGGTGTCGCCGGAGACGGTCGTCTGCATGGCGGCGTCGTTCGAGCCCGGCGGCGGCTCGAACGTGTCCGACGGAGCCGGAGGCTCGGACGGGGTGTCCTCGGCCGTGGCGAGCATGGCCGAGGCGCCGGCCGGCTGCGTGGCACTGCTGGCGGTGCTGGAGTCCCACATCAGCGGGGACGGGCTCGTGAAGACGGCCTGTCCCGCGGGATCGGTCGCGGTGATGCTGCCGGTCTCCGCGTCCTTGGCGACGTTGAGTCCGACCGTGCCGAACTTCAACTTCAGGCTTTCCAGGGCCGGGTTCTGCGCCGCCTCGGCGGTCTTGACCACCAGCAGCTGGGAGAAGCCCTCGACCTCGGCCTTGAGTTGGAGGTCGACGCCCGGCAGCACCTCGGGGTAGGTCGCCACGTTCTCCGCGAGCGTGGGTTCCGGCAGCGCCGTGGGCCAGTTGAGCGTGAGCTTGCGGCCCTCCTTCACGCCGGAGAGCAGCGGTGCGGTACCGCCCCCGGAGAACGTGACGTCGACCAGCGAGGCCTTCGGCCGCACGGAACCGTCGGTGCCGCGTACCAGGGTGGGATCGGTGGGGATCCACACGTCGTTCCGCAGCACGCGCACCGCGGTCCCGTGCCGCTTCACCGACCAACTGCCGTCCGGGAGCGCCCAGGTGTCCGTGGTCTCGGTGCGGGCCGACTCCAGTTCGTACGGCTGTCCGCTCACCCTGGCCTGCTCGAGTGCGAAGTCCTCTTCGCTGATCGCGCCGTCGGCCACGGGGTCGGAGGTCGTCGCGGAGGCGACGACCGTGAACGGCGTGGCGACGATGCCGGCGGCCGTCAGGCCGGCCACGAGCGACAGGGAAACGCTTTGTCTCCATCGTTTCCCGAAATGCGGATTTCTTCCGCCTGATCTCACTTGAGAGCCCCCCTCTTCGTGGATATCGGGCGGCACTCTACAGTCAGCGAAGCTGCCTGACCAGCGGTTTTGTCGGGAATGACATCCACGAAGAGGGGGGAATATTCGCTTATTGCGCGACGTTGACGGGGCGTCAGTAGGTGAGAATTCCCGGGTCCGTCACGCCCGCCGTGCCCGTCTCCACGTGGCCCGCGAGGCGGCGCAGGTAGTCCGTCGTGGAAGCGGCCGTGACGGTCACGTCGTACCAGCGGGACGAGGACGTGAGGGCGACGGTGTGGGTGGTCGTCGCGCCCTTCGGGACCGAGACGGTCGTCGGTGTGCCGCCGTAGGCGTTGGTGACCGTCACCGTCGTCGTGTCGCCCGCATTGGTGAAGGTCAGGTCCAGGTTCCCCGTCGCCGCGTCGTGGCGGGCCCGGACCTCCGGGACGCCCGTCTTGCCGGGGGAGCGGAAGCGGCGCAGGAAGCCGTTGGGGCCGTGCACCGTGAGGTCCGTCACGCCCTTGCTGTACTTCGTGTTCCAGGTGTCCGTGATCGTCTTGCCGGCCTCGGTCGTGTACGTCCACGGCGCGTCCGTGCGGTTGGCCGAGGTGATGTAGAACTGGGCGCCCGCCGACGGGCCGCCGCTGAAGGTGAGGCGGAAGGTGCCGGCGGTGGTGTCCGCGGCGCCGTCCACGTACGGGGCGTACTTCAGCGGGCGGGTGGGCTTCGCGCCCGGCTCCTGACGGGGCATCGTGCCCACGGCCGGGGCCGTCGCCAGGAAGTCGGGGTGGCGGTTGCGGTCTGGCGGGTAGTAGCCGGCGGTGGGCGGCAGGGCGGCCGGCTGGGTCTGGGTGCGGCTGAAGTCGAAGGCCGACGTCAGGTCGCCGCAGACGGCCCGGCGCCAGGGGGAGATCTGCGGCTCACGGACGCCGAAGCGGGTCTCCATGAAGCGGATGATGGACGTGTGGTCGAAGGTCTCCGAGCAGGTGTAGCCGCCGGTCGACCAGGGGGAGACCACGAGCATGGGAACGCGGGGGCCCAGGCCGTACGGGCCCGCCGTGTAGCCCGTCCTGCCCGGGAAGTAGTCGAGCGTCGTCGCGACCGTCGACAGGCCCTGGGAGGCCGACGCCGGCACGTACGGCGGGACCACGTGGTCGAAGAAGCCGTCGTTCTCGTCGTACGTGATGAACAGCGCCGTACGCGCCCACACGTCCGGGTTGGAGGTCAGTGCGTCCAGGACCTGGGCGATGTACCAGGCGCCGTAGTTGGACGGCCAGTTGGCGTGCTCCGAGAAGGCCTCGGGGGCGGCGATCCAGGACACCTGCGGGAGCCGGCCGGCCTGCACGTCGGCACGCAGGATGTCGAAGTAGCCGTCGCCGGCCTTGGCGTCGGTGCCGGTGCGGGCCTTGTCGTAGAGCGGGTTCCCGGGCTGGGCGTTGCGGTAGTTGTTGAAGTAGAGCAGGGAGTTGTCGCCGTAGTTGCCGCGGAAGGCGTCGTTGATCCAGCCCCACGAGCCGGCGGCGTTCAGGCCGTCGCCGATGTCCTGGTAGATCTTCCAGGAGACGCCCGCCGCCTGCAGGCGCTCGGGGTAGGTCGTCCAGCCGTAGCCCGCCTCGGCGTTGTTGAGGACCGGGCCGCCGCCGGCGCCGTCGTTGCCGGTGTGACCGGTCCACATGTAGTAGCGGTTCGGGTCGGTCGAGCCGATGAACGAGCAGTGGTACGCGTCGCAGATGGTGAACGCGTCGGCGAGCGCGTAGTGGAACGGGATGTCCTCGCGGGTGAGGTGCGCCATCGTGGCCTTGGTCTTGGCCGGCACCCAGTTGTCGTACTTGCCCTTGTTGAAGGCGCTCTGGCCGCCCGCCCAGTCGTGGTTGAGGCCCTGGAGGTACTCCATGCCGAGCTTGTCGCTGGTCGGCCGGAAGGGCAGCGTCACCTTGTTGCCGTCCGACTGGTTCCAGACGGACTTGCCGCTCGGCAGCGTCACCGGGCGCGGGTCGCCGAAGCCCCGTACGCCCTTCATCGCACCGAAATAGTGATCGAAGGAACGATTCTCCTGCATGAGCACCACGATGTGCTCGATGTCCTGGATCGTGCCGGTCGCGCCCTGCGCGGGTATGGAGGCGGCGCGGGCGATGCTGTCGGACAGCATGGTGAACGCGGCGGTGCCGCCCGCCAGTTGCAGGAACCGGCGGCGATTGAGGTCGGCCATGGGGGAGTGGTCCTCCGGAGTGGGATCGGACGGGTGGGTGCGGGTGCGGTGCCGCCGGTGGCGGCGACGGGCGCCCCAAGGAGAGCGCCCGTGAACCACCGCCCGGCGGCCG
The DNA here is from genome assembly GCF_040680975.1 of Streptomyces sp. NPDC051921. NCBI lineage: Bacteria > Bacillati > Actinomycetota > Actinomycetes > Kitasatosporales > Streptomycetaceae > Streptomyces > Streptomyces sp. NPDC051921. The sequence goes on from NZ_JBFAXU010000008.1 coordinate 71,682, forward strand.
TCCCATGACTGCCCGTCGTACGCCAGACGAATCCCCGGTGCCGAACAAAGTCGCTCAAATTCCGACGTATTGGGGGCGGGTGGGGGTTCGACCGCCGCTCCCTCAGGCGGTGCCGCCCGTCCCGCCGCCCGTTCCGGCGACCGTCCCGCCACCCGTCCAGCTCGCCGTTCCGTCGGCCAGCCAGCGGGCCACCCGGCGTGGGTCCGCCGACGTGCCGATGGCGCGGAGTTCGCGGTGGACGGCCCGCAGGAGCTCAGGGCGGCGGAGCAGCGGGCGGGCGGCGGGGTCGGTGGCCGCGAGGGCGAGGACGAGTCCGGCCCACAGGTCCGGGGCTTCGGGGTCGCAGCCCAGGAGGCGGGCGTAGGCGTCCGGTGCGGTCGGGTCCCCGGTGACGAGGGCGCGGTCGGCCTCGGAGGGCCCGCGTCGGGTGCCCGTGGACGGATCGGGGCGATCGCCCGGGGGGCCGGCGGCGTCGAGGAGCCGTGGCCGGCCTCCGGCGGGGCTCCTGGTGGTGGGCGGTTCGGGCCTGTCGTCGGCGGGGCTCGTGGTGGTGGGCGGTTCGGGCCTGTCGCCGACGGGGTTCGCGGTGGTGGGCGGTATTGGTCGGTCGGTCGCGGGGCCGCCTCTGCCGACCGCCGGTCCGGGCCGGTCGGCCGCGGAGCCCGAACCGAGTAACCGCTGGATCAGGCCGGTACGGGCGTGGGACCAGCGGGTGGGGTCGGGGACGACCGAGGACCCGGCGACGGGGCAGTCGGCCGCGGCCCCGCTCACGAAGGCCCTGGCCAGCGCCCGTACGTCGTCCGGGGCGGGGACCAGGTGCCGCACCCGCCACTCGGTGCGGTGGTCGGTGGCGGCGAACTCGGCCAGGGCGTCGATGCCCGGCCCGACCCGGTCCTCGGCCGTCAAGGAGGACAGCCGCGCGGCCATCCCCTGGAGGAAGCGGCGCCCGTGGCCGGTCAGCGCCGGATCTCCCGCCAGGACGTCGACCGCCTCCCGCGTCTGCCGCCACCGGAGGGCGAACTCGAACTCGGCCGACGCCCGTTCGGCCCGCGGCGCCCGGTCCAGGTAGCGGGACCAGAACTCGGTGATGCCCAGGAACGCGTACGCGCCCTGGAGCAGTCCGCTCAGTGGGCGGGGGTCGTCCCGCCAGGGGGCGTGGTGCCGCTCCGCCCCGCCGTCGCCCTCCAGCGTCAGCAGGTGGAGCAGTGCGCCCAGCTTGGTGTGCTGGAACTCGTGGACCAGCGTGACGGCCATCGTGACCGGGTCCGGCGGCAGTGAGGTCAGCATGCCGCCGAAGGCGTCGCCGGAAGAGGCGCTGAGCACCGCCCCGCTCGCCGACGGCTGCACGGCCGTCATGCTGCGCAGGCCCTCCGCAAGGGCCGCCGCCGTCTCGGGGTCGATGTCCTCCAGCAGCGCGAGCGCCCGGCCGAACCGGTCCTGCCAGCGGGCGATCTCGCCCGTACCGAGGCGTTCCGGCGGCAGCGGCTCGCTGAGGTCCCGGAACGGATCGACGTCGTCCAGCCAGACGTCCAACGGACGCCCGGCCGCGTACGCGTGCAGCCGCCGCACGCCCTGCCAGCCCGGCGGGTCACCGGCGAGCGGGGCGAGCGGCCCGGCCGGGCCCACGCGAGCGCCGTACGGGTCGACCCGCAGCCGGCCCGCCTCGACCACCACGTCCGCCGTACCCCAGCGAGGCCGTCCCGGCAGCCGGGCGAGCCCGAGGGCGGGGAACATCGCGGCGCCGTCGCGCAGCGGCACGGTCGTGCGCAGCGGCACGCCGGCACGCAGCGCGGCGACGGCGCACACCGCGAACAGGTGGCCGAGGTCGGTCCAGAGCGGTCCGTCACCCCAGCCCGTGTGGCGCAGCCGCCGCAGACCGTGCCCCAGCCAGACGCCGGTCTGCGGATGCAGCAGCAGCTCACGGAACGCCTCCGGGGCGCGCTCCTGTGCCGTGGTCAGCGTGTCCCACGCGCTGTCCACGGACGGCAGCGGCCCCAGCGCGGCCGGCGTCTCGGCGATCTCGTCGAGCAGCGCCCGCAGCAGCAGGAGCCGCCTGCTGTACTCGGTGGTCCGCAGGAAGCGGATCGTGTCGGGACCGCCCCGGCCCGCGGCCAGGGCGTCGAAGTGCGCCGTGGGAATGAGATGGTGCACGGTACGGGCGGGCTCGTGACGTCCGTCGGTCTGCACGGATCTCCTCCCGGAGAGCCGTCAGTCGGCCCGCCCGGGCGAACTGTCGCCGGCGAAGTTGACCCGGGGACGCTCGACCTGACGGAGCAGCAGCTCCAGCGACTGGGCATGCAGCCGCGGGCTCTGCGACCGGATGACGGACAGCGGGACGTCGCTGAGATCGACCAGTTCGGATCCCATGTACGCGGGCCCCGGGTACGCGGACCCCGAGCTGGGATCGACCGGTTCGGATCCCCTGTACTCGGGCCCCGTGCCGTCGGGTCCCGGGTACGCGGATCCGACCTGAGGGGATCCCCTGTACGCGGACCCCGCGTGGTCCGATCCCGCGTACTCGGACTCCCCGTACGCGGGACCCGTGTACCCGTGTCCCGTTGAGCTGTCGGACGTGTGCATCGACATCCCCCTGCCATGCCCTGAACCCCGTTGGCCTTTCATGATGGCGCAGGCTCAGGGGTTCCGAAAGGGCGTGATCAGGCGGTTGCGCCCCCTGGTTCCGTCCTCAGCCAGCGCGCGGCCCATTTCTCCAACTCGCCCTGCTCCAGAGAGCCCGGTTCGAGCAGGGCGATCGCCTCGACGAGAGCGGCCAGGCCTCCCGGGTGGCGACGGCAGGTGCGCACGATGCTGATGATGTCGGGCCGCGCCGCCTGCAGCCGGGGGACGGCACCCGCCAGGGCGGCGGGCAGCATGCCGAGGACGAGTTGCCGATGGTCCCGGTCCGTCATGCTCGGCCAGCCGGCCAGCAGGGTGATGAGTTCGGTCAGCCCTGTGTCCGACACCGGCTCCTCGAGGCGCCGTACGGCGGAGGCGGAGCTGGCGGCAGGGAAGTCGAGCCTGCGCTCGTCGCCCGCCCAGGTCCGGCTGTAGAGGGAGGTGGGCCGCTGCGCCCCTTCGGTGAACCCGCCGACGACGGCGTCGGCGATCCCGCTCATGTCGGGCGGCCACGCCCCGCCGTCCGCCGCCGCCAGCGCCTCGAGGACGGCCAGGGAGAACGCGCCGGTCTGCCGTACGGGGTCGTTGGCCGCCCGCTGCCCCGGCCCCGAGGCCAGCAGGACGAACTGCTCCCGGCCCGGCAGGCGGTCCCCGCCCGGCGGGAGCTCGGCCGGCAGGGAGCGCGTGAAGCCGAGGTCCTCGACGAAGGTCTGGCAGGAGTCCACCAGCCAGACCTGGCGCCGGAAGCCGGGCACGAGGTCGGTGGTGAAGGCGGTCAGCCAGGCGTCCAGGTCCAGGTTCCGCCGGTCGTCCGGGCCGGCGTCGGCGTAGAAGAGCCGGCGGTGCCCCTGCGGGTCGGTGACGCCGTGGCCGCCCCAGAACACCCAGAGGAGATCGCCCTCGAGGGCCGGAAGCCGGCGCGTCAGCACCTCCTGCACGGCCTCGCGCCCGGCCGTGCCCGCGGGGACGTCGACCTCCGGCCCGCCCGCGCCGGGCAGCGGAGCGAGCAGCAGCGAGATGTGGGCCGCGGGCACCCCGCGCCCGCGCAGCCAGGCGGTGAAGCGGCGGGCGTCCGCGGCCGGGCCGGGCAGGTCCCAGGACGGGCCCGCCGCATAGCGCTCCGTACCGACGACGAGGGCGTACGTCCGGTCCGGGCGGGCCCCGGTCACGGCAGCTCCGCCGCGAGGAGGCGGTACAGCTCCGGGTTGCTCCAGTAGGCGCTGTGGGAGAGCGGGAACGGCTGGCGGCTGTCCACGGCGACGTCGTCGACCCGCCCGGGGAAGATCCCGGCGCCGACGTAACTGAGCAGGTCCCGCCGGTCGTACACGTTGAGCCAGCGCGGTACGTGCGGGGGCAGCGGGCTGCCGTGTTCCAGGCTGGGCAGCGCCCCCAGCTCGTAGAGGAACGGCGCCTGCGAGCCGACGGTGACCAGCAGCTCGACCTCCGGCAGCTCGCGCAGCACCAGCAGGTCGAGCGAGGCGATGCCGCCGAGGCTGTGCGCCAGCAGGACGACGGGCGGCTCGGCGGCCCGCACGGCCGCCGCGACCGTCTCGCGGATCGCGGCGCCCCGGGACAGGTAGAGCAGCACGTCACCGGCCGCCGGATGCGCCGCGTCGGTGAGCGCCGAACGCCGCTTCACCGCCTGGGCGGAGGCCAGGCCGAGCGCCAGCCGCCCGGTCAGCCGCTTGATCCGCCGGGTCACCGGGCCGCGGTGCGTGCCGGTCCCGTCGGACGGATCCCCGCCGAGCAGGGCGACGATCCGGGTCACCGCCCCGTCGCGCGCGGTGCCGTCGAAGGCCGGAGCCGAGCCGTTCCGCTCGGTCCGGCGGCGTGTCGCCTCGGCCACGAACGCCCGCGCCAGGAGGCTCGCCGCGGTGTCCGCGGCGGCGGTGCGCAGGAACCGGCGGCAGTCGGGAGCGGTGAGGACGGCCGCCACGGCGGCGGCGAACTCGTCACCGATCCCGGCGGCGTCGAGGAGTCCGCGCAGCGGGGCGTCCCCGGAGAGGGACAGGGCGGCCGACGCGAGGGCCTCACCCGGTGGGCGCGCACCCGGCGCCAGCTCCTCGCGGGCGGACTCCGACGAGACGAAGCGGAGTTCGAGCAGGGGATCGAGGTAGAGGAGACCCCAGAGCTCGACGTCCTCGTCGAGCTCGCCGTTCGGCGCGCCCGGGAAGCCGTCCGCCTCCGCGGCCCCCGCGCTCCCCGTCCCCGGCACTCCGCGCCCGGTCCCGTATCCCGGTACGGAAATACCGTTCGAATGCAGCGCCGATCCGGCGCTTCCCCCCCAATAGCAGGGAGTGACGACGACTTCGGGCCGTAAGGGACGCAATCCGTCCCGTACCCGTTCCACCGATTCGGTGAATCCCGGCTCGCGCACCCCCGTGCCGTGTACGAACAGCACTGTTGTCACAGCTGACCCCCCGTCCGTGTCGGCATACGCCAAACGGCTTCCACGATAGGCCAGTTAGCGGGCGGACAGCTACACTCTGTAGGGGCTGTGCCTCATCGGGCGGCACTTGCCGGAAGGGGAATGCCGGTGAGCACGGACTCCGTCATCACGCACGTCGTCGCCGCTCTCGCCGTGGTGATCGCGGCCTCGCACGCCCTCGGCGGGTTGGCCCGCAAACTCGGCCAACCGGCAGTCATCGGCCAGCTGTTCGCGGGCATCGCGCTCGGGCCCAGTCTGCTGGGCATGCTGCCCGGGCAGGTGCACGAGACGCTCTTCCCGAAGGAGATCCAGCCCATTCTGACGGCGCTGGCGCAGGTGGCCCTGGTGTTCTTCCTCTTCGCCGTCGGATATGAACTCGACCTGCGGCTCCTGCGTCATCAGAGTGCCGTGACCGCCGTCTCCGTCAGCGGTTTCGCCATTCCCATGCTGATGGGCGCCGGTATCGTCCTGCTCTTTCCCGGAGGATTCGCCTCGGTGAACGAGGGGCGGCCGACGGACGCCACTTTCGTCCTCTATATGGCCGTCGCCCTTTCCATCACCGCGGTTCCCGTCCTGGCCAGCATCATCAAGGACCGAGGGCTGGCCAACAGCAGACCGGGCACGATAGCGATGGCCTCCGCCGGTGTCATCGACGCGCTGAGCTGGCCGGTCCTCGCCGTCGTGCTGGTCGGCGGCGCACACGCCTCGGCGCGGACCTGGGCGGTCAAGGCGGCCCTGCTCGTGCTGTACGTGCTGCTGATGCTCTTCGCGGTACGGCCCCTGCTGGTCCGGTGGATGCGCCGGCCGGGCGCCACGGCGACCCACCAGGTCCCCCTGGCCGTCACCCTGGCCCTGGCCTCGGCCTGGGCCACGAACGCGCTCGGGCTGCACGTCATCTTCGGCGCGCTGCTCGCCGGGGTGATCCTGCCCCGCCTCCCCGACGGCGCACCGGACCCCCGCCTGCTGCGACCGCTGCTGGACGTCGGCGGGCTGCTGCTCCCGATGTTCTTCGCGATCTCCGGAATGGCCGTCGTCCTCGGTGGGCTGCACGCCTCCGACCTGCTGATCCTGGCGGTGATATGCGTCGCGGCGGTGGTGAGCAAGGTGGCTGCCGGCACGCTCTCGGCCCGCGGCGCCCGCCAGCCCTGGCGCGACTCGCTGCTGATCGGCGTCCTGCTCAACACCCGCGGTCTGACCGAACTCATCGTGCTCAACGTCGGACTGCAGGCAGGGATCATCGGCCCCCGGCTCTACGCCCTGCTGGTGGTGATGGCACTGCTGACCACGGCCGCCACCGGGCCGCTGATCCGACTGCTGCGCCGGCCGGCCGACGCGCTGCCGGACCTGCCCGCAGACGCCCCGCCCGCCGGCGTCCGGGCCGGGAAGGAACCCGCGCCGGTGCCCTCCGCAGGCGCAGAGACGGCCCCGAGCCCGTAGGGCCCCCGCCCCGACGAGAGACGAGAGACGAGAATCGAGAGACGGATACGCCGAAGCCGGCCGGGCCCCTCTGGACCCGGCCGGCTTCGGCGTTCCCGCTTCGGCGCTCCCGGAGGATCTCCGGTCTAGAACGGTACGGGTGCGATGTCGACGTCGGCCCGCCGTCCGCTCGCGGAGGCCACCGTCGCGGGGTGCCCCTCGCCGAGCCGGCGACGGAAGCGCGCCAAGGTGTCGATGTGCAGCGCCGTGGCCTCGGTGTCGCGGTCCAGCGCGCGCAGGTCGAGGACCTTGTTGTTGGCGCAGGCCAGTGTGGTCGGGTGGTCCTCGCCGTGGTCCCGGGTCAGGATCTCCAGGGTCCGCTCGTCCAGTTCCAGGGCCTCCGCGTGCCGCCCCTCGGCGGCGTACTGGGTGGCGGTGCCGAGGGCCGCGGTCAGGGTGAGGATGTGCGCCTCGCCCAGGTTCTCGCGCAGCCCGGGCAGCGCCGCCGCCATGTGCTCCCCGGCGGCGACGAGGTCGTCCAGGTGGCGCAGGGTGATGGCCAGGTTGACGCGGGCCGACAGCGTGTACGGGTGGGTGTCGCCGAGCTTCGCCGCGTACCGCGCGACGGTCGCCTCGCCGAGTTCGCGGGAGCGCCGAAGCTGCCCGTCCTGCCGCAGGTCCACGACCAGGTTGGCCGCGCAGGCGACGGCGTCGGGGTGGTCCGGACCGAAACGGTTCACGAACTTCGTCCACACGGCCTCGCCGAGCTCCAGCGCCCCGGCGTGGTCGCCGGCGCGGCGGCGGCACACCGCGAGGACGCGGGCGCAGCCGAGGCTGGCCGGGGTGTCCTCGCCGAAGTGGAGGAGGTAGCGGGCGTAGACGTCCTCCTGGTGGGCGGCGCCCTCCAGGTAGTCGCCGGTCTCGCGGATGTCGATGGACAGGCCGCTGAGGGTGTTCAGGGTGTCGAAGTGGTTCTCGCCCAGGTTGAGCGCGCGCAGCCGGGCCGTCTCCGTGTCGTACGTGCGCGCCTCCCGGTAGAGCCCCATCAGGCGCAGGCCGACGCCCAGGCTGTGGGCGGCGCGGAGGGCGGCCGGGTCGTCCTCGCCGAAGGCCCGCAGGGAGCGCTCGTACACCGACCGGTTGATCTCCAGGCCCCGGGCCATCTCGGCGCGCAGCCGCAGACCGCTGCACAGCTGGATGAGGGCGTCGAGGGTGCCCTCGTCGTCCTCGCCCGCGGTCCGCAGGTACGTGTCCGCGGTGCGCTGCATCATGGCGGCCGCTTCCTGGTACTCGCCGAGCGTGCGCAGCATGAAGGCGAGCCACTTCGCCATCTCCAGCGTCTGCTGGTCCTCCTCGCCGAACTTCTCGGTCCAGATCTCCAGCGCCTCGCGGGCCATCTTCGCCGAGCCCGCGTGGTCTCCCCAGACGAAGAGGAACTCGACCATGCCGCGGATCAGGCCGCGCACCCAGGGGGACTCGCACTCCACGGCCCGTGACATCACGACGTGCGGGAGCAGCGACTGGTAGCGGGGCCAGAGCTCGCGCGAGCCGGGGCTGTTGGGGTTGGCGTCGGCGAGCAGCAGGTGCGCGCCGTGCCGCATGTCCGCCTGCTGTTGCGGGGACATGCGGTTGACCAGCACGGCCTGGACCAGGCGGTGCAGCTGGATGGTGTCGTGCCGGTGCTCGATCCGCGCCAGGGCGTAGACGTTGATCTCGCGGATGGCCCGGCCGAGCTTGATCGGGGTCCGCAGGGCGTCGTCCAGCTCGGGGGCGATCGTGGTGCTCCGCGAGTTGTTGAACAGGGAGCGCGAGATCGGCTCGGGGGCGAAGAAGGAGCAGACCTGCAGGAGTTGGAGGGCCGCGGGGTTGCGCTGTTCGAGCTGGCGCAGCGAGACGTCCCAGGCGGCTGCCACCGACATGGGGTAGTCGGGCGACGGAACGAGTTCGAGCATCAGTTCCGCGATCTTCTCGTTGATCAGCCGCAGGTAGTCGGGTACGGCCATCCCGGTCACGGCCTGCCAGGCCGCCGCCTGCTCGATGGCGAGCGGCAGGTCGCCCAGGGCCTCGGCGAGCTTGTCGGCGTCCTCGTCGCTCAGGTCGCGGGCGCGCCGGCGGAGCAGCGCCTTGCTCTCCTCGCGGGTGAAGACGTCCACGGACAGCGTCCTGGCCACCCGGTCCCACTCCTGGTTCCGGGAGGTGATGAGGATCTTCCCGGTGCCGCCGGTGGGGAAGTAGGGGCGTACGGCCTCCACGTTCTCGGCGTTGTCGAACACCAGGAGCCACCTGCTGTAGGGCTCTCCCCGGCGCAGCGCCTCGCGGACGGCGGGCACGGCCCGGTTGGCCTCGGCGCTCACGTTCAGGCCCATGCGCTGGGCGAGTTCGGTGAGCGCGGTGAGGATCATCGTCGGCTGCTCGGACGGGATCCACCAGACGATGTCGTAGTCGGACGCGTACCGGTAGACGTACTCGATGGCGATCTGCGATTTTCCGACGCCGCCCATGCCGTGCAGCGTGTGGGGCAGCACCGCCGAGGTGTCGCCGGTCAGCAGCTGCTCGCGGACCTGCGCGAGGAGTTCCTCCCGGCCCACGAAGTTGGGGTTGTTCGGGGGGACGTTGCCCCAGACGGAGGGCACGGCGTTGTGCGGCCGGGGTGGCTGCGGCACGGCAGGGCCCGGGACCGGCGTGCCGGTTGGCGGGGTCGGGTGGGCACTGGACTGCCCGTCGGGACTCGGGGCCGGAATCGACTGGATCCGGGTCCCGTTCAAGGTCCCTCCCTCTTCGCGCTGGTGCTGACTGGCAGTGCTGTCGGTCATCGCAAGGCCGCCCGTGTCGGAATTTTCTGGTGTATTGCGGATATGGTGGACCAAAGCCGGGGTGTTCGGTGCGACCGACCCTCCCGGCGAACTCCCCGCCAGGGCGGCGCTGATCCGGTGGGCCCGGAGCAGGTACGGCCCGGACAGGGCACGGAGGATCGCCAGTTCGACGCGCACGAAGGGGAGGCTCTCCGCCGTCAGGGGCGGGTCGGGTGCCTCCTCCGGGGCGAGCAGGGCGCCGTGCAGCCCCCGCGCGGCCTCGGAGCGGGCGCCGTAGAAGTCGGACACCGAGCGCGCCACCCGCGCGGTGTCCGCCCGCATCGCGCCGGCCAGCAGCGCCTCGCGCGCCCCGTCGACGAAGTCGAGCGGGGCCGCCTGGGTGACGGAGGCCGACGGTTCCTCGGGCGGGGCCTCCTGGACCAGTCCGCTCAGGAACAGCTCGGCCACATGGACCGGCCGCGCCTCCGGCACGAGGGCGCGCCGCACGTCCCGCACCAGGTCGGGCTCCAGGATCGCGGCGGCCAGATGGGTGGCGAGCCGGAACGCGGTGGGGGTGGCGTGGCTGCGGAACCGGCGGAGGCGCTCCTGGACCGACGGCACCGGCGGGGGCGGCGGCTCGGCGACCTCCGGCTCGGCGCGCTCGGGTGCGCCGAGGAGCAGGACGGTGGCGTCGAGCCGCCCGGAGTCCTCGCCGGCCACCATGGAGGCCCAGCGGCCCAGCCACTCGGCGGTGAGCTCCAGTACCGGGACGGCCACCCGCCAGGTGTCCGGCGGTGGGTCGAACGGGTCGCGCTCCTCCGGCGGGAAGGACACCGACAGTTCGCTGTTGCGGGCTCCGGCGCGCGGGCTGCGCAGCCGCACCCGCCAGGGCGTCAGCGCGGTGCGGTGCCAGTCCCGCTGGGAGAGCAGGTGCACCATCGCCGTCGGCCCGGCCGTCGCCCAGACCTCCAGGGCCGCCAGGCCCGCCCCGGTCGACCACAGCGGTCCCAGGGCGTCGGTCAGGACGAGGATGATGCGCCGGCCGGTCCGGTCCGCCAGCTCGGCGGGGACACCGACGGCGTCGTCCCCGTACGGGCTGTGCAGCACGGCCTCCTCGCTCCCGGCGGTCCCGCGCAGGCCGAGGCGCCGGACGCGTACGTCACGGAAGGCCCCCAGCTGCTCGGCCACGGCGGTGAACTCGGCGATCGTCTGCTCCCAGATCGCCATGGTCGCGTGGTCGTCCACGACGAGCACCAGGTCGAAGCGCCGCTCGTCCGCCGACCGGATCCGGGGCATCCACAGGCCGGCCTCGGCGGCGTGCTCGGCCGTGGCCTCCTCGTCCAGCTCGACGTCGGTCCTGGAGGGGACCACCTGTTTCAGCGGGCGCAGCCGACGGCTGATGTCCCGCGCGTCGCGCAGGTCCGGCAGCGGCTCGGCCCGGACGTGCACGTCCCGGAACTCCTGTACGAGGTGGAAGGCGGACGTCGACGGTCTTCGGGGCGGGGGCGGGTCCGAGTCGCCCCGCGCAGGGGGCTCGGGCCGGACGCCGCCGGGCACCCCGTCCGGACCCTCGGGCCCGGGCCCCGGCGGCGTGCCGTCCGGGGTTCCGTTCCGCGGCGGCCGTTCGCCGTTCTCGGGCGGCCCGGGGAGATCGGGCAGGGTCACCGGCCGGGGCCGCGGCGGCTCGGTGGAGGGGGGAAGCCGGGCGGCGAGCGTCTGGTACGCGTGCAGCCACAGCGCCTCCGCGACTTCGAAGGCCTCCGGAAGCGAACGGGCGTCGTCATCCATCAGGGTGCTCCCGAGAGTTGACGCCAGAGGGCGTCCAGAAGCTCGCTCCAGGCCTCGTCGTCCTCCCGCACGCCCGCCGTCCGGAGGAAGATCGCGTTCAGCAGCTGGTCCGTGGCCAGCCCGCCGTGCTCCTTGCTGCGCTCCATGAACGCCTTGATCATGGCGTCGTGCCGGCCGCCCTGGTCGCGGAAGTGGGCGGCGATCATGGCGGCGAGCTGGTCCTCGCGCGGAGGGGAGACGTTCAGCCGGACGCAGCGGCGGAGGAAGGCCGGAGGGAACTGCCGCTCCCCGTTGCTGGTGATCACGATGAACGGGAACGCCCGGCACCGCACCCGCCCGTCGGTCACCGTGACCGTGCCGTCCGGGTCGTCGGTGAACACCTGGGCGCGGCCCTCGTGGTGGCGGGCGCGGACCAGCTCGGGGATGTCGTAGGAGCCGTTCTCCAGGACGTGCAGGAGGTCGTTCGGCAGGTCGATGTCGCTCTTGTCCAGCTCGTCGATGAGCAGGACGCGGGGGAGCGCGTAGGGCAGGAGCGCGGTCCCCAGCGGGCCGAGCCGCACGAAGTCCCCGATCCTCGCGGCGCTTCCGCCGTCGTCCGTATCGCCGCTGACGTGCGGGAGCGGCTGGGACGCGTCGTCCGGGGAGCCGGACGCCTGGGCCGGCACGGGGGCGCCCGTGACCGGGGCGCCGGTCCGGATCCGCCCCAGGGAGGCCTGGGCGCGGCCGATGGCGTCGTACTCGTACAGGCCGGAGCGCAGGGTGCTGCGCGACGTGATGCCCCAGTGGAGGACGCGGCCCAGGCCCAGCTCGCGGGCCACGAGGTAGGCGAGGGTGGACTTGCCGATGCCGGGCCGGCCGGTGACCAGCAGGGGCCTGCGGAGCAGCAGGGCCGTGTTGATCAGGTCGATGTCGTGCGGGTCCTGCCGGGGGGTCGCGCGGCCGACGGCGCCGAGCCGGCGGTCGGTCTCGGCGCTCTCGGCCGGTACGGGCGGCAGCACGGGACCGCCGTCGAAGTCCCGCCAGCCGGGGGGCGACGGCAGGATGTCGCCGAGGCGGATGTCCCTCAACGGCTGTCCGGTGCCTCGGTAGATCCACCAGCTGCGGCTGGTGACGGGGCCTCCGTTCCGGTCGCCGTGGACCGGGTGTGGGACACCGTTCATGATTCCCCCTCTTCGTCGTGTCCGCCGCGCGCGTTCCAGGCGTCCACCCCTGGCGAGCCGGACCAGTCGACGAGGCGGTTCGGGTCGTCGAAGAGAACCGCGACGTGCCGTCCCACGTGGACGTCCCGTTGTGCCGCGGCGGCGGTGGCCGCCTCGTGCCGTAACTGCTGGACGCGCTGCGGAAGTTCGATCGCCCTGCCCTTCAACAGCTTCCTGGCGCGCTTGCGGAAGTCGGCGGGCGCCGCCGGGCGGCGGTCCCACACGGCCATCGGTACCCCGGCGAACAGGGCCGATTCCAGCGAGGCCCGGCTGCCGCCGGAGTCCGGCAGCGGGGGAGCGTTGAGGGCGACGGAGACCAGGCGTTCGTCGGTGGCGAGCGTGCTGGCCCACTGGCTGGGGTCGTGACCGCGGCTGCCGGCCGTGTCCCAGTGGCAGACGGTGTCGGAGCTGTCCAGGAGCTGCTGCCAGCGGTTGTGCCACCGTCGGTGGAGCTGCGGTTTGCGCATGCGTTCCAGGCTGCGCAGCACCACCGGGTAGCTCAGGCAGAGGGCGGTCGAGACGGGCGAGTCGGAGGCCACCGGCAGCCACTCCATCGGGTGGTTCAGCAGGTGCACGGGGAGGACGAACTCCATCACCGGCCTGCCGGGACGCCCGGCCCAGTCCTGCTCCGCCTGGTCGACCAGCTGTTCCACCACGGAGCCGACCTCGCGCAAGGACACGAGCCGGTCCTCTCCGCGCTCCGGCCGCCAGGGGCCCGGTCGGATCTGGCGCCAGTGGGAGAGCAGGTACCGGTCCGGATCCATTCCGTGTCTGCACAACTGGACAACGAGGCAGGCGGGCGCTGGTTGTGCCGCCGGGCCGCGGGCGACGTCCGCGCGCAGGGCCTTCAGCTGCGTCGTCAGGGAGAGACCGGCGGCCTGGGCGTTGTTCCATTCGCGCAGGCCCGTGGCGGTCTGCCGGTGGGCGTCGGATCCGTCGAGCGCCGTGGCCACGTGCTCGACCAGGACCATCACCGGGAGCAGACCGTCGGGGCGGGCGTTGACCCGGCTGAGGAAGTCGAAGGCCTCGCCCAGGGTGGAGACGGGGCGGGGCGGGAGGGTGACGTCGCCGGCCGCCGCGTAGAGCGTTCCGTGGGCGTCGAGGTGGCGGACCTGGGCGAGCAGGGCGCGTACGTCCCGTGCCGCCGCTTCGGGCAGGACCTCGAGCAGCGGGGGCGCGGTGGTGACGAGCTCCCGGATCCGCAGGACGGGGGTGGACCCGGGGTCGTAGACGTTCAGGGTGTCGAGCAGCTCGCGCAGTCCGCGCGGTTCGCGCAGGCAGGCGCGGACGATCTCCAGGACCTCCAGGCGCGTCCGGCCGTGCCGTTGGACGTTGCCCAGTTCGGGTAACCGTTCCGTGAGCATGCTGATGAGCAGATCGCGCCCGCCGGGGGCGTCGAGCCCTGTCACCGCGCACATCTGATCCACCAGCTCACGCTCGAATTCCGGTGCGTAAGCGCCGTGGCCCTCATCGAACAAAAGCCCCCCCGTCACGGCTCCGATGCCCCAACTCCTCTTAAGGAGACGGTCAGTCCGGGCGCCGTTCGCCCACCCCCCAGGGTATGGCCCGGGCCTGACGCTTCGCCACCCCGAGTGCCGGGTTGCTTCGCTTCCGGCTACTCGACGACGAGCTCCACCGTGATGTTGCCCCGGGTGGCCTTCGAGTACGGGCAGAAGGCGTGGGTCTTCTCCAGGAGGGCGGTGCCGGCCTCGCCCTGCAGGTGGTCGGGGAACTCGGCGCGCATGATGACGGCCAGGCCGAAGCCGCCGTCGGCGGGGTCCTTGCCGATGGAGACCTCGGCGGTGACGGAGGCCTCGGAGATGTCGATCTTCTCCTGGCGGGCCACGACGCCCATGGCGCTGGCGAAGCAGGCCGCGTAGCCGGCGGCGAAGAGCTGCTCGGGGTTGGTGCCCTGGCCGTTGCCGCCGAGGGCCACGGGGTGGGCGAGGGGGAGGTCGAGGTGGCCGTCGGAGCTGACGGCGCGGCCCTCTCGGCCGTTGGCGGTGGCGACTGCGGTGTAGATCGCGTCCATGGGGAGTCCTCTCCTCGGCCCCTCAGTGAGGGGGTGTGTCGTGCTGCCTCCGCAATTATTAGCGTGCCATTAAGTTGCGCACAACTTAATGGCGTGTGATGCACGTCTCCCGTACCCTGGACCCCATGGACCGACCCACCACCGACCGACCCGCCGGCGAGGACTTCCTCCGGCTCGACAACCAGATCTGCTTCTCCCTGCACGCCGCCACCCGTGCCTTCAACGGCGTCTACCGGGGCGCGCTCAAGGAGCTCGGGCTCACCTACCCCCAGTACCTGGTGATGCTGGTCCTCTGGGAACAGGGCGAGCTCCCCGTGAAGGGGATCGGGGAGCGGCTGCACCTCGATTCCGGCACCCTCTCGCCGCTGCTCAAGCGCCTGGAGGCGGCCGGTCACGTCGAGCGGCGGCGCAGCGCCGAGGACGAGCGCTCCGTCACCGTGCGAGTCACCGAGGAGGGGGCCGCGCTGCGGGAGAAGGCCCTCGGGGTGCCGCGCGGGATCGCCGCCGCGACCGGGCTCGACCTGGCGGAGATCCAGGAACTGCGCGACCGGCTGCACGCCCTCGCGGCCCGGCTGGACGCGGTCGACCCGGACGACGTGGCGCAGTGCGTCGGCGCGGTCCCTGCGCCCGACATCTAAATGTAAGGATCGGTTCAGCCCTCCGGTCCTATACTCGGGCCATGCCCGACATCACCCTCCGGCGCGCCACCGCCGCCGACGCCAAGCGGCTCACCCAGCTCGTCCGGACCTCCTCCGCCTACGCGGGCGAGTACGCGGTCATGGTCGACGGCTACCAGGTCGGCGGGGCGTACATCGAGCACCACCCCGTCCACGTCGCCGTCGACGCCGACGACCGGGTGCTCGGCTTCTACGCCCTGCTCCTCGACGAGGCCGAGCTCGACCTCGCCTTCGTCGCCGACCGGGCCCAGGGCCTCGGCATCGGCCGGATGCTCATCGAGCACATGATCGCCGAGGGGCGCGCCGCCGGCCTCGACTCGATACGGGTCGTCGCCCACCCGCCCGCCGAGGAGTTCTACCTGCGCACCGGCGCCCGCCGCACCGGGACCGTCCGGCCCGCCGGACGCATCTTCTGGGCCCGCCCCGAGCTGCGCTACGACCTCGCCCGCACGGCCGACGCCGCGTGACCGCCACCCAGGAGGCGGGGCCCGGCAGCCGCAGGGTCTTCGCCGACCTCACCCCGCTGCGCGTCTCCGCCGACTACCGCCGCCTCTGGTTCGGCAACACCGTCACCTGGGTCGGTCAGGGCATGACGACCCTGGCGATCTCGCTGCAGGTCTACGACATCACCCGCTCGCCGTTCGCCGTCGGCCTCGTCGGGCTCTTCTCGCTCGTCCCGCTCGTCGTCTTCGGCCTGTACGGCGGCGCCATCGCCGACACCGTCGACCGCCGCAAGCTCGGCCTCGCCAGCTCCACGGGTCTGGCCGTGCTCTCCGCCGGTCTCGCGGCCGCCGCGTTCGCCGGCTTCCACCAGGTCTGGTTCCTGTACGCGATCGTCGCCCTCCAGGCGGTCTGCGCCGCGCTCAACTCGCCCGCCCGCAGCTCGATGATCCCGCGGCTGCTGCCGCCCGAGCAGCTGCGCGCCGCCAACGCGCTCAACTCGATGACCACGACCTTCGGCACGCTCGTCGGACCCGGCCTCGGCGGCGTGATCGTCGGCCTGGCGGGCTACCAGGCCGCGTACCTCATCGACGCGATCGCCTTCTCCGCCTCCCTCTACGCGATGTGGCGGCTGCCCTCGATGCTGCCGGAGCGCACCGGCGCCAAGAGGGCCTCCGTCCTCGACGGGCTGCGCTTCCTGGCCACCCGGCCCAATCTGCGCATGACGTTCTTCTCCGACTTCTGCGCGATGATCCTCGCCCACCCCCGCGCGCTGTTCCCGGCCGTCGCCGTGCTCTGGTACGGCGGGGACGCGCGCACCACCGGACTCCTCGTCGCCGCGCCGGCGTTCGGCGCGCTCCTCGGCGGTGTGCTGTCCGGCTGGCAGGGCCGGATCCGCCACCACGGGCAGGCGATCCTGCTCTCCGTCGCCGCCTGGGGCACCGCGATCGCCGCCTTCGGCCTCACCCGCAACCTGTGGCTCGGGCTGCTGCTGCTCGCCGTCGCCGGGTACTCCGACACCGTCTCCATGATCTTCCGGAACACGATGATGCAGGTCGCTGCCCCGGACGAGATGCGCGGCCGGCTGCAGGGCGTCTTCATCGTGGTCGTGGCCGGCGGCCCCCGGCTCGGCGACTTCCTCGCCGGGTCCGTCGCCGACCTGACCTCGCCGGCCGTGGCCATCACCGGCGGCGGCCTCGCCTGCGTCCTCGCCATCGGCCTGCTCGCCCTCCACGGCCAGGGCTTCCGGCGCTACGACGCGCACAACCCCACGGCCTGAGATGGCGGTTGGCCGCCCCAGCACATGGCCGCCGGGCGAAGCACCCTGGAGCGGCGCGGCGGCCGGTCGGTCCGCCGGGGCGGCGGCCGGGTGCCCGTGCGGGTCTTCGCCGAGTACGTGAAGGGCGCGACCGGCACCGGCGCCCTCGGCGGGAACCGGCTGGAGGCGTCCTACGACGAGGGCGTGACCTGGACGAAGGTCGCGCTCGACGGCCGGGGGCGCGGCGAGCTGCGGGTACCGGCCGGCGCCGGGCCGGTCTCGCTGCGGGCGGGCGCGAGCGACGACCGCGGTGGCTCCGTCACGCAGGAGATCATCCGGGCGGTGGGCGTGAAGTGACGGGCGCCCCCGCCGAACGGGTCATCCCGGCGGCGGGCCAGGGCGCGGGCGCTTGCCGACGGCCTATGCCACGGAGAGGCTCCGCATGAGCAACTCCGCTCGTCAGGAGGTTTTTCATGCGCAAGTTCATCGCCTCGGCCGCCCTGGCCGCCGCCGTCGTCCTCTCGGGCTCGGGCACCGCCCTCGCCCACGGGTACTACGACGAGGGCGACGGTCCCAACGTGGTGACCGTGGTGGACCACACGGTCGTCGTCTGCGAGGACTTCAGCTACTGCGCCGGCGACATCGGCTGACCGGAGCCCGCACCGCGGCGGAGCCCCCTCACCCCGAGGGGGCTTCGCGCTGCCCCGGGTCCGCCCGGACGATCCCCCGTACGAGGCCGAGCTCCACCAGGTCCTGGGGACGCAGCCGGAGCTCGTCCGCCGTGGCGGGGACCTGCTCCCGGGGGCGCTTGAGGATCTGCGCGGCCGGCTCGGGCGCGATGACGGAGAAGTAGCTGTCCGGTGTGGCCCAGGTGTTGCCGGGTGCCGCGAGCGCGAGCGCCCCGCCGGATCCGCCCTCGCCGACGAGCAGCGACGTGACGGGGACGCGGGCCCCGGCGACGGCGGCGAACGCCGCCGCGACGGCCGGGCCCGTCCCGGCCCGCTCGGCGGCGGCGTCGTTGGCCGCGCCGGGTGTGTCGATCAGCGTCAGGACCGGGATCCCGAGCCGGTCGGCGAGCCCCACGAGCCGCGCGACGGTCCGGAAGCCGGCGGGCCGGGTCGCCCCGCCGTCCTGTGCGGCGTAGGCCACGACCTGCCCCTCGCGCACCCCGAAGCCGCACTCCACCCCGGGATCCACGCCCCCGGCCCGGTCCCCGCGGACCGCCGCGCGGACCTCGAAGTACGCGTCCAGGTAGGCCCCGGCGCGCGGCCGGTCGGCGGCACGCGCCGCCCGCACGGCCGCCCACCCGGTGGCGGGCAGGCCGAGACGGCCGAGCGCGTGGGGCGGGGGAGCGGGGGCCGCTGCGGACCCGGCCGCCGGGCGCAGGAGCCGCAGCCACAGCGCCAGGGTCTCCCGCAGCCGCTCGGGCGGGACGAGCGCGTCCACGTGTCCGTGGGCGTGCTGGTCCTCCGCCGTGTACGCGGCGGGGTCGGCGTCCGGGGGCCGCACGCGGGAGCCCGCGAAGGCGACCTGGGCGGTGGGCAGGGCCAGCACGACGTCGGCGCCCGCACCGAGGGTGGCCCAGCCGCCGCCGGTCGTCGGGTCGCGCAGCACGGCCACGTGGGCAACGCCCGTCGCGCGCAGCCGGACGGTCTCGGCGGCGACGCGCTGCAGCTGGGTGAGGGCGATCATGCCCTCCTGCATACGGCTGCCACCGGTCGCGACCAGAGACACCAGCGGGAGCCGCCGTTCGGCCGCCGTACGGAACGCCGCGACGAGCCGGTCGCCCGCCGCCCGGCCGAGCGAGCCGCCGAGGAAGCCGAACTCGAAGACCACGAGGACGCAGCGGATCCCGCCGACGGTCGCCGTGCCGTACCGCACCGACTCGTCCTCACCGGTGCGCGCGGCGGCCCGGGCCCGGGAGGCGTCGTAGCCGGGCCAGCCGATCGGCCCGTCGGCGCCGGCCGGACGGCCGGGCCCGGCCGGGTCGTCCTCCGGTCTCCGGTCCTCCGCGGACGCGGGTGCGGGCGCCTCGGGCGCCTCGTCCTCCGGGAACCGGTCCTCCCGTGCCGTCCGGTCCGGTGCCGAGGGGGCGGTGAGCGGGACGAAGTCGTCCGCCACCAGCGCGACCGCCTCCCGGGCGGAGAGCCGCTCAGCCACGGGAGGGCTCCCGGAGGGCCTTCTTCAGGACCTTGCCCATGTCGTTGCGGGGCAGCGCCGTCAGGTAGCGGACCTCGCGGGGGCGCTTGTGCGGGGCGAGCTGGGCCGAGACGTGCGCGGCGAGCGCGTCCGCCGCCGGCGGGGCCTCGGGGTCAGCGGGGACCACCCAGGCCACGATCCGCTCGCCCAGGTCGGGGTCGGGCTCGCCGGTCACGGCGGCCTCGCGCACGTCCGGGTGGTCGAGCAGCGTGTTCTCGATCTCGCCGGCGCCGATCTTGTACCCGCCGCTCTTGATGAGGTCGGTCGCCTTGCGGCCGACGATCCGGACGTGGCCGTCGCGCTCGCGCACCCCCATGTCCCCGGTGCGGAACCAGCCGTCCTCGGTGAAGGCGGCCGCCGTCGCGTCGGGACGGTTGAGGTACGCGGAGAACAGGTTCGGGCCGCGCACCTGGATCTCGCCGACCGTCTCGCCGTCGTAGGCCTCCGCCCCGAGGACCGAGCCGTCCTCCTCGGCCAGGCGCAGCTCCACCCCGCCCAGCGGCAGCCCCACCGAACCGGGGCGGGGCTCAGAGCCGACGAGGACCGACGTGTTCATCAGGGTCTCGGTCATGCCGTAGCGCTCGACCACCGTCCGGCCCGTCGCCGCCCGGATGCGCTCGTGGTCGTGGACCGGGAGCGCCGCCGAGCCGGAGACGAGCAGCCGGGCCTTCGTCAGGGACCGGACCGATGCGGGGTCGTGGGGGAGCGCCTCGGCGAGCCGGTGGTACATGGTCGGCACCCCGAACAGCATCGTGCCGCCGCCGTCCCCGAGCTCCTTCGTGACGCCCTCGACGGAGAAGCCGCCCAGGTGGCGCAGTTCGCCGCCGCGCCGCAGCGGGCCGAGGACGCCGAGGACGAGCCCGTGGACGTGGAACAGGGGCAGGCCGTGCACGAGGACGTCCGCGTCCGTCCAGGCCCAGGCGTCCGCGAGGGCGTCGAGGGAGGCGGCGATCGCACGCCGGGACAGCACGACGCCCTTGGGCGGGCCGGTCGTTCCGGAGGTGTAGACGATCAGGGCGGGGGTCTCGGGGTCCTCCGGCTCCGAGCAGGGCGCCGGGACCTGCGCGGTCCCCGTCACGACGTCGATCCGCGGCAGCTCCGCGAGTCCCGCCGGCAGGGCGTCCGCGGCGCCCGCGAGCACGACCCCCGGCGCGCTGTCGCCGAGGATGTGCGCCAGTTCGCGCTCGCCGACGCGGGGGTTGAGCGGGACGGCCGGCACGCCGGCGAGCAGCGCGGCGACGACGCCCACGGCCGTCTCCGCCGTGGGGGTGGCCCAGACGGCGACCCTTCCGGCGGTCAGGAGCCGGGGCGCCAGGGCACAGGCGGCGCGCGCCAGTTCCGCGTACGTCAGGGTGTCGGCGCCGAACCGCAGGGCCGGCCGGTCGGATGCGGCCCTCAGGGCCGGGAACAGGGCGCTCATGGGCGCATTCTGCCCAGCCGTCAGGGACGGCGTGCTGCGACCTTGCTCACGTCCGGCGCGGGCGTGTCGCCGTCGGGGCGCACGTTCCGCATCCTCCCGTACGCGTAGACGCAGCCGGCCAGGGCCAGGTCGGACAGCAGCATGAAGCCGATCGAGTACGAGCCCTTGGCGCTGTAGATCGCGCCCATGACCAGCGGCGGGACGAAGCCGCCGAGGCCGCCCATCGCGCCGACGATGCCGGTCACGCTGCCTACCTGGGGCTGCGGGGTGACCTGGGAGACCAGGGCGAAGACCGCGCCGCTCGCGGTGCCGAGGCCGGCGGCCATGACCAGCAGGGCGATCGTGCCGCCGGGGTCCAGCGGCGGGTCGAAGGCCTGGACGATGGCGAGCAGGGCGACGCCCCCCAGTGCAGCGGAGGTCACCAGGGCCGGGTGGACCCGGTCCGAGAGCCAGCCGCCGATCGGCCGGAAGACGACGGTCACCACGGCGAATCCGGCGGCCTTGGTCCCCGCGTCGGTCGGGTCGAGCTCGTACCAGGTCTTCAGATAGGTGGGCAGGTAGACACCGAAGGCGACGATGCCGCCGAAGCCGATCGCGTACAGCGCCGACAGCTCCCAGGTCACCCGCAGCCGGCCGGCCCGGCCGAGGCGGTGGGCGAGGGATTCGGAGGGGATCGGCCGGTCGGGGCGGTCGCTGATGAGGAGCGCGGCGAGGACGGCGTACGCGGCGAGGGCGACGGCCACGACGACGAACGGCAGGTCCTCGCCGTGCTCGGCGATCCGCGGGGTGAAGTAGCCGGAGAGCGCCACGCCGCCCATGCCCATGCCGAAGACGCCGAGCGCGAAGCCGCGCTTGGCGGGTGGGAACCAGGAGTTGACCAGCGGGATGCCGATGGCGAAGGTCGTGCCGCCGAGCCCGAGCAGGAAGGCGACGACCAGCAGCAGGCCGTAACTGTCCTTGACGACGATCAGGAGCAGCACGGGCACGATCGTCAGCGCCGACACCAGCGGGAACATCAGCTTCGCGCCGTACCGGTCGGTGAGCGCGCCGGCCGGGATCCGGCCGAGCGAGCCGACCAGGACGGGGATCGCGACGAGCAGCGACTGCTCGAAGGAGCTGAGCGAGAGCCGGTCGCCGTACCAGCTGGCGAGCGGCGCGATGAGGTCCCACGCCCAGAAGGTCAGGGTGAAGCCGACGGTGGCCAGGAGCAGGTTGCGGTAGGCGGCCGCGGGGATCTTCGCTTCGGTGTCCACGCGTTCAGTCAAGATCCCGAAGGCGGGCGCGGCGCGCGGGGCTACGCCGAACGGGGAGCCCCGGCCGACCGGGAGGAGCCCGCCCTCAGGCCTCCTGGGGCCAGGTCACGACCGTCGGCGGATCCGCGTCGTCCTCGACCCGCAGTCGCAGCCCCGCCTCGTCGGCGCCGACCTCGACCGTGACGGCCCCGACGCGCGGCCGCCGGTGGGCGGCGGCCAGCGCACCGCGCAGGGCGGCGAGCAGCCGGTCGGCGGAGGCCTCGTCGGAGAGGGTGTCGACCGCGCCGGAGAAGTGCACGGAGGGCTGGAAGCCCAGCAGCGCCGCCGCGCCGCCGGTCTCGCGCAGCACCCGGCCGCGGAAGGAGGCCGGGGCGTCGGCCGGTGGCTGCTGGAGCGCGAAGATCGTGGTCCGGACCTCCTGGATCGTCGAGTCCAGTTCGTCCACGGCCCGGCCGAGGAGCGTGTCGACCTCGTGGACGGCGGCCCGCCGCCGGGTCGACTCCAGCATCATCTCGGTGGCGAACAGGCGTTGCACGACGAGGTCGTGCAGGTCGCGGGCGATCCGGTCGCGGTCCTCGTAGACGGCGAGCTGCTCACGGTCGTGCTGGGCGTCGGCGAGGACGAGGGCGAGCGCCGCCTGGGAGGCGAACTGGGAGGCCAGCAGCCGGTCCACCGCCGTGTACGGGCGGTCGCCGCGCCGCCGCGGCAGGGCGAGCGTGCCGATGAGCTGTCCGCCGCTGCGCAGCGGCAGCATCATCGACGGCCCGAAGCGGCTGCGCACAGGGGTGGTCATGCGCGGGTCGGTGGCCGAGTCCTCGACGAACACGGGCTCGCCGCCGAGCAGCTGGACCAGTACCGGGGAGCCGGGCGCGATCGTGGTGCCGACCAGGTCGCCGGGGTCGTCGGGGGTGGAGGCGGCCACGATCTCC
This sequence comes from Streptomyces sp. NPDC051921, assembly GCF_040680975.1. NCBI lineage: Bacteria > Bacillati > Actinomycetota > Actinomycetes > Kitasatosporales > Streptomycetaceae > Streptomyces > Streptomyces sp. NPDC051921. Next base: position 94,130 of record NZ_JBFAXU010000008.1, read on the forward strand.
ATGCCGCCCTCGGGGGTCGGCTGGAGCACCACGCCCGCCGAGGCGTCGGCGAGGATCCTGGCCCGTTCGGCGACGGTCGTCAGGGCGTCCTCGGCCGGCTTCCCGGTGAGCAGCGCGGTCGTCACGGCCGCGGCGCCCTCGATCCACCGCTCTCGCTGCCGGGCCGTCTCGTACAGGCGGGCGTTGCCGATCGCGATGCCGGCCTGGGTGGCGAGGACGCGCAGCAGGGCCAGGTCCTCGTCGGCGAAGCGGCCGGTGGGCTTGTCGGTGAGGTAGAGGTTGCCGAACACCTCGGTGTGGACGCGGATGGGCACCCCGAGGAAGGACCGCATCTCCGGGTGCCCCTCGGGCACGCCGGACGCGCGCGGGTCGGCGCGCACGTCGTCGAGCCGCAGCGGCTGCGGTTCCTGGACGAGGACGCCGAGCAGTCCGGTGTGTCCGTCGGGGAGGCGGCCGATCCGCTGCCGCTGCTCCTCGGTCATGCCGGAGGTGAACAGGTCGGTGATGCGCGGGCGCTCGGGGTCGACGACTCCGAGCGCACCGTAGCGGGCGCCGGTCAGCGCGGTGGCGGTGTCCACGATGTGCTGGAGGGTGGCCCGCAGTTCGAGCTCGGTGCCGACGCTGAGGACGGCTTCGAGCAGCATGGGCAGCCGCGGTGCAGGATCGTTTCCGTATCCGTCCTCGTCCATGATCGACATGGGGTCATTGTCGTACAAAGCGCCCATCCGTGGGCTATTCGGCGGTCTCGGCCAGTGGGTCGAGGACCAGGGGCTGGATCCGGCCCTCCAGCATCGCGCCGAGCCCGAGGACGGCGCAGACGTCCGGGCGCTCGGCGATGTGCACGGGCATCCCGGTGGCCTCGCGCAGCATCTGGTCGAGCCCCGGCAGCAGGGCGCTGCCGCCGACCATCATGATCCCGCGGTCGGCGAGGTCCGCCACCAGGTCGGGCGGGCAGTCGCGGAGCACCTTGCCGATGCCGTCGAGGACGGCGGTCAGCGGAGTCTGGATGGCCTGCCGCACCGCGGCGGTGTCGACGGTCACCGAGCGGGCGAGGCCGGTGGCCACGTCGCGGCCGTGGATCTCGGTGAAGGTGGGGCCCTGGAGCGTCAGGCCGTTGCCGTGCAGGGCGACCTGCAGCGGGCGCACCGACTGGCTCGGCAGCATGAGTTCGTGCTGGTGGCGCAGGTGCTGGATGACCGCGTGGTCGATGGCGTCGCCGCCGACCGGCATGCGCTCGGCGGTGACGATCGCGCCCAGCGAGAGCACCGCGACCTGCGTGGTGGCCGCCCCGCACACCAGGATCATGGTCGCGGTCGGCTGCTCGACCGGGAGGCCGCAGCCCACCGCGGCCGCGATCAGGGTGTCGACCAGCTCGACCCGGCGGGCGCCCAGGCCGACCAGGGTCTCCACGGCGGCGCGCTGGGCGAGCGGGTCGCTGTCGTGCGGGGTGCAGGCGGCGGCGCGCAGCCGGGGCTTGCGGCGCAGCTGGCGGCGGAGCTTGTCGCCGAGGAGGTGGCGGAGCATCCGCTGGGCCATCTCGATGTCGACGACGGTGCCGCCGGAGACGGGACGGACCACCCGGATGTAGTCGGGGGTGCGGCCGGTCATCTTCTCGGCGAGGGCGCCGACGGCGATGAGCGCGCCGGTGCGGGTGTTCACGGCGGCGACGGACGGCTCGTCGACGACGAGTCCGGCGCCCTTGACGAAGACCCGGGTGCGGGCGGCGCCCAGGTCGACGGCGACATGGCAGCGGCGCAGCTGCTCAAGGCTGACGGTCACGGCGGTCCTCCGGAGTGCGGTGCTGGCACGGGCGAGGCGGGGCGCGCGGGGTGCGCGGTCCTGTTCGATCGTCCTGCCGCCCCGCCCCGGGCGCGCGCTGAGCTGAGCCGCCCGGGGGTGGGGCGGCCCCGGAGAACCCTGACGGGACATCAGGCCCAGGGGGTCGCCGCCCGCCCGCCGAGCGGCGGTACCTGACGCTGGAGCAGCCCCCAGGCGAACTCGGCCGCGCCGCGGCCGCCGTCGGCCAGGGTGAAGTCGAGCCGGGCGAGGGCGGGGGAGACGCCCTCCCGGGCCTCGACCTCCCGGAAGGCGCGCCAGACCTCGTCGATCGTGCACCGCCAGGGACGCAGGTCGTCGGCCGTGCGCAGGTCCGGCGCGGCGGCCCCGGGGGCGCGGGTCAGCGAACGGGACCACACCGCGCGGCGCGGGCCCACCAGGACGGTGAAGCGCAGCTCCGGCCAGAGCGGCACCGGCCACGACCACGCCTCGCTGTCGCCGCGCACCGGGTGCCGTGCCTCCGGCTCCCCGAGGGCCTGCCGGTAGCGCTCGAACTCGCCCGAGGCCGACGGGCGGGCGTGCGCCCGCGCCTGCCAGCGCTTGTTCGCCTCGCGCATCTCGGTGCGCGTCGCGTCGAGTTCGCGCAGCGCCTCCTCGACGAGCCCGGGCTGGTGGTCGGCCATCCGGCGGAGCAGGACGAGCTGGAACTCGTACGGCCCAAAGGGGGCGGCAGGGGTCATGCGCCCATCCTGCCCGAAGGGGGAGATTCGCGACGGCACGCCGACGACCTGCGGTTTCCTCACAGAATCCACACCTCCACGTCTATGAGTCGTGTCCGAGCGGCGCATAGCCTGCGGGCGCCATGGACTACTGCCACCAGTGCCGACGGCATCTCAACGGCGCCCTGGCCTGTGCCGGTTGCGGGACCCCCGCCGAGGAGCTGCGGTACTTCGCCCCCCACCAGCCCACCCCTGCGCCCGTGCCCACGTCCACGTTCACGGAACCGGCAGCGATCCTGCCGCCCGGGGAACCGGAGTACGGCCACGCGTACGAACTGGAGCCGCTCGAGCCGGCCAGGCCCGCCGAGGGGCGCGCGGCCGCACGCCGTGGCAGGAGCCGGACGGGCGGCCGGGCCGCCGCGCGGGGCGGGCGGCGGGCGCGCTCGCGGCGTGGCCGCACGGTGCTGCTCGGCACGCTCGGCTTCGCGTTGGCGGCCGGTTCGCTGAGCATGGCCAAGCTGGCCCTGGAGCAGCCCGACGGTGGCGGCGCCGCCACCGCCGTCCAGGAGGAGGACGTCGTCGAGGAGACCCTCGACCCGGATCCGCCGGCGCCCTCGGAGAGCACCGCCCGGCCGGACGGCGGCCCCGGGCCCGTCGAGTCGGTCACCGCGCGCCCGACGTCCACCGGTCACCTCACGCGAGGCTCCGGCCGTGGCGTGGGCGGGGGAGGGGCCGGTTCCGGCGACGGTGCGGCCACGGGGACGGGTGACGGCACGGGGACGGGCTCCGGGGACGACTCCGGCGCCTCCCCGACGGCGACCCCACCGGGCCCGGAAGACCCTTCCGGCACGCCCTCGAACGGTCCCTCCGGCAGCGCCTCGCCCCCGCCCGGCGGCGGCCCGACCGCGGCCCCCGGCCCGCAGACGCCGAGCCCCACACCGAGCCCGACGCCGAGCTGCACCCGCTTCCTGTGGTGGTGCGTCTGACGCCTGTCCGGTGCTGCCGGACACCACCTGGCCGGGGCCTGTCCGGCGGATCACGGCCGCAGCGGCCGTCCTGTCCGGCGGATCACGGCCGGTCCGCCACCGATCCGCCGGACAGCACGCCTAGGCGGGCGTGCCCAGCATCCGCTTGAGCAGGTCGCGCAGCAGGGTGCGTTCGGTCTCGGTGAGCTCGCCGAGCGGCTCGCGCGCGAAGCGCAGCGACTCGCGCAGCCGGCGGGCGGTGTCGCGGCCCTCGTCGGTGGGGGCGGCCACCTTCACGCGGCGGTCGGCCGGGTCGGGGCGGCGCTCGACCAGGCCCCGGGACTCCAGGCGGTCGATGATCCCCGTCACGTTCGACGGCTCGCACTTGAGCTTCTCGGCGATCTTCCGCATGGGGGTGGGCTCCAGGGCCAGCAGCCCGAGGACGCGGGCCTGCGCGCCGGTGAGGGCGTGCGCGGCGGCGGCCTCCTCGTACTCGTCGTGGTAGCGGGCCACGACGGTGCCGATGAGCTCCACGACTTCCAGCGTCAGGGGGTCCGTGCGTTGGGTGGGCATGGCTTCATCGTACTCCGATGCTTGACAACCTGAAATATCGAGGCGCATGGTTGTTTCAGTTCATGAAGCATTTCTAGGAGGCTCCGCCGATGTCCGTACTCCCCGCGTCCAGCCGTGAGTGGCACCTCGTCGCCCGCCCGCACGGCTGGCCCGTGCCCGCGGACTTCGCCCTCCGCGAGAAGCCGGTGACCGAGCCCGGCGAGGGCCGCATCCTCGTGCGCAACCAGCACTTCTCCGTGGACCCGTACATGCGCGGCCGGATGAACGACGTCAAGTCCTACATCCCGCCCTTCAAGCTGGACCACCCGATGGACGGCGGCGCGGTCGGCGAGGTCGTCGCCTCCAACGCCGAGGGCTTCGCCGTCGGCGACCACGTGCTGCACGGCCTCGGCTGGCGCGAGTACGCCGAGGTGCCCGCCCAGCACGCCACCAAGGTCGACCCGGCGCTCGCGCCGCTGTCCGCGTACCTCGGCGTGCTCGGCATGACCGGCCTCACCGCCTACGCGGGCCTCTTCGAGGTCGCCTCCTTCAAGGAGGGCGACTCCGTCTTCGTCTCCGGCGCGGCCGGCGCCGTCGGCAGCCAGGTCGGCCAGATGGCGCGGCTCAAGGGCGCCTCCCGGGTCATCGGCTCGGCCGGCTCCGACGAGAAGGTGAAGTGGCTGGTCGAGGAGCTCGGCTTCGACGCCGCCTTCAACTACCGCAACGGCCCGGTCAAGGACCAGCTGCGCGAGGCGGCTCCGGACGGCATCGACGTCTACTTCGACAACGTCGGCGGCGACCACCTCGAAGCCGCGATCTCCTCGCTCAACGTGCACGGCCGCGCCACCATCTGCGGCATGATCGCGCAGTACAACGACACCGAGCCGGTCCCCGGCCCGCGCAACATGGCCATGATCATCGGCAAGCGGCTCCGCCTCCAGGGCGTCCTCGTCGGCGACCACTACGGGATGCAGCCGCAGTTCGTGCAGGAGGTCGGCGGCTGGCTGCGCTCCGGTGAGCTCCAGTACCGGGAGACCTCCGTCGAGGGGATCGAGAACGGCGTGGACGCCTTCCTCGGCATGCTCCGCGGCGACAACACCGGAAAGATGATCGTCTCGACGACCCGCTAGTCTTCCCTCAGCCGTCGCGATCGTGGGCGCGAGTCGCGGCGAACGGAAAAAGGAAGACAGCAGCATGTCGATTCAGCAGTCCGACGTCCTGTACACCGCCGTCGCCACCGCCGAGAACGGCCGCGACGGCCGGGTCGCCACCGACGACGGCCAGCTCGAGGTCGTCGTCAACCCGCCCAAGGCCATGGGCGGCTCCGGCGCGGGCACCAACCCCGAGCAGCTCTTCGCCGCCGGCTACAGCGCCTGCTTCCAGGGCGCCCTCGGCGTGGTCGCCCGCAACGAGAACGCGGACGTCTCCGGCTCGACGGTCACCGCCGAGGTCGGCATAGGCAAGAACGACGAGGGCTTCGGCATCATCGTGAAGATCTCGGCGACCATCCCGAACGTGGACGCCGAGACCGCCAAGAGCCTCATCGAGAAGGCCCACCAGGTCTGCCCGTACTCCAAGGCGACCCGCGGCAACATCACGGTCGAGCTCGCCGTCTGAGCCGGCCCGCCGCACACTGAGAACGAGGGCCGCACCCTGACCGACCAGGGTGCGGCCCTCCCGCAGGTCCGGGGCACGTCCGCCGGCCGGGGCACCGTCTCAAGTTCGGAACAGGAAGCGGGCCTCCGCCGGACCCGCCACTAGGGTGATCGCCATGCGTGATTTCGGGGCAGGATTTCGTTACCTGCTGCAAGGGCAGAAATGGGTCGGCACTCACGGACGGTGGTTCGGGTTCGGGCTGCTGCCCGGGCTCGTCACCTTCGTCCTCTACGTGGGGGCGCTGGTCGGGCTCTTCTACGGGGCCGACGACCTGACGGCCTGGGCGACGCCGTTCGCCGACGACTGGGGCTCGCCCTGGCAGGGCGTGTTCCGGGGCACCCTGACCTTCCTGGTCTTCGCGCTCGGCATCTTCCTCGCCGTGATCACCTTCACCGCCGTCACGCTGCTGATCGGCCAGCCCTTCTACGAGTCGCTGTCCGAGGCGGTCGACCGCAGCGAGGGCGGCGAGGTGCCCGAGTCCGGTCTGCCGCTGTGGCGCGAGCTGTGGATCTCCGCCCGCGACAGCCTGCGCGTCCTGCTGCGGGTCGCGCTCTACGGCGTCCTGCTCTTCGCGGCCGGCTTCATTCCGGTCGTCGGCCAGACCGTGGTCCCCGCGATCGGCTTCTGCGTCTCCGGCTTCTTCCTCACCGAGGAGCTCGCCGCGGTGGCGCTCCAGCGCCGGGGCGTCGAGTTCAAGGAGCGCCTGGGCCTGTTGCGCGGCCGTCGGATGGCCGTGCTCGGCTTCGGTGTCCCCCTCACCCTCGCCTTCCTCGTCCCCTTCGCCGCCGTCCTGCTGATGCCGGGCGCGGTCGCCGGAGCCACCCTGATGGCCCGGGAGCTGACCGGCGAGGCGACGGACGAGGACGCCGGTGCCGATGACGGTGACGACGCCGCCGCCGACGACGCGGCGGGCCGGACGCGAGGCGTGCCGTACCGCACCGCCTGAGCCCGCCGAGGCCCCGGCCCCCGGCCTCGGCTCCGGCCCCGGGCCTCGCCTGTGGCCCGGCCCTCGCTCTGGCCCGGCCCTCGCTCTGGCCCGGCGCACGGACCCGGCCCGGCGCACGGACCCGGCCCGGCGCCCGGACCCGGCCCGGTCAGGGCTGCAGCGGGTGCTCCGGGGCGAGGGCCGCCGCGATCCGCTCCGCCACCACCTCGGCCGTGTTCCCCTCGGGGGTGTCCGGCGTCTTCGTCGTGGACACCGCGATGGACAGTCGCTTCGACGGCAGGTACGCCTGGATCGCCGCGTACCCGGAGAAAGACGGGTTCTGCAGCAGCCAGGTGTTGGCGACGATGACGCCGAGCCCGAAGTGCTTCGCCTCGGTCTGCTTCAGGCAGATGTCGGCCGGGCACTTCGCGGTCGGCACGCCGAGGCCGACCGTGCCCGGGTCCAGCAGGGTGCGGTACGAGCGCCGCGAGATCAGCTCGCCGCTGCCGATGCCCTGCGCGGAGCGGGCCATGTCGCAGACGGTCGAGGTGATCACCGCGCCCGGTCCGGTGGTCCACGACGGGTTCCAGAACGTGGACTCCTCGTAGAGACCGCGGTCCGAGGTGAAGGCGTGCAGGACCGGGCGGGGGATCTCCGGGGTGAAGCCGTTCCGCGTGTTCCGCAGCCCCAGCGGTCCGGTGACCTGCTCCTCCACGAGCCTGTCGATCCGCTGCCCGGTGATCCGCTCCAGGGCCCTTTCCAGGAGCAGGTAGTTGGCGTGCGAGTAGCTCCAGTTGGTGCCCGGGTCGTACCAGAAGTCGTGGGAGAAGGGGAACGCCAGCAGCTCGTCGGGAGTCCAGGCGCGGAACGGGGCGGCCGTCAGCTCGGCCCCGAACTCGGGGTCGGTGACGTAGTCGTGCAGCCCACTGGTGTTGTTGGCCAGCATCCGCAGCGTGATCTCCTTCGCCCGCGGCACCTCGGGCAGCCAGGGCTCCACCGTGGCGTCGAGGTCGACCCGGCCCTGCTCGACCAGCCGCAGCAGGGTCGTGCCGATGTGCGCGAAGGCCACCGAGCCGGCCCGGAAGTGCATGCCGGGCTCGGCCGGGACGCCGGTCATCGACTCGCCGAGCGCGTCCGTGACGACCTCCCTGCCGCCGTCGGTGACCCGCAGCAGCACGGCGTTCAGCTTGAGGTCCTGCTGGGCCTTGCGGGCGATCTCCAGGACCTGACGGCCCCGGGCGTCCAAGGGGTGCCGGGTCCGTACGCAGTCGCGGTCACCGTGCCCGCCGGGCGGCCCGGAGGGGCTGTGCGCGACGGCCGCGCCGGCGGGGAGGAGGGTGGCGAGCAGGGCGGCGGCGAGGAGCGCCGCTCGGTTCCGGGAGGTGCGTCTCATGCCCGCACTATGTCCGGAAGGTCCCGTTGATCCCGTGGAACACTCCGCGTGCGGCGCGGGACCCGCCCGGACGCCTCACAGCCCCACGACGATCAGCGCCGTGTCGTCCGTCGCGCCGCCCACCGGCAGCATCTCCAGGAGCAGCGCGTCGGCCAGCGCGTCCGGCTCGGCGCCACGGTGCCGCGTGAGGGCCCCGGCGAGGCGTTCGAGACCGGCGTCGATGTCCTCGCGGCGCCGCTCGACGAGCCCGTCGGTGTACAGGACCAGGGCGCCGCCCGAGGTGAAGGCGGCCTCCGCCTGCGGCCGGGGCGAGCGCTCCGGGCGCGCCCCGAGCGGTGGATCCGTCGCCCCGTCCAGGAACTCCACCCGCCCGGTCGGGTGGAGCAGCGCGGGCGGCAGGTGCCCGGCGCTGCTGTACGTGACGACCCGGCGGTCCCAGTCGATCCAGGTCTCGACGGCCGTGGAGTTCTCGGCGCCCGCGACGGACCGGGCGTACAGGTCGAGCACGTCCAGGGCCTCCGCGGGCCCCTCGACGACCCGGGACGCGGCGCTGAGGGCGCTGCGCAGCTGGCCCATCACCCCCGCGGCGGTCAGCCCGTGCCCCACCACGTCGCCGACCGCCACGCCGCCCCGGTCGCCGCCGGCCAGCGTGACCAGGTCGTACCAGTCCCCGCACACGTTCAGCGCGCCGACCGCCGGCCGGTAGCGCACGGCCGTCGGGTGCGCCCCGATCGGTACCGGCGCGGGCAGCATCGCCTCCTGCAGGGAGAGCGCCACCTCGCGCTCCCGGGCGTGCGCCGCGCGCAGGCGCTCGTTGACCTCCTGGAGCTCCCGGGCCCGGGCGTACACCTCGGCCTCCAGGACCCGGGCGCGGGCGTTGGTGGGCCCGCCACGGGACCGGATCAGCTCGGTGATCTCCTCCACCCGGTGGATCAGGAGCACCACCCGGCCGTCGGGACCGAGCACCGGAGCGTTGACCGGGCTCCAGTACCGCACGTCCCACTCCCCGGGCCGGTCCACGTGCTCGACGTCGTAGCGCTGCGGGGCCATGGCGTCCCGCTCGCCGGTCTCGACCACCCGGCGGAGCGATGCCGCCAGGTTCCGTACGCCGCTCGCCGCCGGATCGTTCGGGTTGTCGGGGAACACGTCGAACACGTTCCGGCCGATCAGTTGCTCCCGGGTGCGTCCCGACAGGAGGACGAAGTCGTCGTTGGCGTCGACGTACACCAGGTCAGGGGTGAGCAGCGCGACCATGCCGGGCAGCGCCCGGAACACGGTCGCGTAGTCGGTCACCGTCCATCACCTCTGAGACCAGGGTGCGCCGCGCGCGGGCCGCGCACATCCCGGAGCGCGACCCCGGCAGGTACGGCGGTGGGGTACCGGGAGCGTTCGGGCGCGTCCGGCAGGGGTGCGGCCCCGGTCAGTCCAGGACCGGGTGGAGCTCCGGGCGGGCCTCCCACCAGGCCCGGTGGAAGGTGTTGTTGGGGACGTTGTCCAGGTACGCGAGTGCCGCCGCCCGGTACAGCAGACCGGCGCGCCGCTCGGAGACCGCCGCCCGGTTCCAGGCGAGCCGGATGCGGCCGGTGATCGGGTCGCCGGCCAGCGGGCGGAGCACGGTGCCCTCGGCGGGCGGCGCCGACGGCTGGCTCACGGAGATCGCCCGGCCCGCCGCGATCAGGTCGTAGTGCATCTTGCGGTCGGCGATCCGGTAGCGCAGCGTCGGGGTGAACCCCGCCCTTCGGCAGGCGCCGACCAGCGCCTCGGGGCCGCCGTCGTCGTCCTCCACCATGGTCATCCAGGTCTCGCCCGCGAGGTCCGCGAGCTCGATCCGGTCCCGCCCGGCCAGCGGGTGGGCCGCGGACATGCGCACGCAGAACGGCTCCCTCGGCACCAGGGTCCGCGCCACCGCTCCCTCGGGCAGCGGGACCTCGTGGTCGGCGACCTCCCCGTACACGACGGCGTCGTACCGCCCGGCGCCCAGCAGCCGGCTGAGCGTGGTCACCGAGTGCTCGATGCTGACCTCGATCTCCTGGCCCCCCAGCTCCTGCTCCAGGCGCCCGATCAGCCGGTCCACCAGGACCAGCAGGATGCAGCCGAGGCGCAGCGTCGGATGCGGCGCGGCGGCCCGGGCGCCGGCCGCGAGGGCGTCCATCTCGCCGAGCACCCGGCGCGCCCTGGACAGCACGAACTCACCCAGCGGGGTGGGCTCGACGCCGTGCCGGCCACGGGTGAACAGCTCGCCGCCCGTGGCCCGTTCGATCCGCCGCAGCTGGGCGGAGAGGGCCGGCTGGGAGACCCCGAGCCGAGCGGCGGCACGCCCCAGACTGCCCGCTTCCGCTATCCGGCAGACGGCCTCAAGATGCCTCAACTCCAGCTGCATTTCAGCAGCGTACGCACGGTGCGGCGGTGGACGGAGCCCTTCGGCATAACGCGCGTCTTATGCCGGGTGAGATGTCCCGCGATGGGCATGTCCACGCCCATACTCGGCGCGTCCCACCGTCTCCCCCCACCCGAAACGGAGCAGACGTGCACCCCACCAGACTCTCGGCGGCCCTGGCGGCGCTCGCCCTGACGGCGAGCCTCGCGGGCACCCTCGCGGGCACCGCGAACGCCGCCGCCGCGGGACCGTCGCAGCCCGTACCGCCCGGGCACGGCAAGTCCCTCGCCCTCGCCGCCGCCGACAAGGCCGCCGCCAGCGGACTCGACGGGCTGCGCCACGGCACCGACGAGGAACTCGTCCGCACCGCGGTGACCCCGTGGGCGGGCGGCCTCTACTACGCCGCCTACCAGCGCACCTACAAGGGCCTACCGGTGGCAGGCGGCGACGCCGTCGTCGTCTCCGACAGCGCCGGCAAGGTCCGCGAGGTCGCCGCCGCGCCCGCCCCGGCCATCCGGATCTCCACCAAGGCCACGGTCGGCTCCGCCGCCGCCCTCGCCACCGCCGAGGCGCAGCTGGCGGGCGTCGAGAGCGCGGGCACCCCCGAACTGACCGTGCTGCTCAAGGGGAACAAGCCGGTCCTCACCTGGCACACCCTGGTCGTCGGCCGCACCGCCCAGGGCCTGCCGAGCTCGCTCGACACCTACGTCGACGCCCGCACCGGCAAGGTCACGCAGGCCACCGACAAGATCCTGCACGCCGACGGCCGCGGCTACCACAACGGCAACGTCACCATCGACACCGCCGCGAGCTCGATGACCGACCCCAACCGCTCCGGCTTCAAGTGCGGTGGCCAGAACGGCAGTGCCTACACGGGCACCCCGCCGTGGGGCAACGGCACCGCCAACGACCTCGTGACCGCCTGCGTCGACATCATGTACGCGGCCCAGCGCGAGTCCGACATGCTCAAGCAGTGGCTCGGCTACAACGGCCAGAACGGCCAGGGCGGCATGGTCCCGGCCCGCGCCGGCCTGGGCGAGGTCAACGCCTACTACGACGGCACCAAGACCACGTACGGACACAACCAGAACGGCACGATGCAGCTCACCGGCATCGACGTCGTGGCGCACGAGTACGGGCACGAGATCTTCGACCGGACCCCGGGCAGCGCCGGCTCGTCCAACGAGAACGGGGGGATGAACGAGTCCACCGGCGACATCTTCGGAGCGCTCACCGAGCACTTCGCGAACAACCCCAACGACACCCCCGACTACACGGTCGGCGAGAAGCTGAACTTCCTCGGCGACAACAAGCCGATCCGGTACATGCACAACCCCTCGTTGGCCGGCGATCCCAACTGCTACCCGCAGCTGAACGCCGGCACCGAGGTGCACGCGGCGGCCGGCCCGCAGAACCACTGGTTCTACCTGCTCGCCGAGGGCTCCAACCCGGGCGGCGGCAAGCCGGCCAGCCCCATATGTTCCGGCGGACCCTCCTCGGTCACCGGGATCGGGATCCAGAAGGCCGGCAAGATCTTCATGGGCGCCCTGCTGATGAAGACCTCCTCCTGGAACCACCTCGCCGCCCGCAAGGCGACCCTGGCCAGCGCCAAGAACACCTACGGCAGCGCCGAGTGCAACGCGGTGAAGACGGCCTGGAACGCGATCGGCGTCCCGGCCCAGTCCGGTGAGACGGACTGCGGCGGCACCACCACGCCGGACTTCTCGCTCGCCCTGAACCCGGCCTCCGGGTCGGTCCAGCCGGGTGCCTCGGTCACCTCCACGGTCGGCACCAGCACCACCGGCGGCAGCGCGCAGACCGTGCAGCTCTCCGCGAGCGGTGCCCCGAGCGGGGTCACCGTCTCCTTCAGCCCGTCCTCGGTGACCTCGGGCAACTCCTCGACCATGACCGTCCAGGTCGCGGCCGGCACCGCCAACGGCACCTACCCGATCACCGTCACCGGTACGGGCTCCGCCACGCACACCGTCACCTACCAGCTGTCGGTCGGCACGACCACGCCGCCCACCGGCTGCGACAACACCGAGTACACGTACGAGGGTTCGCTGACCGACGGCCAGGCCGACGCCCAGCCGGACGGCTCGTACTACTACTCGGCGACCTCCGGCACCCACGTGGGCTGCCTGCGCGGTCCGGCCGGCGCCGACTTCGACCTGTACCTGCAGAAGTGGAACGGGTCGGGCTGGGCGGACGTGGCGGTCGGCGGCACCGCGAGCGCCGACGAGGACATCGCCTACAAGGGCACCGCGGGCTACTACCGCTACGTGGTGCACGCCTACAGCGGCTCCGGCGCGTACACGCTGGGCCTGAGCGCCCCGTAACAGGGGCGGGACACCGTCACGGACAGGGGGTTTTGTGACGGGCCTCCCGAGCCGGGCGGCCGGATTTCTACCGGCCGCCCGGCACGTCCACGAGCACGTGGCCGGGCTCGGCCGGACCGGCGTCGGCGAGCCGCGCCCCGTCCGGGCCCCAGGCGCCGGCCAGGCCGCCGCCCACGCCGTCCTCGTTGGCGCCGAGGACGTTGCCGAGCACGACGTGCAGGCCGAAGTCCCGGGCCCGCGCGGGATAGACCGTCTCGAAGGAGTCGTTGTCGGCGGAGAGCACCGAACTCGCCAGGTACGCGTGGCAGGAGTCGGCGGCGGCCCGCTCGGCGAGCTCGGGGAAGCGGTTGTCGTAACAGGTGGCCAGCGCGAAGCGGAGCCCGTCGAGCTCGAACCGCCCGTCGGTTGCGCCCGGTGCGAAGACCTCGGCCTCGACCCCGTACAGGTGCTGCTTGTCGTAGCGGGTCAGGAGCGCGCCGTCCGGGCCGATGACCAGCGTGGTGATCGCGGGGCGCCCTCCGGGCGTGCGGACCGGGCCGTTGACCACGGCCGCCGCCCGGACCGCCCGGCAGGCCTCACGCAGCGGTTCGAGGCGGGGGTCGTCCTCGGTGAGGACGAGTTCGGGGGAGCGCGCGATCAGGCTCGGCTCGTAACCGGTGAGCGACAGCTCGGAGAAGACCACCAGCCGCGCCCCCGCCGCTCCGGCGACGCGAACCGTCTCGGCGAGCGTGCGGACGTTGGTGGCGATGTCCCCGGCGACCGGGGTGAACTGCGTGGCGGCGACGATCATGGCGGCCATCATCCCGCGCCCCTCTGTAAGGGTCAATAGTGGTCGGCAGGTGTTAGTGCGCGGGCGGTCTCGTGCAGCAGGCCCAGGAAAGCCGTCGCCGCCCCGGTCGGCGTCGGTGGGGTCGCCGCGCAGATCTGCCGGTACGGCACGTCGTCCGGGTGGATCGTCACCAGAGCCACGTCCGGTCGCACCGAGGCCGCCGCCAGGGCCGGGACGAGCGTGACCCCGAGCCCGGCCGCGACCGCGCCCAGCTTCGCGATCCAGTCGTGCGCGATGAGGCCCGTGCGCGGCCGCAGCCCGGCGGCGACGGCCGGGCGGAACAAGGTGTCCTCCAGGCGCTCGTTGCCGACGATCCACTCCTCGTCGGCGAGCGCCGCGAGCCGTACGTCCCGCCGCCCCGCGCACGGATGCCCGGGCTCCAGGGCCACCAGCATCGGCTCGTCCAGGAGGTGGTGGAGCGTCACTCCCTCCGGCGCGGGACCGCCGGCCGCCGGGCTGACCACGGCCAGGTCCTCCTCGCCGGCCGCGACCAGCCCCAGGTGCTTCACCGACGGTCCCTCGATCCGGGTCACCGCGACCCCCGGGTGCCGTCGCCGGAAGCCGGCCTGCGCGCGCGGCACGAGCGCCGCGCCCGCGCTGGCGAAGGCGCCGAGCCGGAGCAGCCCGCCGTCCAGCGTGCGCAGCGCCTCCAGCTCCGCACGGGCGACCGCGAGCCGGTCCCGGACCGCCTCCGCGTGCGGCAGCAGTACCCGCCCCGCCTCGCTCAGTCGCACCCCGCGCGGCAGGCGCTCGAACAGGAGCGCCCCCGTCTCGTCCTCCAGCGCCTGGATCTGACGGGAGATCGCGGACTGCGTGTAGCCGAGCGTGCGGGCGGCCGCCGTGAAGGAGCCCTCGTGGGCGACCGCGAGGAACACCTCGTACAAGCCATGCGAAGCAGACATGGTCACCATGCTAGACATTCGCTTGTGGCATGCCGCAGGACCTTCTAGCGTCGACGGCATGCAGAACGAGACGCACGAGACGCACGAGACGCACGAGACGCACCAGAGCGCGCACGCGAGCGCGCACGGGACGCACGGGGCCACCCGCCCGGCCGCGCAGAAGATCGCCTTCCTCGGCCTCGGCTCCATGGGCCTCCCCATGGCCCGCCGCCTGCTCGACGCCGGCACTTTCGCCTCGCTCACCGTCTGGAACCGCACCGCCGCCAAGGCCGACGAGCTCGCCGCCGCCGGAGCCGTGCGGGCCGCGACGCCCGCCGAGGCCGTCGCCGACGTCGACGTCGTCGTCACCATGCTGGCCGACCCGGCCGCCGCGCTCGCCGTCGCCGACGCGATGGTCCCGGCGCTGCGCCCCGGCACCCACTGGATCGACACCTCCACCGTCGGCCCCGACACCGTCCGCGCCCTGGCCGCGAAGCTGCCCGAGGGCGTCACCCTCGTCGACGCGCCGGTCATGGGCAGCGTCGACCGGGCGGCCACCGGCGAGCTGATCGTCCTGGCCGGCGGCGACACCGCCCCCGTCGCCCACGTCCTCGACCGCTTCGGCTCCGTCACCGCGTGCGGCGGACCCGGTGCGGGCGCCGCCCTCAAACTCGTCCTCATCAACGCCGTCATCGGCGGCGTCACCCTGGTCGGCGAGGCCCTGACCCTCGCCGACTCCCTCGGCCTGCCCCGCGAACTCGCCCTGCGCACCCTCGCCGCGGGCCCCCTCGCCGGCGCCGTGGGCCGCGCCACCGCGACCGGCGCCCACTTCCCGGTCGCGCTCGCCGCGAAGGACGTGGCCCTGGCCACCGCGACGGCGAAGCTCCCCGTCCTGGAGGCCGTCCACGCCGCCCTCACCCGCGACCCGGCCCTCGCCGGCGAGGACCTCGCCGCCGTCGCCCACCAGCACCTCGCGCGGGGCGCCGAACGAGTGGACTCGCCGTGACGCGGCCACCGCGCGGCGGTCCCGCGCGGGGGCCGGTGGTGATCTGAGGCCGTCCGACCCCGTGAACCTGGAAGAGGCGCCCCGCCATGCGACGTACCTCCCCCCGCCGGCTGTTCGCCGCGACGCTGCTCGTCGCGTCCGTGCTGGCCCCGGTGGCGACGACCCCCGCCACCGCCGTCCACGCCGCGCCCGTCCCGGCCGCCGGTCCGCACCACGGCGACGACTGCCCGCGGGACGGCCTCGGCCCCGCGCTGACCGCCGAGCTGGACAGGACCGTCGAGGACGTCCGCGAGCAGGCCGGGATCCCCGGACTCGTCGTCGGCCTGTGGATGCCCGGCAAGGGCTGCTACGTCCGCGCGACCGGTGTCGCCGACAAGGCCACGGGGCAGCCGATGTTCGCCGACACCTACGTCCGGATCGGCAGCGAGACCAAGACCTTCACGGTCACCGCGCTGCTCGAACTCGTCGACGAGGGCAAGGTGAAGCTCGACGACCCCATCGACGACTACATCCGCGGCGTCCCCAACGGTCACAAGATCACGCTGCGGCACCTCGCCGAGATGCGCAGCGGCCTCTTCCCGTACACCTCCGACCCCGACTTCAGCCACGACCTGTACAGCGAGCCGGAGCGCGCCTTCAACCCGTGGGAGGTTCTCTCCTACGGCTACCGGCACGCCAACATCGCCGAGCCCGGCACCACGTTCCAGTACTGCAACTCCAACCTGGTCCTGCTCGGCCTGGTGATCGAGAAGGTGACCGGCCGGCCGCTCGCCCAGGTCATCCGCGAGCGCGTGGTCCGCCCGGCCGGCCTGCGCCACACCTTCCTCCCGGAGGGCGCCGAGTTCCCCGAGCCGCACGCGCGCGGCTACAGCGACCAGACGCTGACCGGCGCCGTCGAGGACACCACGGACTGGAACCCCAGCTGGGCCTGGGCGGCCGGCGGGATGATCTCGAACCTCCAGGACCTGCGCCGCTGGGCCCCGGTGCTCGCCAAGGGGAAGCTTCTCAGCCCCGAGACCCAGGCCGAGCGGATGAAGACGCTGCCGACCGGTTTCCCGGGCACCACCTACGGCCTCGGCATCCTCGAGACCAACGGCTGGATCGGCCACAACGGCTCCCTGCCCGGGTACGAGACCGTGACCGTCCACCTGCCCGAGCGCAAGGCGACCCTGGTCCTCATCCTGACCACCGACTCCCTCGTCGGGGGCCAGGAGCCGTCGACCCTCGTGGCCCGGGCGATCACCCGTCTCGTCACCCCGGACCACGTGTACGCCGGCGGGATCACCCCTCGCTAGACCGTGTCCGACGACCGGCCCGGGGACGCCGCGGCGACGGCCACGATCGCCCGCACCTGGGCGATGATGTCGAGCCGGTTCCGGACGAATGCGGGATCGGTGACCGTGCCCGTCGCCGGATCCGTGTTCCCGGTGCCGAACTGCAGTACGGGGGTGTGCACATGACCCCCCGGCAGGTCCTCCAGGCCGAGGCGGTCGCGCAGCAGGGTCGCCCGGTAGGCGATCTCGTTGGACAGGTGGTTCCCGCCGCCGCCCGCCCGGGCGGCGGAGCCGGGCGTCGGACCGCCGGGACGGACCACGGGGATGTCGGAGCCGGCCGGGAGCTCGGTCACGGACGTGTTGTCGTACACGGGGAAGCGCCCGGTCACCGCCGCGGTGATCGCCGCGTACGGAAGGGTGGTCGACGTCCACTGCGGCTGCGTGCCCGGGTCGGCCACGGGCACGGTCTCCGTACGGGAGAGGTTCTCGTTGTCCGGGAAGCCGCCGCGCCAGGCCCCGTTGGTCCGCTCCACGTCGAAGCGGCCCGGCCGGCCCTGGCTCACGGTGGTGAAGAGGTCCACGTCCGGCAGGTGCGGGGCCAGGGTCCGCTCGACCGTGCCGTCGGCGAAGTCCTGCCAGCGGACCGGGAAGACAGCCGTCTCGACCCGGGCGAGGGAGCCGTCGGCGGTGCGCAGCCAGGTGCCGTCCAGGGCGAGCGCGGCGGCCTCGGAGGGGCTGCTGATCCGGGTGTCCCGGTCGAGCGCGGGCGAAGCGAGATGGGGGTCCCCCCGGCCGAAGGCCGGGGGAGGGTCGAAGCCGGTCAGCAGGATCCGCTTCACGCCCTTGCCTGCCGGGTAGTGGATCGCGTCCTGGCCGCGCGAGGAGCGTTCGAGCCGCTCGGTCAGCCGGGCGCGCCCCTCCTCGGTGACCCCGAATCCCGGCTGCCAGGCGCGCAGTTCACGCGTGAGGGCCAACCGGGCCCAGTACAGCGGGCGGTCGTCGTCCCGACTCGGATCGCCGTCCGCGGGGCCCCGGCCCTGCGCCCGGTCCACCGCCCGGCGCCAGAGCTGTGCGCCGTACCGCGGTGCGCCGCGCCCGTCGCGTACCCCCCCGCCCGCGCCCGCGCCGACGCCCATGTCCCGGCGCACGCTGCCGCGGTGCGCCGGCTAAGGCGCCCTGACCCGCCCCTCCTTGAGCAGCGCCAGGAAGTCCCGGAACGAGGCCGGCATGTCCACCGCCTCCGGGTCGAGCAGCCACTGGAACTGCAGGCCGTCCATCACCGCCGTGAGCAGCGGTGCCGCCCGCTCCGGGGTGAGGCCGCCGGGCAGTTCCTCGCCGAACTCGGCCCGCAGGACCTCGGCCATGTTCTCCCGCACCTGGGTGTAGCGCTCGGTGAAGAAGGCGCGGGCCGGGTGGTCCTCCGTGACGCTCTCGCCGAGCAGCGCGGAGAAGGTCTGCACGATGCCCGGGCGCATCGCGTTGTACTCGACGAGCGACTCCATGAGGTCGAGCCGCCACTTCCCCGGATCCCGGGCGCCGCTGGTGTCCCAGCGGTCGCGCTCCTCGAGGACGGCGACGAGCAGCGCCTCCTTGGTCGGGAAGTAGTGCAGCAGGCCCTGCTGGGTCAGGCCGACCCGCTCGGCCACGGCGCCGAGGGACGCGCCGCGGTAGCCGCGCTCGGCGATCACCTCCAGGGCGGCCCGGACGATCTCCGTCCGCCGCTCCTCGCTTCTGGCCCGTGCCATCGCCCGTCCCCCTTCCGAAGGTCCCTGTCGAGAAGGACCGTACGCCATCATTTGATAACGAAATCCTAACGTAACCTACCGATCTACAGGTAGGGGAGTCACCATGGGCCGCACACAGCTCACTACGAGGAGGTACGGCCGTGGCAGACACGAACGCGGTGCGCGAAGAGGCCGTCGAGGCGGCCCTGGCCAAGCTCGACCTGGACGCCAAGACCCGGCTGCTGGCCGGACAGGACATGTGGTCCCTGCCGGCCCTGCCCGAGATCGGCCTGGCCTCCCTGGTCATGTCCGACGGCCCGATCGGTGTCCGCGGCGTCCGCTGGACCGCGGACGACCCGTCCGTCGCCCTGCCGTCACCGACCGCGCTCGCCGCGGCATGGGACCCGGCCCTCGCCCGCCGGGCGGGCCGGCTGCTCGCCCAGGAGGCCCGCCGCAAGGGCGTCCACGTCCTCCTCGCCCCTACCGTCAACCTGCACCGCACCCCGCTCGGCGGTCGCCACTTCGAGGCCTACAGCGAGGACCCGTTCCTCACCGGCGCCATCGGCACCGGCTACGTGCGAGGCGTCCAGGACGGCGGCGTCGGCACCACGGTCAAGCACTTCGTCGGCAACGACGCCGAGACCGACCGCTTCACCGTCGACAACAAGATCGCCCCGCGCCCGCTGCGCGAGCTCTACCTCGCCCCCTTCGAGGCCATCGTCAAGAACGCCCACCCGTGGGGCATCATGACCGCCTACAACCAGGTCAACGGCACGACGATGACCGAGCACCGCCACCTCGTGAACGAGGTCCTGCGCGGCGAATGGGGCTTCGACGGCTACAACGTGTCCGACTGGATGGCCGCCCGGTCCACCCGAGGCGACATCGAGGGCGGCCTGGACGTCGCCATGCCCGGTCCGCGGACCGTCTACGGCGAGGCGCTCGCCACCGCCGTCCGCGCCGGCGAGGTCGACGAGACGGCCGTCGACGCCGCCGTACGCAACGTCCTCCGGCTCGCCGCCCGCGTCGGCGTCCTCGACGGCGCCCCGGCCGCCGTCACCGAACCGCCCGCCCCCGTGGACGGGGACGCCCTCGCCCGCGAGATCGCCCGCCGCGGCTTCGTCCTCGTCCGCAACGAGAACGGCGCGCTGCCCCTGGAGCGGGGGAGCGTCGCCCTGTCCGGCGCGGCCGCCCGCGACGCCCGCGTCCTCGGCGGTGGTTCCGCCCAGGTCTTCCCCGAGCACACGGTCTCCCCGCTCGACGGCCTCACCGCCGCCCTCCCCGAGGGCAGCCTGTCGTACGTCGTCGGCGCCGACCCCAGCGACGAACTCGCCCCCGCCGACCAGGGCTTCACCCTCCGGGCCGTCTGCCGTGACGCCGCCGGCGACGTCCTCGGCGAGGGCAGCCTGCCCAACGGCCAGGTCCAGTGGATCGGCGACGACCTCCCGGCCGGCGTCACCCACGACGCCCTCGCGTCCATCGAGGTCGTCGGCACCTTCACGCCGCGCGAGAGCGGCGAGCACTCCTTCGGCACCCGAGGCCTCGGCGCCTACGCGCTGACCGTCGCCGGACGCGTCCTGTTCGACGGCGTGCAGGCCATGGGCCCCGAGACCGACCCCTTCGAGGCCTTCTTCGGATCCCCCGTGGAGCGCGGCACGGTCGCCCTCACGGCCGGCGAGACCGTCGAGGTCTCCCTGCTGCACACCCTGGACAAGGAGTTCGCGGCCCCGCTGCCCGCCGTCATGTTCTCCTTCGTCCACCTCGGTCCGCGCCGGGACCCCGACGAACTGATCGCCGAAGCCGTCGAGGCCGCCCGCGCCGCCGACACCGCCGTCGTGGTCGTCGCCACCACCGAGCGCGTCGAGTCCGAGGGCTTCGACCGCAAGGACCTCGCCCTGCCCGGCCGCCAGGACGACCTCGTCCGCGCCGTCGCCGCGGCCAACCCGAACACCGTCGTCGTCGTCAACGCCGGCTCCCCGGTGGAGCTGCCCTGGCGCGAGGACGTGGCCGCCATCCTGCTCACCTGGTTCCCCGGCCAGGAGGGCGGCGCCGCCCTCGCCGACGTCATCACCGGCGCCGAGGAGCCCGGCGGCCGCCTCCCCACCACCTGGCCGGTCGCCCTCGCCGACGTCCCCGTCACCGAGGTCACCCCGACCGACGGCGAACTCGACTACGCCGAAGGCGTGTTCATCGGCTACCGGGCCTGGGACAAGGCCGGCGCCGTCCCCGCGTACCCGTTCGGTCACGGCCTGGGCTACACCACCTGGACGTACGACTCCCTCGTGGCCACCCCGGAGAGCGCCACCGTCCGCCTCACCAACACCGGCGCGCGCGCCGGCCGTGAGGTCGTGCAGATCTACCTCGCCCCCGTCGCCGACGGCGTGGAGCGGCCGGCCCGCTGGCTCGCCGGCTTCGCGAGCGTCGAGGCCGGGGCGGGCGAGACCGTCGAGGTCACGGTGGAACTCCCGCGCCGCGCCTTCGAGATCTGGGACGAGGAGAAGGGCGGGAGCGGAGCCTGGACCTTCGTGCCCGGCGGCTACGAGGTCCTCGCCGCCCACTCCCTCTCCGACGCCCGGCTGACCGCGCGTCTGGACGTCTGACGCCGTCCGACGCCGGCCCGTGAAGACCGGCCCCGGAGCGCACCTGACACCCGCTCCGGGGCTACTTCCGCGTGACCTGCCGGTACGCGATCTCCGCGAGCCGCGCCTGCCCGTCCCTGCTCGGATGGAAGAAGTCCCACGGGCTCAGCTGCGCGCCCTCGAAGGCGAAGCCGAAGACCGCCCCGCCGTCGTACCGGCAGCGCGTGTCCTTCGCGCACACCTCGCCCAGCACCCGGTTGTACGCGACCACCCGGTCCCGCACCCGGGCCCTGCGCCTCTCGGCCGCCGGGCCCAGGTCCTCCGCGTCCGCGAGCATCGCACCGCAGATGCCCAGCTTCCACACCTGACGGCCCATCGGACTGACCCGCCCGGTTTCCCACAGGCGCCTCAGGTCCGGCAGGCTCGACACGTACACCTGCGCCTTCGGCGCGCCGGACCGCAGCCGGCCGAGCGCCGCCGTGAAGGAGGCGCGGAACTCCTCGACCGGGGTCATCTGTTCCGGACGGGCCCGGCACGCGTCGTTCGCGCCCATCATGACCGTCACCAACTCCGGCCGTTCGGCCGCCGCCGCGTCCATCTGCTCCGGCAGCTCCGCCATCCGTGCCCCGCTGCGGGCCAGGTTCCAGCTCTTCCCGGCGACCCCGGACGGGCCGAGCAGGCGCAGTGCGAGGCTGTTGACCGCGCGGTCCGTACCCGTCGCCCAGGACACCTCCGGGCAGTCCGCCAGGACCGTACAGGCGTCGAAGGCGCGGGTGATGGAGTCCCCGACGGCGGCCACGGAAGCGGGCGCGGCGTTCCACGCGGGCGTCGGCCTCGGCCGCGGCGCGGGGGCCACCGCGTCGGGGCCGCCCACCGAACATCCGGCCAGCGGTGCCGCGCACAGCATCGCCATCGCGGCCGCGGTGGTACGGAAACGGCGTCGCCCACGCATCCCTGGGGCCCCTCCTCGGCGTCCTGGCGAGTGAAAGCTTGGTGTCCACCCGCCCCCGACCGACCGTACGTCACCCCGATGCGGGCGTGGCACGGTAGCTTTTCCCCCGTCGAACCTGAGGCGCCCCTTGCCGATCGGCTCCGGTAAATTACATCACGTCACATGCTGTCCCCTTTTTGGGGGTTTGCGTAGCCCCCTCTTCGTGATGTTGTTTACTGAGGCCGCTGGGAAGGCGAACCTCGTCCCCACACTGGAGGTCCCGGTGACGACACGTGGAGTCCTGTACGTACACTCCGCACCGCGTGCGCTCTGCCCGCACGTCGAATGGGCGGTCGCGGGCGTCCTCGGTGCGAGGGTCCAGCTCGACTGGATCCGCCAGCCGGCGTCCCCCGGGACCTGGAGAGCCGAATTCTCCTGGCAGGGGGAGACCGGCACCGCCTCCAAACTCGCCTCCGCCCTGCGCGGCTGGCAGATGCTCCGCTTCGAAGTCACCGCGGAGCCCTGCCCCACCGCCGAGGGCGAGCGCTACAGCGCCACCCCCGAGCTCGGCATCTTCCACGCCGTCACCGGCATCCACGGCGACATCCTGATCCCCGAGGACCGGCTGCGCGCCGCCCTGGCCCGCGCGGCCCAGGGCGAGACGGTCCTGGAGGCCGAGATCGCCAAGCTCCTCGGCAAGCCCTGGGACGACGAACTGGAACCCTTCCGCTACGCGGGCGAGGGCGCCCCGGTGCGCTGGCTCCACCAGGTCGTCTGACCTCCCGTCCCCACGACGCGCGGACCCACGGCGGCCTCGACGGCCGCCGCCCTGCTGTCGGGGGGCGCCGCCCACCACCGTGCGGCCGACCGGCCGTCGGGACATCCGCCCACCCCGGGGCGGCACGCCGAAGGCCCCTGCCGGGACGTCCCGGCAGGGGCCTTCGAAGCGTTGTCACCGACCGTGGACACGACCGGCGGACGGAGTCCGGCGCGGCGCGCCGGAGCCCGCGAGGCGCCCCGGCGCCGAGTGGCGCGCGGGCCGCGTCGGGAACTCAGACCGTGCGGAAGGCGAGGACCACGTTGTGGCCGCCGAATCCGAACGAGTTGTTGATCGCGGCGATCGTGCCCTGCGGCAGCTCGCGCGGCTCGCCGCGGACGATGTCGGCGTCGACCTCCGGGTCCAGGTCGTCGACGTTGATGGTCGGCGGGGCCAGACGGTTGTGCAGCGCCAGGACCGTCGCGACGGTCTCGATGCCGCCCGCGCCACCCAGGAGGTGGCCCGTCATGGACTTCGTCGCGGACACCGCGACGTGGTCCAGCTCGTCGCCCAGGATCTTGCGCAGCGCCTTGATCTCGGCGACGTCGCCCTGCGGCGTCGACGTGGCGTGGGCGTTGAGGTGGACGACCTCGGACGGCTTCAGGTCGGTCGCGTCGAGGAGGTTCTGCAGCGCCGCGGCGATGCCCCGGCCGGTCGGCTCGGGCTGCGCGATGTGGTGGCTGTCGGCCGACAGGCCCTGCCCCAGCACCTCGCAGTAGATCTTCGCGCCGCGCGCCTTCGCGTGCTCCTCGGACTCGATCACGATCACGCCCGCGCCCTCGCCCAGGACGAAGCCGTCACGGCCCTTGTCGTAGGGGCGTGAGGCCTTCTCGGGCTCGTCGTTGCTCTTGGACATCGCCATCATGTTGGCGAAGGCCGCGATCGGCAGCGGGTGGATCGCCGCCTCGGTGCCGCCCGCGACGACCACGTCGGCACGGCCGGTGCGGATCATCTCGACGGCGTAGCCGATCGCCTCGGCACCCGACGCGCACGCGGAGACGGGGGTGTGCACGCCCGCGCGGGCGTTCACCTCCAGGCCCACGTTGGCGGAGGGGCTGTTGGGCATCAGCATCGGCACGGTGTGCGGGGAGACCCGGCGGACGCCGGACTCCTTCAGCACGTCGTACTGGTCGAGCAGGGTGGTGACACCACCGATGCCGGAGGCGATGACGGAGCCGAGCCGCTCGGGCACGACCTTCTCGTCCTCGCCGGCCGGGCCGGTGTAGCCCGCGTCGGCCCACGCCTCACGGGCCGCGATCAGCGCGAACTGCGCCGAGCGGTCCAGCTTGCGGGCCAGCGGGCGGGGGAGCACCTCGCTCGGGTCCACCGCGGCGCGCGCCGCGATGCGTACGGGAAGCTCCGCGAAACGCTCGCCCTCCAGGGGCTGCACGCCGGAACGGCCCGCGAGGAGGCCTTCCCAGGTGGAAGCGGAGTCGCCACCCAGCGGAGTGGTTGCGCCGATACCGGTGACGACCACGGTGCGATTGGTCGAGCTCACAGGAAATCTTTCTCCATGTGTGTGATGGTCGGAAAACGGCGCCACCGCTGGGTGGCGGACCGGGTCAGCAGAGGCCGAATCAGGCCTGGTGCTTCAGGATGTACTCGGTCGCGTCGCCGACCGTCTTGAGGTTCTTGACGTCCTCGTCCGGGATCTTGACGTCGAAGCGCTCTTCGGCGGCCACGACGACCTCGACCATGGACAGGGAGTCGACGTCCAGGTCGTCGGTGAAGGACTTGTCGAGCTCGACGTCCTCGACCGGAATGCCGGCGATCTCGTTCACGATCTCGGCGAGACCCTTGACGATCTCTTCCTGGGTGGCGGCCATGCTGGCGCTCCTTCTTGTGTGTGCTGAGGTGACAAGCTTCCGGATGATCCGGAGTGCCTAGGGGAGAGTAACGACCGTCGCGGCGAAGACGAGACCCGCCCCGAAGCCGATGATGAGCGCCGTGTCGCCGCTCTTCGCCTTCCCGGTCGCCAGGAGCCGCTCCATCGCGAGCGGGATCGAGGCGGCCGAGGTGTTGCCGGTGGTCTCCACGTCACGGGCGACCGTGACGTGCTCCGGCAGCTTCAGCGTCTTCACCATCGAGTCGATGATCCGCATGTTGGCCTGGTGCGGGATGAAGACGTCCAGGTCGTCCGCCGAGATGCCGGCGGCGTCCAGGGCCTGCTGGGCGACCTTCGCCATCTCGAAGACGGCCCAGCGGAACACCGCCTGGCCCTCCTGCGTGATGGCCGGGAACTTGATCTCGCCCTGCTCGTTGAGGGGCAGCTTCGACACGTCGCCGACGTGGAACTCGTTCCACGGCACGGTCTGCTTGATCGTCTCGGACTTGTCGCCCTCCGAGCCCCAGACCGTGGGGCCGATGTGCGGCTCGTCCGAGGGGCCGACGACCACGGCGCCCGCGCCGTCGCCGAACAGGAAGGCCGTCGCGCGGTCCTCCAGATCCGTCAGGTCGCTGAGCCGCTCCACGCCGATGACGAGGACGTACTCGGCCGAACCCTCGACGATCATGCTCTTGGCGAGGGTGAGGCCGTAGCCGAAGCCCGCGCAGCCGGCGGAGATGTCGAACGCGGCCGGCTTGCCGGCGCCGACCTTGTCGGC
Organism: Streptomyces sp. NPDC051921; assembly: GCF_040680975.1. Classification (NCBI taxonomy): domain Bacteria; kingdom Bacillati; phylum Actinomycetota; class Actinomycetes; order Kitasatosporales; family Streptomycetaceae; genus Streptomyces; species Streptomyces sp. NPDC051921. The sequence goes on from NZ_JBFAXU010000008.1 coordinate 119,476, forward strand.
GATCTCGGTGGCCACGGCCGGGGTCTGCTTGAAGTGCGACACCGTCGAGACGATGACCGCGCCGATCTGCTCGGGGTCGATGCCGGCGTCGGCGATCGCCTTGCCCGAGGCCTCCACCGACATCGCGGTGACGGTCTCCTCGGGGGACGCCCAGTGCCGGGTCGCGATGCCGGAGCGGGACCGGATCCACTCGTCGGACGAGTCGATCTTCTCCAGGATCACCTCGTTCGGCACCACGCGGGTCGGGCGGTAGCCGCCGACACCGATGATGCGGGCGTACGGGGCGCCCTTGCTGGGCTTGATCTTGGCCATGCTTCTCGACACTCCTTGTCAGGCCGTGGCGGTCGTCTCGGCGACGAGCGTGCGGGCCGCGTCGAGGTCGTCCGGGGTCTTCAGGGCCACGGTGCGCACGCCGGGCAGCGCGCGCTTGGCCAGGCCGGTCAGGGTGCCGCCGGGGCACACCTCGATCAGGCCGGTCGCGCCGAGCTCCTGGAAGGTCTCCATGCACAGGTCCCAGCGAACCGGGTTGGCGACCTGGCCGACGAGGCGGGAGATGACCTCCGCGCCGGTCGTCACGACCCGGCCGTCCTTGTTGGAGACGTACGCGGTGGCGGGGTCGGCCGGGGACAGCGCCTCGGCCGCCTCCTCCAGCTTCGCGACCGCCGGGGCCATGTGGTGCGTGTGGAACGCGCCCGCGACCTTCAGGGCCACGACGCGGCGGACACCCTCGGGCTTGTCCGCCTCCAGGGCGGCCAGCTGCTCCGCGGTGCCGGCGGCCACGATCTGGCCCGCGCCGTTCACGTTCGCCGGGGTGAGGCCCAGCTTCTCCAGGTGCGGGACGATCACGTCGGGTTCGCCGCCGAGCAGCGCCGACATGCCGGTCTGCGTGATCGCGGCGGCCTCGGCCATCGCGAGACCGCGGGTGCGCACGAGACGCAGCGCGGACTCGGCGTCGAGGACGCCCGCGAACGCGGCCGCGGTGATCTCGCCGACGCTGTGGCCGGCGACGGCGCCGGGGGCGACGTCACCGAGGCCGAACGCGGCGTCGGGCGCCACGTCACCGAGGGCGGCGGCGGACAGCAGGCCGGCCGCGACGAGCAGCGGCTGGGCCACGGCGGTGTCGCGGATCTCGTCCGCGTCCGCCTTCGTGCCGTAGTGGGCGAGGTCGAGCCCGATGGCGTCGGACCAGGCCGCGATGCGGTCGGCGGCACCGGGGAGTTCGAGCCAGGGGGTCAGGAAGCCGGGCGTCTGGGCGCCTTGGCCGGGAGCGACGAGTACGAGCACCCTCACACTCTCTCTTGGGGACGGTCCCGGACGCCCGTGAGGACAAGGACGAAGAACCGCCGGGGGAATTGTTGGCGTTCGACAAAAGTCTAGGACTGCGTCTCCGCGTCGGCCAAGCGCCCGAGGATCAGCGCGATCCGCAAGGTGAACGCCGAGCGGACATCAGAGGGTGACCAGCCGGTGACGTCGGTCACACGTCGAAGCCGGTAGCGCACGGTGTTGGGGTGCACGAAGAGCATGCGGGCCGCGCCCTCCAGGCTGCTCGCCTGCTCCAGATAGACGCTCAGCGTCTCCAGCAGGGCCGAGCCCGCTTCCTCCAGCGGTCTGTAGATCTCCTCCACCAGCTGCTCACGGGCCGAAGGGTCGGAGGCGATGGCCCGCTCCGGGAGGAGATCGTCCGCGAGAACCGGGCGCGGGGCGTCCTGCCACGCCGAGCAGGCCTTCAGTCCGGCCGCCGCGGCCTGCGCGGAGCGGGTCGCCGCGAGCAGGTCGGGCACGACGGGCCCGGCGACGACGGGCCCGGGCGCGTAGGGCCCGATCAGCGCCTTCGCGACGGCCAGCGGATTGTCGTTGCCGCCCGCGATGACGACGAGCCGGTCGCCGAGCACCCCGGTGAGCACCTGGAGCTTGGCGTGCCGGGCGGCCCGCCGGATCGCCTCGACCGTCAGCTCGCTGTCCCCGTCGGGCGCGGTGCCGAGCACGACGCACACGTTCTCGGGCGAGTTCCAGCCGAGGGCGGCGGCCCGGGACACGGCCCCCTCGTCGGCCTCCCCCGACAGCACCGCGTTGACCACGAGCGACTCCAGCCGGGCGTCCCAGGCGCCGCGGGCCTCGGCGGCCTGCGCGTACACCTGCGCGGTGGCGAAGGCGATCTCGCGCGCGTAGACGAGCAGCGCCTCGCGCAGCACGCTCTCGTCACCGGGCGCGGCGACCTCGTCGATCGCCGATTCCATGACCTCGATGGTCGTCCGCACCATCTCCACGGTCTGGCGCAGGGTGATCGCCCGGGTCAGCTCGCGGGGCGCCGTGCCGAAGACGTCCGTGGAGATCGCCTGTGGGGTCTCCGGGTGCCGGAACCACTCCGTGAACGCGGCGATACCGGCCTGCGCGACCAGGCCGATCCACGACCGGTTCTCGGGCGGCATCGCCCGGTACCACGGCAGCGTCTCGTCCATGCGTGCGATGGCGCTGGCGGCGAGGCGCCCCGAGGACTGTTCGAGGCGCTTCAGGGTCGCGGCATGCGGGTGAGCGGCGTTCACGGGTTCAGACACGGGGACAAGACTGCCTTATCGGGACGGCGCCGTGCGGGGGCGGGGCGCTTTCGCCGCCGACGCGGCGGCCGCCGCGGCTACCGTGATCCCGTGATACGCATCCAGCGCGCCGGAGAGCGCTACGCGGGCGGCGACCCCGGAACCGGGATCGACACCCGCCACGCCTTCTCCTTCGGCCGGTTCTACGACCCCGACAACCTCCGCTTCGGCGCGCTGCTCGCCTGCAACGAGGAGCGCCTGGCCCCCGGCGCCGGCTTCGACGAGCACCCGCACAGCCACACCGAGATCGTCACGTGGGTCGTCGAGGGCGAGCTCACCCACCGCGACTCGGCCGGCCACGCCACCGTCGTCCGCCCCGGCGACCTGCAGCACCTGAGCGCGGCGGCCGGCGTCCGCCACGTGGAACGCAACGACGGCGACGTGCCGCTGGTCTTCGTCCAGATGTGGCTGGCCCCGCTGGAGGCCGGCGGTGATCCCTCGTACGAGATCGTCCGCGGCATCGCCGACGCGACCCCGTACGCCCTCCCGGCGGCCGGCGCCATGCTCCACGTCCGCCGCCTGGAACCGGGCGAGCGCGCGGGCCTGCCGGACGCGGACACCCTCTACGTCCACGTGGTGCGCGGGACGGTCCGCCTGGCGGGCGAGGAGCTGGCGGCGGGGGACGCGGCACGGGTGGAGGGCGAGAAGGACCTGGCGCTGCTGGCGACGGGGGAGGCGGAGGTACTGGTGTGGGAGATGCGGGGCGCTTGACCCGCGCCCCCCCGCCCGGCTCCCTCGGTCCGCGGGCGGCCCGAGGGAACCTGCCCTGGTCCCACCAGAAGGACCACACCTGCCTGCCCAGGACGCGGCGGGACGCCTACGTGCGGAGGATCTCGTCCTCGCCCTGGACGATGGTGTCGGACGAGAAGGCGCAGCTATCAGCCGGGTCCGACATGCCGGTTCGCGGAGCCGCGGGTCAGCGCAGCGCGCTCTTCGCCTGCCAGGCGGTCCAGCTCAGGTTCCAGGCGCCGTAGCCGTTGCCCGGTGCCACGACGCCCTTGGTGTCCTCGCCCTTGATCTCGAAGGGGTCGCCGGGGCGGACCAGGGCGTAGAAGGCGGAGGCCTGTTCGGTGCTCATGCCGATGCAGCCGGAACTCTTGTTGGCGCGGCCGAAGTAGGCCGCGTTCCAGGGGGCGGCGTGGGCGTACATGCCCGACCAGGTCAGGCGCATCGAGTAGTCGACGTCCTTGTTGTAGGCGTCGCCGAGGCCGACCGTCTCGGAGTTCATGTTGATCGTGCCCTCCTTCGCCATGAGGACGGCCGTGCCGCGCCACGAGCGTTTGTCGCCGCCGGGGGTGCCGCCGGAGACGGGGATCGTGCGGACCGTGCGGCCGTCGCGGAGGAGGGTGAGCTTCTTGGCGTCCAGGTCGACCTTGATCACCTGGGCCTGGTCGGAGACGGTGAAGCCGGTGCGGTAGTCGCGGACGAACCAGCCGCCGCCCGAGTCCGTGCCGTTCAGGGTCGCGTCCAGGGTGACCTTGGTGCCGGGCTTCCAGTAGTCCTTCGGGCGCCAGTCGACCCGGTCCTTGCCCGAGTAGTCCGTCAGCCAGCCCCATGAGCCCTCCGTGTTGTTGGAGGTCGTGACCTTCAACTGGCGCTCCACGTCCGCCTTGTTCTTCACCGGGCGGTCGAAGACGATCGACAGGGGCTGGGCGATGCCCACGGTGGTGTTCTTGCCGGGGGCCAGAGTGAGCTTGTTGACCTTGTCGGCTTCCGGCGTGGAGAACGTGGACTTCGACGTCGTCTCCTTGCCGCCGGCCGTACGGGAGGTCACCTCCACCGTGTACTTCGTGCCGGGCGCGGCCTTGCGGTCCGAGATCCAGGAGACGCCGTTCGCGGCCGTACGGCCCACCAGCGACGTGCCGTCCGCGTCCACCACCTTCACCTGGGCCAGGGTCCCGCCGCTCGCCGTCACGGTCACCTGCTTGCCCGCCGCCGGGGGCACCACGGTCACCTTCGCCGGGGCGTCGTCCTTCCCGGCGGCCTTCGGTCCGGCCGGCTCGTTCGCCGTCGCCGCCGAACAGGCGGTGAGCGCCACCGCCGTGAGGAGGAACAGGGGTATGCGTATGCGGGCGACAGGCAGCACGGGACGGACCTCCGCGGAAGCGTGGAAGGGGAAGAGGAAGAGTGGGATGTTCCGGACTCTAGGTGGCCGCCGGCCGCCCGCGCCGCCTCCCGGGCCCATGTGACGGACCCTGCAGAGAAACGGTCATCGTCCGGTCACATTCCTCGCGCGGAGCGGTCAAGACCGGCTGTGAGCCTGCTGTGCGCCCCACCACCGACGGGGCGGAACAAGGAGGCTCCCGTTGTGTCAGCGCTGCTCGTGACGGCCGCACCCACCGACCGCCGCGCCCCGGCCGGCCCGTTGTGGCTCGGACCCGTCACGCCCGAGGCGTACCGCGCGTTCCTCGCCGCCCGCTCCACCGGCCCCGACGGGCCCAGCTTCCTCCAACTTCCGGCGTGGGCCGAGGTGAAGGAGGGCTGGACCCATCAACTCGTCGGCTGGGGAGGCCGCCCCGGGGAGCTCGACGGCGTCGCCCTCGTCCTGCTGCGGGCCTTCCCCGGCACCCGCAAGTACCTCGCCTACCTCCCCGAGGGGCCGGTCGCCGACTGGGCCGACCCCGACATCGACGGCTGGCTCGAACCGCTGCTCAGGCATCTGCGGGGGCTCGGCGCCTTCGCGGTCCGCATCGGGCCCGGGCCCGCCTACCGGCGCTGGTCCGCCGCCACGCTCAAGGCGCACACCGGACCCGGCCGGCGCCTCTCCGACGTCCTCGCCAGCGAGGTCGACCCGCTGGGCTCCGCCGTCGCCGAGCGGCTGCGCGCACGGGGATGGCGGAAGTGCGGCGGCGACAGCGAGGACGGCGCCGACGCCCAGCCACGGCACGTCTACCAGGTGCCGCTCACCGGGCGCACGATGGACGACCTGTGGTCGGGCCTCAACCAGGAGTGGCGGCGCAACATACGCAAGGCCCGGAAGTCGGGCGTCGAGGTCGTCGTCGGCTCGGCCGCCGACCTGCCCGACTTCTACCGGCTGCTGCGGATCACCGAGGAGCGCGACGGCTTCCGGCTGGGGCGCTCGCTCGCCTACTACGAGCGCCAGTACGCCGTTCTCAACGCCGAGCACGCAGGCCGCATGAAGCTCTACCTCGCCCGGCACGAGGGGGAGGTGCTGGCCGCCCACACGATGATCACGGTCGGCCGGCGCGTCTGGTACCAGACCGGCGCCTCGGCCGACCACCGCCGCGAGGTCCGGCCCTCCAACGCCCTGCAGTGGCGCATGATGCTCGACGCGCACGCCGTCGGCGCCGACGTCTACGACCTGCGCGGGGTACCCTCCACCCTCGATCCGGACGACCGCGCCCACGGCCTGCTTCGATGGAAGCTCGGCACCGGCGGGCAGGTCGTCGAGACCCTGGGGGAGTGGGAGATTCCGTTGCCCGGCACGACCAACCACACGCTGTACCGCGCCTTCCAGGCGTACCTGGCCCGTCGATGACGGCCACCGCCACCGAGGGCAGGGCCGCGGCGCCGTCCGTCCTGCGCAGCGGCGCCCTCATGGCCGCCGGTTCGCTCGTCTCGCGCGCCACCGGCTTCGTCCGCTCCGCCGTCGTCGCCGCGGCCATCGGCACCGGGCTCGTCGCCGACGGCTACGCGGTCGGCAACTCCGTTCCCACGATCGTGTACATGCTGCTGCTCGGCGGCGCCCTCAACGCCGTCTTCGTGCCCGAACTGGTGAAGGCGTCCAAGGAACACGAGGACGGCGGCGTCGCCTACACCGACCGGCTGCTCACCGTCTGCGTGCTCGCCCTCACGGCGCTCACCGCCGTCGCCGTGCTCGCGGCCCCGGCGATCGTCGACGGCTACACCGACTACACCGGCGCGCAGCGGGACATGACGATCGCCTTCGCCCGCTCCTGCCTGCCGCAGATCTTCTTCCTCGGGCTCTTCACCCTGCTCGGGCAGGTGCTCAACGCCCGCGGCCGGTTCGGCGCGATGATGTGGACCCCGGTCCTCAACAACGTCGTCGCGATCGCGGTGTTCGGGCTCTTCCTGGCGGTCTCCGACGGGGGCCGGCTCACCTCCGGCGAGACCGCGCTCCTCGGCTGGGGCACGACCGCCGGCATCGCCCTCCAGGCCCTCGCCCTGCTGCCCTCCCTGCGGGCGGCCGGCTTCCGCTGGCGGCCCCGCTTCGACTGGCGCGGCAGCGGACTCACCGCGCCCCTGCGGGCGGCCGGCTGGCTGGTGCTGCTCGTCCTCACCAACCAGGCCGCCTACTGGGTCACGACGAAGGTCGCCACGGCGGCCGGCCAGCGAGCCGAGGGCGCGGGGCTCAGCGCGTACAACAACGCCTACCAGCTGTGGATGGTCCCGCACGGCATCATCACCGTCGCCCTCGTCACCGCCCTCATGCCCCGGATGAGCGGTGCCGCCGCCGAGGGGGACCTCGCGGGCGTGCGCCGCGACGTCGGCTACGCCCAGCGCACCAGCGCGGCGGCCGTCGTCCCCGCCGCCTGCGCCCTGTTCGCGCTCGCGGTGCCGGTGATGGGCACGGTCTACCAGTACGGCCGCACCGACGCGGACGCCGTACGGTCGATGGCCTGGATCCTGATGGCGCTCGCGCCCGGACTCGTCGCCCTGTCCGGCCAGTACGTGTGCACGCGCGCCTTCTACGCGATGCGCGACACCCGTACCCCGTTCCTCCTCAACCTCCTCATCGCCGGCCTCAACGCCCTGCTCGCCGTCTGCTCCTACGCCTTCCTGCCGGCCCGGTGGGCCGTGGCGGGGATGGCCGCGGGCTACTCGCTCGCGCTGTGGGCCGGCTGGGGGCTGACGGCGTACGTGCTGGGGCGGCGCCTGAAGGGGATCGCCGGGGCCGCCGGGACCGCCGGAGCCGCGGGGACCGCCGGGGCCGCGGGGACCGCCGGGGCCGCGGGGATCGCCGGGGCCGCCGGGGCCGCCGGGACCGCCGAGGCCGACGGACCCGCGGCGGGGGCCGCCGCCGACGGTGTCGTCGCACCGCTGTCGCGGCTGCTCGTCGCCGCCGTGCCCGCCGCCGGGCTCGGCCTGCTCGCCGCCGACGCGACGGCCGCGGCCGGCTCCGTGGCCTCCGGCCTGGCCGGCGCGGCCGTGATCCTCACCGTCTTCGCCCTGCTCGCCCGCCCCCTGCGACTCACCGAGGTCCAGGCGCTGTTCTCGGGCGCCACCGGCCGGGCCCGCCGCCTCGTCCGCCGCGGCGGCTGACCGACCCGCTCCCGCCGAACCCGGTTCCACCGACCCCGTCCCCGCCCGGGGACCCGCCCCCGCCGACCTCGTCCCCGCCGGGCCCCCTCCCCGGCGGGGACCTCCTACGACCCTGGGATACTCCACAGATGCCACGCGTGCTGCTGATCGAAGACGACCCCTCGGTCCGCGAAGGCGTCGAGCTCGGGCTCCGGCGCCGCGGTCACGAGGTGCGGACCGCCGCCACCGGGGAGGCGGGACTCGCCGCGCTCGGCGAGTTCCGGCCCGACCTGCTGCTGCTCGACCTCATGCTGCCCGGAATGAACGGCGTCCAGGTCTGCCGCCGCGTCCGCGAGACCAGCCAGCTGCCGATCATCATGCTCACCGCCCGCGGCGACGACTTCGACGTGGTCATCGGCCTGGAGGCCGGCGCCGACGACTACATCGTCAAGCCCGCCCGTACGGAGGTCATCGAGGCCCGCATCCGCGCCGTGCTCCGCCGCATCGAGGAGCCGGGCGGCGGCCGGCCGGCCGTCGAGTTCCACGGGGAGCTGGCCGTCGACCGGGCCGGGCTCACCGTCGCGAAGAACGGCGAGCGGGTCGCCCTCGCCCCCTCCGAGCTCAAACTGCTGCTGCACCTCACCGCCGCGCCCGAGCAGGTGTTCAGCCGTCAGCAACTCCTCGAACACGTCTGGGAGCACAGCTTCCACGGCGACGCCCGGCTCGTCGACGCCTGCGTCCGCCGGCTCCGCACCAAGATCGAGGACCCCGGCGAGCCCCGCTACATCCAGACCCTGCGCGGCTTCGGCTACCGCTTCGGTCCGCTGTGAAGGCGCACGTGCCCGGCGACCAGCAGCCTCCGAGACGCCGCCGCCCCCGCGCCTTCGGACTGCGCACCCGGCTCGTCCTCGCCTTCCTGCTCGTCGCCGCCGTCGGCTGCGGCACCACCGCCGCGCTCACCTACCGCGCCGCCCGCAACGCGATCCTGGAGCAGACCCAGGACACCGCCGTCACCGCCTTCCGGCAGCAGGTCGAGACCCTCAACACCACGATGCCGATCCACCCGGAAGGGCTTCGCGACGAGCTCCTGCGCATCGCCCGGCAGGGCAAGCCGCGCCCCTGGCGTGTGTACGCCGAGTACGGCACCCTGCGGGTGTCCTCCACCGACCGGCCCGAGTCGACCGTCCTCACCCCCGAACTGCGCAGCCGCGCCCACGCACTCGGCACCACCCACGGGAGCTTCCAGCGGGTGGTCAGGAACGGCACCCCGTACCTCACCATCGCCGTGCCCGCCGTCTTCAGCGGCCGCGGCGGCGGCTACCCCGCGGGCCGCCCGACCGGCCTCGTCGTCTACGCGGTGATGGACCTGGGCGAGGAGGAGGCCAACATCGAGGCCATGGTCGTCGCCGCCCGCGACGGCGCCCTGCCCGCACTGCTCGTCGCCCTGATCCCCGCCCTCGTCGCCGCGCGGAGCGTGCTGCGGCCGGTACGGGAGCTGCGGCTCGCCGCCCACAGCATGGGCCGGGGCCGGCTCGACACCCGTATCCACGCCAAGGGCAGCGACGAACTCTCCGACCTCGCCCGCACCTTCAACGAGTCCGCCGCCGAGCTGGAACGTTCCGTCGCGGAACTGCGGCGGGCCGAGGCACGCGCCCGGCGCTTCGCCTCCGACGTCTCGCACGAACTGCGCACCCCGCTCGCCGGCATGCTCGCCGTCACCGAGGTGCTCGACGAGGATGCCGGCGCCCTCGACTCCGACACCGCCCGCGCGGTCCGCCTGATCAGCGCCGAGACCGGCAAACTGGCCGTCCTCGTCGAGGACCTGATGGAGATCTCCCGCTTCGACGCGCGCGCCGCCGAACTCCACACCGACGAGGTCGACGCCGCCGAGACCGTCCGCAAGACCCTGATCCGGCGCCACTGGACCGACCCCGCCGAGGTCGTCACCGACCTCACCGACGGCATCCGCGCCCGGCTCGACCCACGTCGCTTCGACGTGGTCGTCGCCAACCTCGTCGGCAACGCCCTGCGGCACGGCGGCCCGCCGGTCACCGTCCGGGTGTACGAGGACGGGGCGCGCGCGGAACTCGTCACGGAGGTCGCCGACCGGGGGCCCGGCATTCCCGACGACGTCCTGCCCCACGTCTTCGACCGCTTCTACAAGGGCGACCCGGCGCGCACCCGCTCCGCGGGCAGCGGACTCGGACTGGCCATCACCCTGGAGAACGTGCGGCTGCACGGTGGTACCGTCGTCGCCGCCAACCGCCCCGACGGCGGTGCCGTCTTCACCGTCAGGATCCCGCTGTGACCCGGACCCGCGCACCGTGGCGGCGCCTGGCCGCCCTGCTGAGCCTGCTGCCGCTCGCCGCCTGCGGCATACAGAAGAGCGACGTCGTGGAGGCCGGCGGCGCGGCCACGGTCGCCGTGCACCCGACCAACGGCGTGAAGATGGTGCTGTTCCTCGTCGGTCCCGACGGGCGGCTGATGCCGACCGTCCGGGACTTCGGTCTCTCCTACGGTCCCGACGGGGAGACCGGTCTCGTCGACCGCGAGGGAAACCTCCAGAGGCTGCCGACCGAGCGGGCGGAGATCGGCGGCTACCGCATCGCCACCGACAAGGTGCTCAGTACCCTCCTGGAAGGCCCGGACCAGCGGGAACGCGCCGCCGGACTCACCACCCGGCTCGCCCTGCACGGGGCCTTCTCCCCGCACACCGAGGCCCGGCCCGGCCCCGACGGCGACACCGTGCTGCGCCTGCGGCTCACGGCCCGCGTGCAGGACATCGACCCCGTGGCCGTCCAGCAGCTGGTGTGCACGGCCGCCTACGCCGAGGAGCTCGGCCAGGCCGCGCAGGTCGTCGTCTCCGGGATCGACGCGGCCCTGCCCGCCGTCCGCTGCGAGGCGGACTGACGGGCCCGCGGGGCCGGCCCGGACGCCGTCCTAGCCGCGCAGCTCCGCCAGGACCCCGTCCGTGAACGGCGGCCACGCCTCGATCGCCCACGGCCCGAAGGGCCGGTCGGTCAGCGCCACGCACGCCGCGCTCGCGTCGGGGTCGATCCACAGGAACGTTCCGGCCTGGCCGAAGTGCCCGAAGGTGCGCGCAGAGGACGTGGCGCCGGTCCAGTGCGGCGCCTTGCCGTCGCGGATCTCGAAGCCGAGGCCCCAGTCGTTGGGCCGCTGGTGCCCGTAGCCGGGCAGGATGCCCGTGACCCCCGGGTACGCGACGGTCATCGCGTCCAGGACGGTCCGCGCGTCGAGCAGCCGCGGCGCCTGCACCTCGGCGGCGAAGCGCACCAGGTCGTCGACGGTCGACACGCCGTCCCTCGCGGGCGAGCCGTCGAGCGTCGTGCTCGCCATGCCGAGCGGCTCCAGGACGGCCTGGTGCAGGTACTCGGCGAAGGGGATGTCGGTGGCCTTGGCGACATGGTCGCCGAGCACCTCGAAGCCGGTGTTGGAGTAGATCCGGCGGGTGCCGGGCGCGGCCATGACCCGGTTCTCGTCGAAGGCGAGCCCGGACGTGTGGGCCAGCAGGTGGCGGACGGTCGAGCCCTCGGGGCCGGCCGGCTCGTCCAGGTCGATCGCCCCCTCCTCGTACGCCACGAGGACCGCGTACGCCGCGAGCGGCTTGGTGACGGAGGCCAGCGCGAAGCGCTGCCCCGTGGGGCCGTGGGACCCGGCCAGGGTGCCGTCCGCGCGGACGACGGCGACCGCCGCGGTGGGGACGGGCCAGTTCTCGATCGACGCCAGGCTCTGCATGAAGCCGAGCCTACTTGCTTCGAGTGCACTCCAAGTCTTTAGCGTGGTGGGCATGAGCGTGATCGAGAGCACGACCGGGCCCGCCGTCAAGGACCGCTACACCATCAGCGAGGTGGCCGCCCTGACCGGACTCAGCGCGCACACCCTGCGCTGGTACGAGCGGATCGGCCTCATGCCGCACGTGGACCGTTCGCACACCGGCCAGCGCCGCTTCACCGAGCGCGACCTGGGCTGGCTGGCGTTCGTCGGCAAGCTGCGGCTCACCGGCATGGCGGTGGCCGACATGGTGCGCTACGCGGAGCTGGTGCGGGAGGGCGAGCACACCCACGACGCGCGCCGGGCGATCCTGGAGGACACCCGGACCGACGTCGTCGCCCGGATCGCCGAGCTGCAGGACGCCCTCTCCGTGCTCGACCGCAAGATCGACCACTACGCCACCGTCTGCGGAGGTACGACTTCATGAGCGACACCGACGCCAGGATCGAGACCGTACGCCTCGGCGGCCCCGAAGGCCCCGAGACCGGCGTCCAGGGCTTCGGCGCCATGGGCATCAGCGAGTTCTACGGCGACACCGACGAGGCCGCCGCCCGCGAGACCCTCGACGCGGCCCTGGAGGCCGGCGTCACCCTGATCGACACGGCCGACTCCTACGCCTTCGGCGCCAACGAGGAGTTCCTCGCCCCCTTCGTCGCCGCGCACCGGGACGACATCGTCCTCGCCACCAAGTTCGGCATCGAGCGGCGCGCCGACGACCCCCGCTTCCGGGGCGTCAACAACGACCCCGCCTACATCCGGGCCTCCGTCGAGGCGAGCCTGCGCCGCCTCGGCGTGGAGACGATCGATCTCTACTACATGCACCGCACCGACCCGGCCGTGCCGTTCGCGGAGTCGGTCGGCACGATGGCCGAGCTCGTGAAGGAGGGCAAGATCCGGCAGATCGGGCTGAGCGAGGTCACCGGCCCCGAACTGCGCGAGGCGCACGCGGTGCACCCGGTCGCCGCCCTGCAGTCGGAGTGGTCGCTCTTCTCCCGCGACGTCGAGCACAGCGCGGTCGGCGCGGCGGCCGAGCTCGGCGTGACCTTCGTGCCGTACTCGCCGCTCGGCCGGGGCTTCCTCACCGGATCCTTCGCGGACGCCGCCAAGGAGTTCGGGAGCGACGACTTCCGGCGCCGCCAGCCCCGCTTCACCGGCGAGAACGCCGAGCGGAACGGCGCCCTGCTCGCCCCGCTCCACGCGATCGCGGCCGATCGCGGAGCGACCTCGGCGCAGATCGCGCTGGCGTGGGTCCACCAGCGCGCCGCCGTGCACGGCCTGACGGTCGTCCCCATCCCCGGCACCCGCAAGCGCTCCCGCCTCCTGGAGAACGCTGCGGCCACCCGGATCACCCTCACCGAGGCGGAACTCGCCACCCTGGAGCCGATCGCCGACCAGGTGGCCGGAGACCGCTACCCGGACATGACCTTCACCTCAGCCGCCCGCGAGGCGTAGCCCACCCCCGCACGCCAACAGCCGCCCTCCGCCCCCCACACACCGCCCTACCCTGCTCCGCGCGCTTCCCCGTTCCGCGCGCTCCCCCTGTTCCGCGCCGGCTCCCCCCACGCGGTGGGCCGCCCGCCGCGTCGCGTGGGCGCCTGCCTCACGGGGGTGGTGGGGCTCCGGCCTTTCCGCGCCCCGCGCCCCGCGGTGGGGGCCGCCTCATCGTGTGGGCGCCTCCCTCACGCGGTGGGGCTCCGGGCCTTCCCGCGCACCGTCGTGGGGGCCGCCTCTTCCTGGTGGCGCTCGCCTCACGCGGTGGGGCTCCGGGCCTCGCCGCGGCGGCTCCCGCCCTCCTCCGTGCGGGCGCTCACCCCTCCGTGGGGCTTCCCGCCCCTCCGCGGTCGCTCCCGCCCTCCTCCGTGTGGGCTCCCGCCTCACGGGTCTGGGCTTCCGGCCCCGCTGTGTGGCTTCCGCGCTGCACCGTTCGGGCGCCCGCCTCAGCCCGTGTGGGCTCCCGCCTCAAGCGGTCTCGGCTCCCGGCCCACGCGGTGCGGGCGCCTTGCTCCGCCCCGGCTCCCGCCCTCTCCGCGCGGCCCCCGCGCCACGCGTGCGGCGCCCCGCCGCTCCGTGGGGGCTCCCGCGCTCCTCCGTGTGGGCAATCGTCCCGCAGGGCGGGACGGGTGGGCACACGGGACGTCGCCCCTTGCCGGGCCGAGGCTCCCCGCGCCCTGACCCCCGCCGCACCACGGGCGCCGCGCCAGAGGAACCGTGCGCCCCGGGACCGCCGCCGCCGTCACCGGCACCTCACGCCAGACCCAGCGCGAAGACCGCGAAGCCCGCCGCCAGGGCGCCCGCCACGGCCCGCCGCGCCGTGCCGGTCCGCGTCCACGGGGACTCGAAGCCCCGCGCGTACCGCCCGATCAGGACGAGCAGTCCGGCGAAGAGCGGCATCCAGGCCAGCCGCGCCAGGATCCAGCCGACCGAGTCCGGCGCGCCGACCAGGCCCGGGATCTCGCCCAGGTACGAGCCGGGGATCGCGGCGGCCAGCATGGCCGTCTGGTGCCAGCACAGGATGGTCATCGCGGACAGGTTGATCACGACCACCGGCGCCCACAACGCGGGCCGCTTCAGCAGCCGGCCGAGCCGGTCCCGCAACAGGATCGCCGCGCCGCCCTGCGCGGCGGCGAGGGCCAGGACCAGCAGCGACGGCGGGTGCGAGTTGGTGCGGGCCTCGCCGGGCACGCCGACCATCGACATCGGATAGCCGCACCACACCAGCAGCGCGGCGAAGAGCGCGGCGCCGCCGAGCAGCAGCCCCCAGGCGTGCCGACGGCTCACCCGTCCCTCGCCCCAGGAGACGCCCAGCTGATAGGCGAAGAGCCAGCCGGGCAGGATGTTGAGGACGCCCAGCCAGGACGGCATCGCGTCGGCGTACGGCCCGTAGCGCAGGAGGTCGACGACGGCGACCGAGCCGAGCAGCGGGGCCGCCGCCCACACGCCGAGCCGGCGTGCGGCCCGGACGCAGAACGGGGTGAGCGCGGTGACGACGGTGTAGACGCCGACGAACCACAGCGGCTGGATCACCAGCGTCGACGCGGTCCGCAGGCTGTCGCCCGGCACGCCGAAGCCGTGGTGGAGCAGCGGCAGCAGCGCCGCCCACACGGCGGTCACCCCGAGCACCGGCCGGCCGAGGCGGGCCAGCCGGCTCTTGAGCCACTCACCCGTGGAGCCCTCGTGGCGGCGGAAGGAGAGGACGGAGGCGTAGCCGCCGACCAGGAAGAAGATCCCCAGCATCTGGAGGATCCAGCTGACGGGCGCGAAGCCGCCGAAGGCGGACAGCGGACTGGCGTTGTGGATCGCGCCGTCGGCGGAGCGCGTGAACCCGCCGAGCAGCCAGTGCCCGGTGGGCACGGCCAGCAGGGCGAGGGCGCGCAGCCCGTCGATCGCGCGGTCGCGATGCGCGGGGGTACGGGCCTCGATCTTCCGGACGAGCGTCCCCGCCGTCGACGGCGCCTTCATCGGACCTCCCCCTCGGCGATCGCGGCGAACGCGCGGAGCGACTCGGTGCCCGGCGTGAAGTAGCCGTCGTGGCCCTGCGCGTCGGCGGCGGGCACGCGCCGGGCGCCGAACTCCGGCGCGGCGGGGTCGGTGCCGTGGCCGAGGCCCGCGAACTCGACGTAAGGGACCCGGTCGATCCAGTCGGTCGGGTCCTTCGCCGCCCATACCCGGGCCGTGGTGTTCAGCGCGGCCACGTCGTCGGCGCGCATCCCGGGGGAGGCGATCGCGACCAGGTCCTTCGCCTTGAGCTCGTGCGCGGCGAGCCCGCAGACCACCGAGCCGTAGCTGTGGCAGAACAGCGACGGCTCGGCGGTGCCGACGGCCCGCAAACCCTCCGTGAAGCGGGTGAGCCGCTCGGCCCCGGCCTCGGCGAGGTCGCCGGTGGCGGCGTCGAGGCCGACGCCGACGGGGGTGGTGTACCCGGCCCAGGCCACGACGGCCGTCCGGTCGCCGGTGGCGGCGCGCAGGGCGGCGGCCTTGCGGGCCAGCGGAGCGAAGTTCCGCGCGTCGACGTCGGACCCCGGCACGATCACCGCCACGTGCGAGGCGTTCGCGAGGTCCCCGTAGACGAGCACGGCCTGACCGCGCCCCCGCGGGTCGTACGCGAGGACCTGCTGTCCGGCGAACCCGGCCCCCGCGGTACGGGCGTTGGCGGCGTAGCGCAGGGCGAGCGGGGCGCCGTCGAGATTGCCGACGACGCTCGGATGCTCGCGCAGCAGCCGCGCCCGGTTGCCCTCGCCCAACTCGGCGAAGTACGTCGCGACCTGAGCGGGCGTCATGCGCTCCGGGTCGGGCAGGCCGTCGGCCCGCCAGGCCGCCGTGCCCACCGGCGCTCCGGTCACGGCCTGCTGGGTGGTCCCGGACGCCCAACCGGCGGTCCCCGCCACCACGGTGGCGGTGAGCGCGGCGGCCACCAGGGTCCTCGTGAACCGGCGCATGCGGTCCTCCGTTCCTGTCTCTCTCGGGCGATCTCGTCGCTGGCGAGAGGAAGGTAGGAACGGGGTGGGTGACGGCACGTCACACCGGGGCGCCAACCGTGAAGTGATACCGGGGTAGGGGGCGGACGAGCTGCCACCCCGAGCCCGGGGGTGGGGTTTTCCCCCCGCTCCCGGGCTGCCGCGGGGCTCGCGGGACGCCCGGCGGGCGACCGCCGCCCGGTGTGCGCCGCCGGGATGCGGCCCGGCATGCGCTGCCTGGGATGCCACCCGGGGCCGCTGCCGCCCGGTGTGCGCCGTCCGGATGCCGTCTGGTGTGCGTCGCCCGGGATGCCGTCCGGCGTGCGTCGCCCGGGATGGCACCCCGGGTCCCGCCCGGCGTGCGCCGCAGGCGTCCGGCAGGCGGCGGTCGTCCGGCATCCGGCCCGGCGTGCGCCGTCCGGATGCCCGCCCGGTGTGCGCCGCCCGGCGCGCGCCAGCCCGCCCTAGCGTCCGCTGCCCGGCGTGACCAGGCCCGACTCGTACGCGAAGACCACCGCCTGCGCCCGGTCGCGCAGGTCCAGCTTGGCGAGGACCCGGCCGATGTGGGTCTTCACGGTCTGCTCCGCGAGGACCAGGTGGTCGGCGATCTCCTGGTTCGACAGCCCCCGGGCGATCAGCTCCAGCACCTCCGTCTCGCGCGGGGTGAGCCCGTTGAGCCGCAGGGCCGCCCGGTCGGCGCGGGGCGCGGGCCGCGACGCGGCGAAATCGGCGATCAGCCGCTTGGTCACGGAGGGCGCGAGCAGTGCCTCGCCGGCCGCGACCACCCGCACCGCGGCGATCAGGTCGGCCGGCGGCGCGTCCTTCAACAGGAAGCCGGACGCGCCCGCCCGCAGCGCCTCGTACACGTAGTCGTCCACGTCGAAGGTGGTGAGCATCAGCACCTTGGGCCGGTGCACCATGCCCGGCGGCGGGTCGAGGATCTCCCGCGCCGCCGCGAGTCCGTCCATCTCGGGCATGCGCACGTCCATGAGCACCACGTCCGGGTGCGTGCTCCGTGCCACGTCCACTCCCTGCCGCCCGTCCGGCGCCTCGCCCACCACGTCGATGTCGGGCTGCGCGGAGAGCAGGGCGGCGAAGCCGGCCCGCACCATGGCCTGGTCGTCGACGATGATCACGCGGATGGTCACAGGGCGCCCTTCGTCAGGGTTCATCAGGGGGTCGGCAGGGTTCGTCAGGGGTTCGTCAGCGGCAGCCGGGCGGCGACCCGGAAGCCCCCGTCCGGCAGCGGCCCCGTGTCGAGCGAGCCGCCGGTCAACCGTACGCGCTCGCGCATGCCGACGAGCCCGTGCCCGGTGCCCGAGCCGCCCTCCAGCGGCGAAGTCCGCGCCGCGCCCGGCCCGTTGACGACCAGCACGTTCAGCCAGCCCGCCCCGTCGCCCCGTACGGACACCCGGGTGGCGGCGCCGGGCGCGTGCCGTACGACGTTGGCCAGCGCCTCCTGCACGATCCGGTAGGCCGACAGGTCCACCGCCTGCGGCACGTCCCCCAGGTCGGCGGCCATCGACAACTCGGCCGGGACCCCCGCCCGTACCGTCGCCTCGACCAGTTGCTGCACCCGGTCCAGACCCGGCTGCGGCGCCCGCTCGCCCTCCGTGCCGTCGCTGCGCAGCACCGCGAGCAGACGCCGCATCTCGGCGAGCGACTCGCGCGCCCCGGACGCGATCGACGCGAACTCTTCGCGTGCCGCGTCCGGCAGGTCCGGGATGCGGAACGGGGCGGAGTCCGCCTGCACGGTGATCACCGACATGTGGTGGGCGACCACGTCGTGCAGCTCGCGGGCGATCCGGGCCCGCTCCTCCAGGAGGGTCCGGCGGGCCCGTTCGCCCTCGCTGATGGTCGCCTGCTCGACGAGTCTCCGCTCCGCCTCGCCGCGTCCGCGCAGGGTCGCCGTGAGCAGCAGCACGACACCGCTGAGGACGAAGAGCAGGACGACGACCCCGTCCCCCGGCCGGTTCGGTGCGACGGCCTCGAAGACGGCCCCCGCGACGCCCGTCATCAGCCACACCCCGACCAGCGCGCGCCGGGACTCGCGGAGCCCGAGGGCGATCATCAGGAAGAGGTAGCCGACCACGACCATGGGCGTCCACGGCCAGGGGAGCCCGTCGGTGTGGTCGGCGGCGAGCACCACGAAGCCGCCGGCGACGTCCGCCGCGAAGATGATCCACCAGGCCTGGAGGGGGCGGGTGACGGCCAGCAGCAGCGGCGCGGTCTGCGCGGTGGCGAGGGCGCCGGCGAGGGGGCCGTCGACCTGGTACTCGTGCACGAGCACGGTGATGGTGACGGGCAGCAGCGCCGAGACGAGCAGGAGCGCGACCGCGTACGGCAGCCACCGCACCCAGCGCGAGGACGCCCGCCCGAGCAGCGCCTCACCGGGCCCGGTGGGCGTGGCGAGCGCGGTCGCGAAACTCCGCACGGACGCCTGCGCCCGCGCCCCGACCTGTGGCATACGCGGCCGACGCCGCTGTTCTTCCTTCATGGCCCGCCCAGGGTAGGCAGGGCGGGCACGACCGGACGTCATACCGGGGTCTCGGCGGGGGGTCATACCGAGGTACGGGGTTCGGGGTTCGAGCTTCGGGGGTCGGGAGCATGGAGCACGGGGTGCGGAGGTGCGGAGGTGCGGAGCGCGGGCGGGTGCTCGGGTACTGCCGGTGCGGGCAGGCGGAGGCCAGGGATCCGGGCCGCACTGGAGTACGGGCGGCCGGCCGGGCCGGGCCGGACGGGACCGGACCGGGCCGGGTCCCGCCCCCGGCGACGCCACGCCGTCCCCCTCACGGCTCCACGGGTTACAGCTCCGCGAGCAGTTCCGCCTTCTTGCTGGAGAACTCCTCGTCCGTCACGAGCCCGGCGCGGTGCAGCTCGCCGAGGTGGCGGATCCTTTCTGCGACTCCCGCCGGATCCCGCGTCGCCGCCGCGGCGGGAACGGCCGCGGGCACCCGTACGGACGCTCCCCGGACCGCGGCGAGCACCGCCGCGGCGAACGGCAGGGACTCGTGGACCAGCCCGTACCCGAGGCCGAAGACGACGGACGCGGGGTCGTGGTCGGGCTGCTCCGGCCGGGCGTCGTGCCCGTCCCGGGGCACCAGCCGCAGATAGCCGTCCAGGACCTCCGGCGAGCGCCACTCGACGCCGCTGAGCTCGCTCACCCGGAAGGTCCGGTCGCCGGCCTTCCACTTCTCCGAGGACGCCCCGGTCCAGAACCAGCGGAAGGCCACCTCGCCCTTCCCGTCGAAGCTCGCCTTCCCGTCGTACGCCTTGAAGGACTGCGGTCCCTCCGGCGCGGCCACCAGGAAGCGGTCCGCGGGCTCCGAGGCCTCGTACGGCCTGAGGACCGAGCGCAGCTCGTCGCGGTAGTACTCGGCGAGCGTCTCGCGGTCGGCGGGCAGCACGAGCCGGTACGGGTCGGACCCGTCCTTCAGCTGCCCGGCCGCCGCCTCCATCAGGGGATCGGCGCCCGCTCTCGGCTCGGCGTGCAGCACGACGGTGCCCCGCTTGCCCGGGGCGAGCGTCACCGACGCCAGCGCCTCGTGCGGGATGCGTCGTTCGCGCAGCGCCTGGAAAAGCCTCGGTGTGCGGATCCCCCGTTCGAAGCGGATGACGACGGCGTCGCTCTCGAACTCCCAGGTGGCATGAATTCCGGCCAGCACATCACCCATACGCCTCATCGTATGCGGCGTATGCCCCGACGTCGCCCCTCCGCAACCATCGTAAATTCGCCGTGATCTACGCGCGTGGGACAGGTCACGCGCCGGAGATTCCACGGAGGCAAGCGCTGTCCGGGTCCGCACAGGTCAGATCGTCGTACGCGCCGACCCCTATCGCGGCGAAGTTCTCCACGCTCGTGGTGCCCGGCTCGAAATAGCCGGTGTGCCCGATCGCGCCCGCAGCCGAGAGCAGTCGCGCCCCGAACTCCGGGGCGACCGGGTCGGCGCCGTGCCCGACCCCGCCGACCTCCAGGTGGGGCACGCCCGCGATCCAGTCGTCGGCGTCCCGCATGGCCCAGACCCGGGCCGAGGTGCGCAGGTCGGCGGCGCTCTCGGCGCGCATGCCGGGACTGCCGGCCACGACCACGTCGGTGACCCGAGCGGGCAGCCGGGGCGCGGCCACCCCGCAGAGCACGGAGCCGTAGCTGTGGCAGAAGAGGCTCACGCGCGCGTCGCCGGGCAGGGCGGCGGTCAGGTCGACGAGTCGGACGGCGCCGTTCTCGGCCAGCCGTCCGATGGCCGCCTCGATGCCGACGCCGACGGGCGCGGTGTAGTCGGCCCAGGCGATGACGGCGGTACGGGCCCCGGGGTCGGCCCGGTGCTCGGCGGCGTACAGGGACGCGGCCATCCCGGCGGGCGCCGAGAAACGGCGGGCGGTCTTCTGGAAGGTCAGCAGATTGGTGTCGACCCCCGGGACGATCACCGAGACCCGCCGGGCGTGGTCCAGGTCGCCCAGGACCTCCGCCGTCCGGCCGCTGCCGTTGGGGTCGAAGGCCAGGATCTGGCGGTCCGGGCTCATCAGGCTGGTGAAGCGGTGCACCCGGCGCAGCGCCTCGTGGCGGCCGTCCGCGCTGAGCCGCGGATCGTCCACCCGGCCCCGCTCGGCGGCGAGGGCGCGGGACAGCGACGCGCGGTTGGCGCGGTAGCGCAGGGTCACCGGGGCGCCGTTGAGGTTGCCGACGACGAGGGGGTGGGCGTCGGCGAGCCGGGCGCCCTGGACGGGGCCTATGGCGGCGAAGAAGGCGGCGATCGCGCGGGCCGGGGCCTTCGGGTCGGGCAGCGCACGGTGCCCGGCCCTGTCGTGCGCCCAGGCGGTCAGCGCCTGCTCCCGGGTCTGCCCTGGCGTGCGTTGATGCCGGATCGTGGTCCACCCGGTGGTCGCGAGGAGCACCAGCACCACACCGAGCGCGAGAAGGATCCGCCAGACGGAGAGGGTGGGGGAGGAGTCGAAGGAAGGCATCGGGCGCCACCCTAGGGGGCGCCGAGGCGGGCCCGGAGGGCGAGTGACGCGGATCACCCCGGGGGGAGGGGTGCGGTCACGCTGTGTGCGCGCGGTCGCACGCCGAGCTCATGCCGGAGGGCTGGCGGCGGCTCGGTGCACGGCTGACGGTGACTCAGGACGGCTGCGGGGCACGGCCCATGACCGGCTCATGTCCGCCAGTGCGGCTCCAGGGCCGGTGCCAGGTGGTCGAGGTAGTGCTCGGTGAGCGCGCGGATGGCTTCCAGGGTGGGGTCCGCGCTGCGGCCCCACAGCTGCCCCGTCACCCGCATCACCCCGCTGAAGGCGGCGACCGCGATCCGCGGCCGCGGGTCCTCGTCCACGTCGAGCCCCTCGCGTTCGGCGATCAGGCGGGCGATGGACTCCTCCATCTCCGTGGAGCGGCGCAGGTGGACGGCGAGGAGGGCGGGCGTCGACTCGATGACCTGGAAGGTGCGCACGTACAGCTCGACGGGCACGACCTCGGCGATCGCCTCGCCGATGGTGTCCCAGGCGCTGAGCACCGCGTTGCGCATCGCGGTGAGCGGCCCCTCCTCGGGCGGCCGGCCGGCCAGCGCGTGCACGAACCGCTCCTCCACCATCTGCTGGACGGCGAAGGCCACGTCCTCCTTCGTGGCGAAGTAGCGGAAGAACGTGCGCTGGGAGACGTCCACGGCGTCGACGATCTCGTCGACCGTGGTCCTTTCGTACCCCTGGGTGGTGAAGAGCTCCAGGGCGACCCGGATCAGCGCGTCGCGGGTGCGCTGCTTCTTGCGCTCGCGCAGACCGGGAACGGTCACGTATCGATCCCCACTTCCGCGAGTTTCCGCCACTTCATCCGGGCCAGGCTACCTGTGAGCTACGTGACAGTTACCGCCGTGTGAAACGCTTTGTCAATTGTCAGTCACTGTCATTAGCCTGCTGGCATGACTAGTCAGACCACCGTGGAAAAGGCCCCGCAGGGTCAGGGGGGC
Source organism: Streptomyces sp. NPDC051921 (assembly GCF_040680975.1). Classification (NCBI taxonomy): domain Bacteria; kingdom Bacillati; phylum Actinomycetota; class Actinomycetes; order Kitasatosporales; family Streptomycetaceae; genus Streptomyces; species Streptomyces sp. NPDC051921. The sequence goes on from NZ_JBFAXU010000008.1 coordinate 141,493, forward strand.
GACCGGGCGCACGCGACGCCGGCCCCGGCGAAGGGACTGCGCGGTCACCCGTGGTTGACCCTCTTCAGCGTCGCCGTGGGCGTGATGATGGTCGCGCTGGACGGCACGATCGTCGCGATCGCCAACCCCGCCATCAAGGAGGACCTGCAGGCCTCGCTCGCCCAGGTCCAGTGGATCACCAACGGCTATCTCCTCGCCCTGGCCGTCGCGCTGATCACCGCCGGCAAGCTCGGTGACCGCTTCGGCCACCGCCAGACCTTCCTCATCGGCATCGCCGGCTTCGCAGCCGCCTCCGGCGCGATCGGCCTGTCGGGCTCGATCGGCCTCGTCATCGCCTTCCGCGTCCTTCAGGGCCTCTTCGGCGCCCTGCTCATGCCGGCCGCGCTCGGCCTGCTGCGCGCGACCTTCCCGGCCGAGAAGCTCAACATGGCCATCGGCATCTGGGGCATGGTCATCGGCGCCTCGACGGCGGGCGGCCCGATCGTCGGCGGCCTGCTCGTCGAGAAGGTCAGCTGGCAGTCCGTCTTCTTCATCAACGTGCCGGTCGGCGTCCTCGCGCTCGTCCTCGGCCTGGTGATCCTCAAGGACCACCGCGCCGAGAACGCCCCGCGCTCCTTCGACGTCCTCGGCATCCTGCTGCTCTCCGGCGCGATGGCCTCCCTCATCTGGGGCATCATCAAGGCCGGCGAGTCCTGGGGCTGGGGCAGCGGCAAGACCTGGGGCTGCCTGATCGGCGCGGTGCTGCTCTTCGGCGTCTTCGCCGTGTGGGAGACCAAGGTCAAGGAACCGCTCATCCCGCTGCAGATGTTCCGCTCCGTGCCGCTCTCGGCCGGTGTGGTCCTCATGGTCCTCATGGCCTTCGCCTTCATGGGCGGCCTGTTCTTCGTGACCTTCTACCTCCAGGGCGTGAAGGGGCTCAGCCCGGTCGACAGCGGTCTCGCCCTGCTGCCGCTGACCGGCATGATGATCGTCTCCTCGCCGCTGGCCGGTGTGCTGATCACCAAGCTCGGCCCGCGGGTCCCGCTGGTCGGGGGCATGGTCTGCACGGCCGCCGCCATGTTCGGCATGCTCTCGCTGACCCCGGACACGGGCGCGCTCGCGATGTCCCTCTGGTTCGCACTGCTCGGCCTGGGCCTCGCCCCGGTCATGGTCGGTGCCACCGAGGTCATCGTCGGCAACGCGCCGCTCGAGCTCTCGGGTGTCGCCGGCGGTCTGCAGCAGGCCGCGATGCAGGTCGGCGGCGCGCTCGGTACGGCGGTGCTCGGCGCGGTCATGTCGTCGAAGGTCTCCAGCGCCTTCGCCGACAACTGGAAGGACGCCGGCATCCCGGTGCCCGCCGACCCGCGCCTGGAGCAGGCGGCCGAGTTCGGCATGGTGCCGCCGGAGCTGGCCAAGGCGCCGGGCATGACGCCCGACCTGGTCACCACGATCGGCAAGGTCATCCACGACACGTTCATGGAGGGCATGGGTCTCGCCTTCACCGTCGCCGGTGTCGTGGCCGTCGGCGCGGCCCTCGTCGCCATGCTGACCAAGCGCGGCGAGAACGCGGAGGCGGGCGCGGGCGCGGCCCACATCTAGGTCGCCCAGGTCGCCCAGGTCGCCGGTCCGTCAGGGTTCCCGTAGGGGGCCGTCACCCGTTCGCATGAACGGGGGCGGCCCCCCTTCCGTTCGGGGGCGGCCTCCGTCATTCTCTTGATTACAGAGAGTGACGAAACGGGGGTTCATCAGCATGAATACGAAGACCGTTCTGGCCGTCTCGGCCGTCCTGACCGCCCTTCTCGTGGCGCCCGCGAGCGCCGCGTCCTCCGGTACGGCCCTCGGCGCCTGCGCGCCCGGGCAGCTGTGCCTGTGGCCCAAGGCCGACTTCAAGGGCCGGGCGCAGAGTCAGGAGCTGGCCTCGGTGGACATCGAGAGCTGCATCGCCCTGCCGGCCGGGACGAGCGCCCAGTCGCTCGCCAACCGCACGGGGCGGCCGGTGACGACGTACCAGTCCCCGGTGTGCGCGGAGACCGGAGAGTTCGAGACCTACCCGGGAAGAGGGGTGTGGGTACCCCAGACGCCCTACCAGGTCCGGGCCTTCAAGATCTGGGAGAGGTAGCGGACCCAGGAGAGACCGGAGAGACCGGAGAGACCGGAGAGACCGGAGAGACCGGAGAGACCGACGGAGAGACCGGAGAGGCAGGAGAGGCGAGAGGGGCAGGGGAGGCGAGAGGGGCAGGGGAGGTAACAGAGGCGGGCGAGCCAGGAGGGACGGGCGAGACAGGAGAGGCAGGCGCCGGGACCTCGACCCCGTCGGGGGCGCCGGACGGCGGGGCAGAGAGGCGCGCGACCTCGGCCCGCAGTTCCCGCACCTCCGCGGTCAGCGCCTCCAGGAGCGCGGTCTGCCGGCGTTCCACCTCGTCGTCCCGCTCGAAGCGGGAGATGAACCAGGCGGCGATGTTCGCCGTGACCACACCCAGCAGGGCGATCCCGGAGAGCATCAGGCCGACCGCGAGCACCCGGCCCAGGCCCGTCGTCGGGGCGTGGTCGCCGTAGCCGACGGTGGTCATCGTGGTGAAGGACCACCAGACCGCGTCCCCGAGCGTCTTGATGTTCCCGTTCGGGGCGTCCCGCTCCACGTGCAGCACCGCGAGCGAGCCGAACATCATCAGCCCGATCACCGCGCCCGCCACGTACATGGTGAGCGTTATCTGCGGGGCCATCCGGGCCCGCCGGCCCACGAGGAGGAGAGTGGCGACCACCCTGAGCAGCCGCAGCGGCTGCACCATCGGCAGTATCACCGCGAGCAGATCCAGCGGATGCCCGCGCACGAAGGCCCAGCGGGACGGCGCGAGCGCCAGCCGTACGAGGTAGTCCAGGGCGAACGCCGCCCAGACCGCCCACTCCACATGGGTGCACAGCCGGTGCACCCACGGGGCGGCGTCCGGCGCCACGATGGGTACGGCGTAGGCGATCCCGAACGCCACCGCCAGCACCAGCAGCGGCGTCTGGGTGCGTTCTTCCCAGCGATCCTTCATGTCCGGCATCGTAAGGAACGGCGAAGGGCGGCAGGACCATCGGTCCCACCGCCCTCACCAGCGGAGATATCCTGCGCGCCGCTACAGCCGCGCCGCTACGGCCGTGCTGCCGCAACCGCGCCGCGGCGACCGCGCCCGCTGCGGCCGGCCGCGCCGCCGCGACCGGGCCGTCACGGCCGCACCGTCACGCGTCGCCGCCCGCGGCGCCCGGGTCGGCGGCCGAGACGTCGAGGAGCTGGTAGCGGTCCACGGCCTGCTTCAGCGCCGAGCGGTCGACCTTGCCGTCACGGGCCAGCTCGGTGAGGACCGCGAGCACGATCGACTGGGCGTCGATGTGGAAGTAGCGGCGGGCCGCGCCACGGGTGTCCGCGAAGCCGAAGCCGTCCGCGCCCAGCGAGGTGTAGGCGCCCGGCACCCAGCGGGAGATCTGGTCCGGGACCGAACGCATCCAGTCGGAGACCGCCACGAACGGACCCTGGGCGCCCTGGAGCTTGCGGGTCACGTACGGGACGCGCTGCTCCTCGTCCGGGTGGAGCAGGTTGTGCTCCTCGACGGCCACGGCCTCGCGGCGCAGCTCGTTCCAGGACGTGGCGGACCAGACGTCGGCGCGGACGTTCCACTCCTCGGCGAGGATCCGCTGGGCCTCCAGGGCCCACGGCACGCCGACGCCGGAGGCCATGATCTGCGCGGGGATCGCCCCGGACTCGCCGCGCCGGTAGAGGTGGATGCCCTTGAGGATGCCGTCGACGTCCACGTTCTCCGGCTCGGCGGGGTGCTGGATGGGCTCGTTGTAGACCGTCAGGTAGTAGAAGACGTCCTCGGCCTCGGGGCCGTACATGCGCCGCAGGCCGTCCTGGACGATGTGGGCGATCTCGAAGCCGAAGGCCGGGTCGTAGGCGAGACAGGCCGGGTTGGTCGAGGCGAGCAGGTGCGAGTGCCCGTCGGCGTGCTGGAGGCCCTCACCGGTCAGCGTCGTGCGGCCGGCGGTGGCGCCGAGCACGAAGCCGCGGGCGAGCTGGTCGGCCATCTGCCAGAACTGGTCGCCGGTGCGCTGGAAACCGAACATCGAGTAGAAGACGTAGACCGGGATGAGCGGTTCGCCGTGCGTGGCGTACGCCGAGCCGGCGGCGATCAGCGAGGCGGTGCAGCCGGCCTCGGAGATGCCGTCGTGCAGCATCTGGCCGGTCGGGGACTCCTTGTAGGCGAGGAGGAGTTCGCGGTCCACGGCCTCGTACTGCTGGCCGAGCGGGTTGTAGATCTTGGCGCTCGGGAAGAAGGAGTCCATGCCGAAGGTGCGGTACTCGTCGGGCGCGATCAGCACGAAGCGCTTGCCGATCTCCTTGTCCCGCATCAGGTCCTTCAGGAGCCGGACGAAGGCCATGGTGGTGGCGATCGACTGCTGGCCCGAGCCCTTCTTCACCGCGGCGTAGGTCTTGTCGTCGGGCAGGACCAGCGGCTTGGCGCGCACCACTCGGGTCGGCACGTACCCGCCGAGCGCCTTGCGGCGGTCGTGCATGTACTGGATCTCCTCGGAGTTCCGGCCCGGGTGGTAGTAGGGCGGCAGGCCCTCCTCCAGCTGCCTGTCCGTGATCGGGATGTGCAGCCGGTCGCGGAAGCGCTTGAGGTCGTCGACCGTCAGCTTCTTCATCTGGTGCGTGGCGTTGCGGCCCTCGAAATTGGGGCCGAGGGTCCAGCCCTTGACGGTCTTGGCGAGGATCACCGTCGGCTGGCCCCTGTGGGCCTTGGCCGCCGAGAACGCCGCGAAGATCTTCTTGTGGTCGTGACCGCCGCGGCCCAGGTGCAGGATCTGGTCGTCGGTCATGTTCTGGACCATGGCCCGCAGCCGCTGGTCGTCGCCGAAGAAGTGGTCGCGGATGTAGGAGCCGGTCTCGGTCGCGTACGTCTGGAACTGCCCGTCCGGCGTGGTGTTCATCTTGTTGACGAGGATGCCGTCGCGGTCCTGCGCGAGCAGCGGGTCCCAGGAGCGGTCCCAGATCAGCTTGATCACGTTCCAGCCGGCGCCGCGGAAGACGGACTCCAGCTCCTGGATGACCTTGCCGTTGCCGCGCACCGGGCCGTCGAGCCGCTGCAGGTTGCAGTTGACGACGAAGGTCAGGTTGTCGAGGTTCTCGCGGGCCGCGAGGGTGAGCTGGCCGAGCGACTCCGGCTCGTCCATCTCGCCGTCGCCGAGGAAGGCCCACACGTGCGACTTGGAGGTGTCGGCGATGCCGCGCGCCTCCATGTAGCGGTTCATCCGGGCCTGGTAGATCGCGCCGAGCGGACCGAGGCCCATCGACACGGTGGGGAACTCCCAGAAGTCCGGCATGAGCCGCGGATGCGGGTAGGAGGAAAGGCCGTGGGGGTACTTCGACTTCTCCTGGCGGAAGGCGTCGAGCTGCGTCTCGTCCAGCCGGTCCAGGAGGAAGGCCCGGGCGTAGATGCCGGGGGAGGCGTGCCCCTGGAAGAAGATCTGGTCGCCGCCGTCGCCCTCGTCCTTGCCGCGGAAGAAGTGGTTGAAGCCGACGTCGTACAGCGAGGCGGAGGAGGCGAAGGTCGCGATGTGGCCGCCGACGCCGATGCCCGGGCGCTGGGCGCGCGAGACCATCACGGCCGCGTTCCAGCGGGTGGCGTTGAGGACCTTGCGCTCGATCTCCTCGTTGCCGGGGAAGAAGGGCTCGTCCCGGGTGGCGATGGTGTTGACGTAGTCCGTGCTGCGCATCTCGGGCACCGCGACGCGCTTCTCGCGGGCCCGCTCGATCAGCCGCAGCATGAGGTAGCGGGCCCGCTCACGGCCCCGCTCGTCGACCGCGGCGTCGAGGGAGTCGAGCCATTCCCGGGTCTCCTCGGGATCGAAGTCCGGGACCTGGCTGGGAAGGCCGCCAATGATGATCGGGTTGCGATCGGATGCGGAAGCCACGCTGTTCCTTCGCTGGTCGGTGGAGCCCGCGGGGGACCGGAGCCCCGTTGAGGCCGGGATGTCCATCGTGTACCCCGCCGACGTCAAACGTCATCTTTACCGAGGGGTAACCCCCGCGGGGTGCCTTGTTCGGTCAAATCGCAACCTTACGCCCATCCCGCGCATGCGTTTCGGCAGCACGTTCGGCAGACTGAAGCCGCAGAGGCCCACATTGCGGGGCGAAGAGTGCAGGATCTGTCACGGAGCGCGACGGGTGTTCGCCGGAAGTTGCGGCGAGACGGCCCCAAACGTCACCGTTTCGGCGGTCTCATCGGCCGGGTACTTGCGCGATCCGCCCCGGCACGTGTGGACTACGGCCAGCGCCGCGCGTACGCGCGCGGACCAAGCATTTTCCGATACATGATCAGGAGGCAAGCCGTGAGCGCGACCGCGGACCACGCGGAGGAGCGGACCAACCCGGCAGCGAGGCTGGGGTTCGAGCCCGGACAGGTGGTCCAGGAGATCGGCTACGACGACGACGTCGACCACGATCTCCGTGAAGGCATCGAGTCCCTCATCAACCAGGAGCTCGTCGACGAGGACTACGACGACGTCGCCGACGTCGTGCTGCTGTGGTTCCGCGACGAGGACGGTGACCTCACCGACGCCCTGGTGGACGCCATCGGTCTTCTGGAGGACGGCGGCAACATCTGGCTGCTGACGCCGAAGACCGGCCGCGACGGCTACATCGAGCCGAGCGACATCCAAGATGCCGCGCAGACCGCTGGTCTCTCCCAGACCAAGAGCATCAGCGTCGCCAAGGACTGGGTCGGCACTCGCCTGGCCGCCCCGAAGCGCTGATCCCCTAACGCTGCACGGAGCCCCCGCCGGTCGCACCGGCGGGGGCTCTGCGCATCCCGGGCCCGCCCGCGCCCGGCCGCCCCTTAGGGTGGGTTTCACCGATTCGGTCCAACGCTGGGCCGTCGGCGAAGGGATGCGTACGCGATGGCGATCGAGATCGGCGCCGAGGCCCCGGACTTCGAGCTGAAGGACAACCACGGCCGCACCGTGCGGCTCTCCGACTTCTTCGGGGACTCCGCGGCGAGCAGGAACGTCGTGCTCTTCTTCTACCCCTTCGCCTTCACCGGGGTGTGCACCGGTGAACTGCGCGCGCTGCGCGACGACCTCGACACCTTCGTCAACGACGACACCCAGCTGCTCGCCGTCTCCAACGACTCCGTCCCCACCCTGCGCGTCTTCGCCGAGCAGGAGGGCCTGGAGTTCCCGCTGCTGTCCGACTTCTGGCCGCACGGCGCGGTCTCCCGCGCCTACGGCGTCCTCGACGAGGACAAGGGCTGCGCCGTGCGCGGCACCTTCGTCATCGACAAGACGGGCGTCGTCCGCTGGTCGGTCGTCAACGCCCTCCCGGACGCCCGCGACGTCGAGGAGTACGCGAAGGCCCTGGCGGCGCTCTGAGAACCTCACGGCCGCTTCCCGCGTCCTCCAGGGCGATCGCCCGCCAACACTCGGGCGAAACGTCTGTTTCGACTGGGAACCCGTCACTAGGATCCAGACGTTGATCCGATGCCAACGCACGACTGGGGGCGCTGCCCCTGGAAACCAATGGAGGGACTCGTGGGAGTCAGCCTCAGCAAGGGCGGCAACGTCTCGCTGACCAAGGAGGCCCCTGGCCTGACCGCCGTCACCGTCGGTCTGGGATGGGACGTCCGCACCACCACCGGTACGGACTTCGACCTCGACGCCAGTGCCATCCTGGTGAACGAGGCGGGCAAGGTCCGCAACGACGGGGACTTCGTCTTCTTCAACAACCTGAAGAGCGCCGACGGCTCCGTCGAGCACACCGGTGACAACCTGACGGGTGAGGGCGAGGGCGACGACGAGCAGGTCAAGGTCAACCTGGCCGCCGTCCCCGCCGACGTCGCCAAGATCGTCTTCCCGGTCTCGATCTACGACGCCGAGAACCGGCAGCAGTCCTTCGGCCAGGTCCGCAACGCGTTCATCCGCGTCGTGAACCAGGCCGGCGGCGCCGAGATCGCGCGGTACGACCTCTCCGAGGACGCCTCGACCGAGACCGCCATGGTCTTCGGCGAGCTGTACCGCAACGGCGCGGAGTGGAAGTTCCGGGCCGTCGGCCAGGGCTACGCCTCGGGTCTGCGCGGCATCGCGCAGGACTTCGGCGTCAACGTCTGAGCCGACGCACCGCATCCCGTCCGGCGCCGCACCTCCGTGCGGCGCCGGACGTGCCTCATCGCGCGATCGCCTCGGTGCGCCGTGGCCGCGTCGCGCATTCGCAGAACCCTCGGGGAGGAACCACCGTCATGGGCGTCACGCTCGCCAAGGGAGGCAATGTCTCCCTCTCCAAGGCCGCACCCAACCTCACCCAGGTGCTCGTGGGGCTCGGCTGGGACGCGCGCTCCACCACCGGAGCCCCCTTCGACCTCGACGCCAGCGCCCTGCTGTGCCAGTCGGGCCGGGTGCTCGGCGACGAGTACTTCGTCTTCTACAACAACCTGAAGAGCCCCGAGGGCTCCGTCGAACACACCGGTGACAACCTCACCGGTGAGGGTGACGGTGACGACGAGTCGCTCATCGTGGACCTCATCAAGGTGCCGGTCCAGTGCGACAAGATCATCTTCCCCGTCTCGATCCACGAGGCCGACAACCGCGGCCAGACCTTCGGCCAGGTCAGCAATGCCTTCATTCGCGTGGTGAACCAGGCGGACGGCCAGGAGCTCGCTCGTTACGACCTCTCCGAGGACGCCTCCAGCGAGACCGCGATGATCTTCGGTGAGCTCTACCGCTACAACGGCGAATGGAAGTTCCGGGCGGTCGGACAGGGGTACGCGTCCGGCCTTCGGGGCATCGCTCTAGACTTCGGGGTCAACGTTTCGTAAAGCCGCGTAAATATCACGATGGGGTAGACAGTGGTTCTGAAAACCTTCGGCTGGTCGTTCGCGATCACCGCCCTCGGCCTGGTCGCCGCGGTGCTCTACGGGGGGTGGGAGGCTTTCGGGGTCGTCGCGATCCTCTGCATCCTCGAGATCTCGCTCTCGTTCGACAACGCGGTGGTCAACGCCGGAATCCTGAAGAAGATGAATGCCTTCTGGCAGAAGATCTTCCTCACGATCGGTGTGCTCATCGCCGTCTTCGGTATGCGGCTCGTCTTCCCCGTCGTGATCGTCGCGATCAGTGCCAAGATCGGCCCGATCGACGCCGTCGACCTGGCGTTCAACAACCCCGACAAGTACCAGGAACTGGTCACCGACGCGCACCCGTCGATCGCCGCCTTCGGTGGCATGTTCCTGCTGATGATCTTCCTCGACTTCATCTTCGAGGACCGTGACATCCAGTGGCTGCGCTGGATCGAGCGCCCCCTGGCCAAGCTCGGCAAGGTCGACATGCTGTCGGTCTGCATCGCGCTGATCTTCCTGCTGATCGCCTCGATGACCTTCGCGACGCAGGCCCACCAGCACGGCGGCGCCCACGTCGACAAGGCGCAGACGGTGCTGATCTCCGGCATCGCCGGCCTCATCACGTACCTCGTCGTCGGCGGCCTCTCCGGTTACTTCGAGAACAAGCTGGAGGAGGAAGAGGAGCGCGAGCACGAGGCCGAGGAAGAGGCCGCGCGCTCCGGCAAGAAGGTTTCGGCAGTCCAGCTCGCCGGCAAGGCCGCCTTCTTCATGTTCCTCTACCTGGAGGTCCTCGACGCCTCCTTCTCCTTCGACGGAGTCATCGGCGCCTTCGCCATCACCAACGACATCGTCCTCATGGCCCTCGGCCTCGGCGTCGGTGCCATGTACGTGCGTTCGCTGACCGTCTACCTGGTCCGCCAGGGCACGCTCGACGACTACGTCTACCTGGAGCACGGCGCCCATTACGCCATCGGCGCCCTGGCCGTGGTCCTCATGATCACCATCCAGTACGAGATCCCCGAGATCGTCACCGGCGGCATCGGCGTCGCGCTCATCGCCTGGTCCTTCTGGTCCTCCGTCCGCCGCAACCGCAGGCTCGCGGCGGCCGAGGGAAAAGCTGACGCCTCGGACAAGACCGAGGTGACGTCCGGGGTGTGACAGCACCGACAATGAGGAACGCTTCACTGCGGGGCGGCCGGAGCACCCGGCCGCCCCGCGGCGCGTGACGGGGGTGAAGCGCGCGCGACCGTGACGGTGGGGACAAGTGGGGGGTGCGGAGCCATGGGCTTCCTGGAAAATCTCTTTCCGGGCAGGGGAGAGCCGTTCGACTCGGGAAGTGCCGCGTCGAACTCGATCGACCTGACGAAGCGCCGCCCCAGCGTCTCCCTGTCCAAACAGGGCGCCGCCACCGGAAACCTCCGGGTCAACCTCTCCTGGCGGATGCGGACCTCCGACATCGAGGGCCCCCGCCGGTCCACCAGCCTGCTGCGCCACCCCCTCAAGCTCTTCAAGCCCGAGGAGGTCCAGGCCCACACCCAGGGCGTGGTGAACGTCGACCTCGACCTCGGCTGCCTCTACGAGCTGGCCGACGGCAGCAAGGGCGTGGTGCAGCCGCTCGGCGGCTTCCTCGGCGAGCTGAACGAGGCCCCGTACGTACGCCTCAGTGGCGACGACCGGTTCGGCGCGCCCTCCGGCGAGACGATCTTCGTCAACCTGGACCACCGGGACGAGATCAAGCGGCTGCTCTTCTTCGTCTACATCTACGACCAGACCCCGGCCTTCGACCGCACCCACGCCAAGGTCACGCTCTACCCGAGCAACGGCCCGCGGATCGAGATCGAGCTGGACGAGCGTGCCCCGCAGGCCCGCTCCTGCGCGGTGTTCACCGTCGAGAACGTGAAGAACGAGCTCGTCGTCCGCCGCGAGGTGCGGTTCGTGTACGGCTTCCAGGCCGAGCTGGACCGGCTGTACGGCTGGGGGCTGCAGTGGGGCCGCGGCTACAAGTCCAAGACCTGACCGGCCGCCGCGTCAGCGCCCGAGGAACTGCGGCCCCATCGGCGGCATCCGGAACTCGCGCGCCGCGTGCGGGTAGCCGTACGCGGGGGCGGGCACCGGGGCACCGGCGGGCTGCGGATAGCCGTACGCGGGCGCCGGGGCGGACGTGGGCTGCGCGGGCACGGCCGACGGCGGCGTGGCGGGCGCCCCGGACCCTGGGGACGGCCGCGGATCGGCCGGAAGCGGGGTGGGCGGCTGTGGCTGGACCATCGTCGCGTCCGGATCGTGCGCGGGAGCCGAGGGAGCCGAGGGAGCCGAGGGCGCCGCGGAAGCCTCCTCCGGGCCGCCCTCCGCCGCCCCGTCGTCGACGGACACCCCGAAGTCCGTGGCGAGCCCGATCAGACCGGTCGGATAGCCCTGGCCGACCGCACGGAACTTCCAGCCGTCCCCGCGCCGGTACAGCTCGCCGCAGATGATCGCCGTCTCCTCGCCGGTCTCCGCAGACACGTCGAAGACCGCGAGCGGCTCCCGGTCCGCCGCGCCCGCGGCCGCGTCGTACAGCAGGATCCGCAGGTCGGAGACGGAACGGAAGGTGCCGCCGTCCGAGGACGCGGCGATCACCACCTGGTCGACCGCGGCGTCCAGCCGGCCCAGGTCGGCCTCCACCGTGTCCGTCAGCCCCTCCGGGCCGCGCTGCTTCGCCAGATGGCGGACCAGACCCGAGGGGTGCCGTGGCTGGTTGTAGAAGACGAAGTCCTCGTCGGACCGCACGCGCCCGTCCGGGCCGACCAGCAGGGCCGAGGCGTCCACGTCGGGCACCCCGGGTCCCGGAGTCCAGCGGAGCACGGCCCGTACGGCCGCGGTGTCGAGAGGGACGTTGGAGCCCTTCAGCATCGCGTGCGTCATGTCGGTCATCTTCCCTGCCCGGCCGCCTTCCGGACAACGCGGGGGGCCGGAAGCGGACGAGTTACCTGAACTTCACGTCCGCGGGGAACTACGGACACCCTTACCTACGTACTATTACCGGCCACATGTCGTCAGCGCCGTCCAGGCCAGTCGGGGGAGATACATGCGTCATTTCGGGCACATCCCGGCCGCTGTGCGGACCGGGCTGTTCCACCAGGAGCCGGCCGCCTTCACGGCCGACTCCGACGCGCGCACGCTCGCCGTGGCCCTCGGGGCCACGCTCTACAGCCCGGCCACCCGGCCCCGGCTCGCCGACGCCGTGCGCAAACAGGCCGCGCGCGGAGTCGTCTCCATGGTGCTCTGCCTGGAGGACTCCATCAGTGACGCCGAGGTGGAGGCGGGCGAGGCCAACCTGGTCGCCCAGTTCGCCGACCTCTCGGCGCGGGCCCCCGGCGACGAGGCCGCCGAGCTGCCCCTGCTCTTCATCCGCGTCCGCGAGCCGCAGCAGATCACCGACCTGGTCGCCCGGCTCGGCGAAACGGTACGGCTGCTGTCCGGATTCGTTCTGCCCAAGTTCACCGCGACCCGCGGCCGGCCCTTCCTCGAAGCCCTCACCGTCGCCGAGCGGACCTGCGGCCGGCGGCTCTTCGCCATGCCGGTCCTGGAGTCCCCCGAGCTGCTCCACCTGGAGACCCGGGCCGAGACCCTGGCCGGCATCGCCTCCCTCACCGAGAAGTACCGCGAACGCATCCTCGCCGTCCGTCTCGGCGTCACCGACTTCTGCTCCAACTACGGCCTGCGCCGCTCGCCCGACATGACCGCCTACGACGTCCAGATCGTCGCCGCCGTCATCGGCGACGTCGTCAACGTCCTCGGCCGCTCCGACGGCACCGGCTTCACCATCACCGGACCCGTGTGGGAGTACTTCCGGCCCGGTGAGCGCATGTTCAAGCCGCAGCTGCGCCGCAGCCCCTTCCTGGAGGGCCGCGCCGAGGACCTGCGCACCGCCCTCATCGAGCACGACCTCGACGGACTGCTCCGCGAGATCGAGCTCGACCGCGCCAACGGGCTCCTCGGCAAGACCTGCATCCACCCCACCCACGTGCTGCCGGTGCACGCACTCTCCGTGGTCAGCCATGAGGAGTACAGCGACGCCCAGGACATCCTGCGGCCGGAACGCGACGGCGGCGGCGTGCTCCGATCCGCTTATACGAACAAAATGAACGAAGTGAAGCCGCACCGCGCCTGGGCCGAACGAACCCTGCGGCGCGCCGAGGTCTTCGGCGTCGCCCGCGAGGACGTCGGCTTCGTGGAGCTGCTCACCACCGGACTCGCCGCCCTCACGGCCGGCCGGCCCGACAGCTGACGAAGGGACGACAACGACGTGGTGTGGACCGGAACCTGGGTCGCGGAGCGACTGGGCGTCGAACTGATCGGCGACGAGGCGCTGCCCGACCTGCTGGGCCTCGCACTGCGCCGCAACCCCAAGCGCGCCCACCTGCTCGTCTCCAACGTGCTGGGCAAGCACGTCCCGCAGCGCCCCTCGGTGGTGCGGGAGGCAGGGCATGACCTGGGGGTACGGGTACGGCGGCTGCTCGGCGACGAGGAGGCGGCCCGGGCCGTCGTCCTCGGCTACGCCGAGACCGCCACCGGCCTCGGCCACAGCGTCGCCGACGGCCTCGCCCTGGCCCCGTACCTGCACTCCACCCGGCGCCCGGTCGCCGGCGTCGCCACGGCCGGCGGCTTCGAGGAGTCGCACTCCCACGCCACCTCCCACCTGCTCCTGCCCGAGGACCCGAAGCTGCTCGCCGGCGACGGTCCGCTGGTCCTCGTCGACGACGAGTTCTCCACCGGCAACACCGTCCTCAACACCATCCGCGACCTCCACGAACGCCACCCGCGCGAGCGGTACGTGGTCGTCGCCCTCGTCGACATGCGCGGCCCCGCCGACCGCGCCCGCCTCACCGCCTTCGCCGACGAGCTCGGCGCCCGCGTCGACCTGATCACCCTGGCGGCCGGTACCGTCGGCCTGCCCGAGGGCGTCCTGGCCAAGGGGCAGGAGCTCGTGGCACGACAGGAGGCGGCGGCCCCGGCCGTCCCCTGGCCCCGGGCCCCGCGCCGGGCCCCGGTCCGGGTCGACCTCGGCTGGCCGGCCGAGCTCCCCGACGGCGGCCGCCACGGCTTCGGTCCCGACGACCGGGCCCGCCTGGAGGCCGCGCTGCCCGCGATGGCCGCCCGCGTCGGCGAGGCCCTCGGGCACGCGCCCGGGCGAGCCTCAGCGGCCGTCGGCCCCGCCGCTCCCCGCGTCCTCGTCCTCGGCTTCGAGGAGCTCATGTACGCCCCGCTGCGGCTCGCCGGCGAGCTGGAGCGGTCCGGCGTCGACGTCCGGTACTCCACCACCACCCGCTCGCCCGTCCTCGCCGTCGACGACCCCGGGTACGCCATAAGGACCCGGCTCGTCTTCCCCGCCCACGACGAGCCCGCCGACGGCCCCGGCGAGCGGTACGCCTACAACGTCGCCGGCGGCGGCTTCGACGCGGTCGTCGCCGTCGTCGACTCCGTCGCCGACACCCCGGAACTGCACGCGCCGGACGGACTCCTCGCCCAGCTCGCCGCGCACATACCGCACGTCGTGCTCGCCGTCGTCCCCTCCTACGTACCCCAGGCCCCCGAAGCTCCCGAAAGGAGCTCCATGCTGCCCGAGCCCCTCCGCGGCCCAGCCTTCTCCTCGTACGCGCCAGAGGAGGTCGGCTGGCTGCTCCAGGACCTCTCGGACGTCGAGCTCGAGGCCCCGACCGAGGAGCGCGAGGAGGCCATCCAGAGCGGCGGCGCGCACTACGCCGAGTCGCTGCCCGTCGAGTACCAGCCCGACGCGCGCTACCAGGAGCTGTTCCGCACCGCCCTCGACGGCTCCGCCGCCCGGATCGCCCGCGCCGTCGGCACCGTCACCGAGACCGTGCTCGCCGAGCGCTCCCCGCGGCCCGTCCTGGTGTCGCTCGCCCGCGCCGGCACCCCCGTCGGCGTGCTGATGCGGCGCTGGGCGCGGCACCGGCACGGCCTGGAGCTCCCGCACTACGCCGTCTCCATCGTCCGAGGCCGCGGCATCGACACCAACGCGCTGCGCTGGCTCGCCGAGCACCACGAGCCGTCCGACGTGGTGTTCGTCGACGGCTGGACCGGCAAGGGCGCCATCACCCGCGAACTCGCCGACGCCCTCCGCGACTTCCCGGGCTTCTCGCCCGAGATCGCGGTCCTGGCCGACCCCGGCTCCTGCGTCCGCACCTACGGCACCCGCGAGGACTTCCTCATCCCCTCCGCCTGCCTCAACTCCACCGTCTCCGGCCTGATCTCGCGCACCGTCCTGCGCTCCGACCTGGTCGGCCCGCACGACTTCCACGGCGCCAAGTTCTACCGGGAGCTGGCCGGCGCCGACGTGTCCGGCGCCTTCCTCGACGCCGTCGCCGCCCGCTTCGACGAGGTCGCCGGCGCCGTCGACGCCGACGTCAAGGAGCTGCTCGCCGCCGACCGCACCCCCACCTGGGAGGGCTGGGCGGCCGTCGAGCGGATCAGCACCACGTACGGCATCAACGACGTCAACCTGGTCAAGCCGGGCGTCGGCGAGACCACCCGCGTGCTCCTCCGCCGCGTGCCCTGGAAGATCCTCGCCAAGCGCGGCGCGGGCGCCGACCTGGCGCACGTACGGCTGCTCGCCGAGCAGCGCGGCGTACCGGTCGAGGAGGTCGACGAACTGCCCTACAGCTGCGTCGGGTTGATCCACCCCCAGTACACACGCGGAGCGACCGGCGCCGACGGCAGGGCGGTGGTGTCCCAGTGACCGCCGACCGCACCGTCCTCGTCGCCAGCGACCTCGACCGCACGCTCATCTACTCCACGGCCGCCCTCGCACTCGGCATGCCCGACCCACAGGCGCCCCGGCTGCTGTGCGTCGAGGTCCACGAGTCCAAGCCGCTCTCGTACCTGACCGAGCAGGCCGCCGCCCAGCTCCGCGAACTCGCCGCCGAGACCGTCTTCGTGCCGACCACCACCCGCACCCGCAAGCAGTACCAGCGCATCCGGCTGCTCGGCGACACCACCCCCGCGTACGCGATCTGCGCCAACGGCGGGCACATCCTCGTCGACGGCGTCTCCGACCCCGACTGGCACGCGGGGGTCCTCCGCCGGGTCGCCGACGCGTGCGCCCCGCTCGCCGAGATCCGCGCCTACTTCACCGCCACCACCGACCTGTCCTGGGTGCGCAAGCACCGGGTCGCCGAGGACCTGTTCGCCTATCTCGTCGTCGAGCGCGAGCGGATGCCGCAGGACTGGCTGGAGCGGTTCACCGAGTGGGCGGGGGAGCGCGGCTGGACCGTCTCGCTGCAGGGCCGCAAGGTGTACGCCGTGCCGAAGCCGCTCACCAAGAGCGCGGCCGTCCGCGAGGTCGCCCGCCGCACCGGCGCCGGCCTCACCCTCGCCGCCGGCGACTCGCTCCTCGACGCCGACCTGCTGCTCGCCGCCGACCGGGGCTGGCGCCCGGGCCACGGCGAGCTCGCCGACACCGCGTGGACCGCGCCGCACGTGGAGGCGCTGGCCGAGCGGGGCGTGGCCGCGGGCGAGGAGATCGTGCGCCGCTTCCGGGCAGCCGCCCGGGAGCACACGGTGCCGCGGATCAACGGCGCCCCCGCCGCGCTCCCGGACCCGGCCTGACCGCCCGCACGACCCGGACGGCCACACCGCACGCACCCGCCGCGAGCGCCGTGACGAGCACCGCCTTCGAGTAGACCGACACGTAGTCGGTGACCTGCTCCCCGTTCTCGCCGAGCACGTACCCGGCGAGGACGAAGGCGGTGTTCCCCAGCGCGCTGCCCACGGTCGTCAGGGCCAGGAAGACCGGCAGCGGCATCCGCTCGACCCCGGCCGGCACCGAGTCAGGCTGCGGAAGACCGGCAACAACGGGGAGTTGGACGTACGGGTACGGGACGACGGGGTGGGCGGCGCGGACGCCGCCGCGGGCAGCGGCCTGGCCGGGCTCGCGAGCCGGGTCGCCGCGCTGGACGGACGCTTCACGGTCGACAGCCCGACGGGCGGACCGACCGTCATCGGGGCGGAGCTGCCGTGCGCGTGATGCTCGCCGAGGACTCCACCCTGCTGCGCGAGGGACTCGTACGGCTCCTCGCCGAGGAGGGCCACGAGGTGCGCGCCGCCGTGGGCACCGCCGTCGAACTCCTCGCGGCCGTCGCGCCCGACCCGCCGGACGTCGTCGTCGCCGACGTCCGCATGCCGCCCACCCACACCGACGAGGGCCTGCGCGCCGCCCCGGAGACCGCAGGTCGGCGTTCTGGTGCTCTCGCAGTACGGGGAGAAGCGCTACGCGACGGAGCTGCCGACCGACGGCACCGGAGGCGGCGTGGGCTAGCTCCTGAAGGACCGAGTGGCCCAGGTCGACGACTTCCTGGACGCCCTGGACCGGGTGGGCCAGGGCCGCACCGCCTTCGACCCCGAGGTCGTCCGCCGCCTCCTGGCCCGCTCCCCCCACACCGACCCCCTGGCCCGGCTGACGCCGAGGGAGACGCAGGCCCTCGCGGCGATGGCCGAGGGCGACACGAACGCCTCCCTGGCGCGGCAGCTGCACGTGTCGCCGAGCGCGGTGGAGAAGCACGTCAACGCGACCTTCGACAAGCTGGAGCTCACGGGCCGGAGCGAGGGCTGCAGCAAGAGGGTGCTGGCAGTACTGAGATACCTGGACAGCCAAGGCATGTCTCGCCGCCCGGCGCCGTCCGCGCCGCCCGGCGCTGTCCGCGCCGCCCGGCGCTGTCCGCGCCGCCCGGCGCTGTCCGCGCCGCCCGGCGCTGTCGGCGCCGCCCGGCGCTGTCGGCGCCGCCCGGCGCTGTCGGCGCCGCCCGGCGCTGTCCGCGCCGCGCGAGCCGCCCGAGCGGGCGCGGCGCTCGGCATGCGCGGTCCTGCCTGCTGGAGCCCGTCCGGCGGATCAGGGCCGGCCGGGCGGAGAGCCCGCCCTTGTTGGCGGCCTGACGCTCCTAGCCGCAGCACCCTCCGCCGCAGCAGCCACCACCACCGGAGGAGGGACCGGCCGGCGCGGCGGCGCCACCACCGACGGCCACGGCGACGGCGGAGAGCATCTTGACGGTGTCGTCGTGCCCGGCGGGGCAGACGGCGGGATCGCCGGACTCGGCCATGGGCCGGCTCAGCTCGAAGGTGTCGTCGCAGGTCCGGCAGCGGTACTCGTAACGAGGCATGGGCACAGGTTACGGCTTGCCCCGCTCCTCACGAATCCGTTCGACGACCTGGCCGGCGGTCGCGCGGACGGCCTCCAGCTCGGTGAGGAAGGCCCAGTAGTCGGGGTGGCGGCCGCTGTCGAGCGAGCCGACGGCCCGGTCGAGCCGGGCAACTGCCTCGTCGAGGGGACGCGCGTGCCGCGGCTCGGGCGTGTTGCGCCCGGCCATCGCCAGCCGCTGGGCGTCGCGTACGACGAAACGGGTGTGGTCGATCTCGGCCTGGGGGTCCTTGGCGACGGCGTTGAGGCGGCGCAGCCGCTCGCCGGCCGCGGAGACGCCCTCGTCGGCGGTGTTGAGCAGGGCGCGGGCGGTGGCGAGCAGGGAGGTCGCGTCCGGCCAGCGCTGCTCGGCGCGCGCCTTCGCGGCCTCGGCGAGCCGCTCCTCGGCCTGCCGGGCGGCGGTGGCGGCCTGCTCGGGCACGTGCTGCAGGTCCTGCCAGCAGGCGGCGGAGAAGCGGCGGCGCAGCTCGGACAGGACGGGCTCGACGCCCCCGGCGCGGGTGGCGAGGGCCTCGGCCCGGGTACGGAGGGAGACGAGTCGCTTGTCGATCTCGGCGGCCCGCTCGGGCAGGCGCTCGGCCTCGGCCCGCACCCCCTCGGCCTCGCGCACGACGGTGTCGGCCCGCTGCAGCGTCTCGCTCACGCCGTGCCGCCCGGCCCCTTCGTTGAGCCTGGTCAGCTCGGGCCCGAGCGCGGCGAGCCGGCCGGCGAGATCGTCGGCCCGAAGCCCCGCCTCGCGGGCGGCGTCGAGAGCACCGCTCGCGGCCCGGAGCGCCTGCCGCGCCCGCTCGACGGCGGGCGCGAGCCGCGCCAGCTGGCTCTCGGCCCGGCCGAGCAGCGGCGCGAGCCCCTGCTCGAAGCGGTCGAGCTCCCCCTTGACCCGTACGAGCTCGTCCTTGGCCCGCTCCAACTCGGCGCGGGCCCGACCGGCGGTGGCGGCGTCCAGCTCGACGCGGTCGAGGTCGTGGGCGTCGACAGCGGTGATGTAGGTGTGACTGACCTCGTCGATCCGCCGCCCGAGCGCCGCGAAGCCCTCGACGGCGCGGCGGGCGTCGGCGGAGTCGTCCACGGCGGTGATCGTCTCGATGGAGATCACCAGCCCGCGCTGAGCGGTGTCGAGCTCGTAGAACGCGGCAGCGGCAGCATCCTTGGCCGCCTGCGCCTCGGCCCGCCGACTCTCGTCCCGCCCCCCGAACCACCGCCGGGTCCCGCCCCCGGCGAAGGCCTGCGGCAACAGCGCTCCGACGAGCAGCGGCAACGCGAGCGCCAACCGCAGCGTGCCGGTGATCCCGGGCGCCGTCCCACCCCTGTCCTCGGTCGCCGCCACGTTCCCTCTCCCGTGCTGTGTCCGCCGCCCTGCCCGGTCCGCTTCATTCTCCCACCAGCCAAGGACGAAGACACGGCCCCATCAGTTCACCCCGCAGCCGCCCCACTACACCCCGGTACTGGTTTGCGGGACCCACCCGTCGGCCATGTACGCTGTTGCTTCCTTCCACGGGTGCGTAGCTCAGGGGTAGAGCGCTGCTCTTACAAAGCAGATGTCGGCGGTTCGAAACCGTCCGCGCCCACCAGTGCAGAGGCCCCGGACCGATCATGGTCCGGGGCCTTTGACATCCACTTCTGACATCAACGGAGGCGGTCGATCACGACCGGGGGCGCCTCCTGAGCAGCCGGTCCAGGTGGCTCACGGCCTCGCGCTGGGTGTCCTGGACGACGTGCGCGTAGACGTTCATCGTGACGGCGATCTGGCTGTGCCCGAGGATCTCCATCACGACCCGGGGCGGGACGCCGGCGGCGGTCAGGAGGGTCGCCGTACCGTGCCGGGCGTCGTGTAGCCGGACGACGCGGAGACCGGCGTTCTTGGCGACGCGAGTGAACGAGCGGTAGAGGTTGCGCGGCTCGATGGGCTGGCCGGTGCGCGTGGTGAAGACGTACCCGGTCTCCGTCCACTTCTCCCCGGCACGCTCACGGGCGGCGGCCTGCTTGAGACGCTGCCACCGCAAGGGAGCGACGCAGATCGCGGGAAGGGGAAGCGTCTGCTTGCGCCGGCGCCCCTTGGGATCGTCCTCGTACACCTCACCGGCGACCCGCTGCCGCTGCGTCCTGACCCGGATCTCTCGCTTGTCGAGGTCGACGTTCTCCCAGCGGAGGCCGACGACCTCCCCGCGGCGGAAGCCGAGGGCGATGGCGAGGACGAAGGCGGCGTACAGCGGGTCCTTCCGGGCGGCGGCGAGGAAGTCGAGCGTCTCGTCCAGGGACCAGGGCGAGAGGTCCCGTTCCGGTACCTTCGGCGGCGCGACGAGCGTGGCTACGTTCCGCGTGACGAGTTCCTCGCGGCAGGCGGCGGTCAGGGCCGTCCGCAGGACACGGTGCGACTCCTTCGCCGTGGCAGCGCTGGTCTTCTTCTCCAAGGCGACGAGGAACCGTCGAACATCGGCGACGCTGAGCGACTCCAGCCGTTTGGAGCCGATCATCGGGATGAGGTACAGGCGGACATGCACGTCGTACTTGGCGGCGGTGGTCTTCTTGAGGTGAGGCTTGACGATGTTGTCGAGCCAGTACGGCAGCCACTCGGAGAGCTTCATCGAACGGGTCGGGACGGGAATGCCGTTGTCGACCTTGTCGAGGAGAGCGCGGCGCTTGGCGTCGCACTCGGCCCAGGTCTTGCCGTAGGCGAACTTCCGGGCCCGCGTGCCGTCGGGCTGGAGGACGTAGACGGCAGCCTGATAGCGGCCGTCGGACCGCTGGGTGATGGTGCCGGCCCCGTTGGGGTTGCGCTTGCGCTGGGTGGCCATCAGGCGGCCTCCTCGATCTGGTGGTCGATGAAGTCCCGGACGGCGTCGAGGGGGACGCGGCGCGATCGGCCGACTGTGATCGAGATCAGGCGGCGGGACCGGATGAGGTCGTAGACGGTCGAGCGGCCGAGCTTGAGCCGCTCCATGACCTCCGGGACGGTGAGGAGTTCGGCGGTGGCGGTGGTCATGCGGCGGCTCCTTCCAGGCGGAGTGCTTCTCGTGCGGTCTGGCGGTTGAGGTGGATGTCCCGGGCGATGGTGGCGGCGAGGGCGGCCTCGCCGGGGGAGTGGCCGTGGCCCGCGTACTGCCAGGAGGCGAGGACGAGCACGGTGTCCGGGTCGGTGTGCTCTTCCTGGGCGGTGCGGTAGTCGGCGCGGATCTGGCGGAGGGCGCCGAGGGTGGTCGAGTAGCGGCGGGACTTGGTGGAGAAGTGACCGCGGAAGCCGAGCATGTGAGCCCAGGCGGTGAGCTTGCGGTCCGGGTAGAGCGGGGCCAGGTCCAGGCAGGCTTCGATGAGGCGGCGGGGGTGGTCGGGGACGTCGAGGAGGTCGAGCACCTCCCGGTTGCCGATCCGGCGGTCGAGGCTGCCGGTGGTCTCGGCGGCCTTGGTGGCGTACTTGGCGACGTACGCGGCCACGGCCTGTTCGGTGATGTCGGAGCCGTCCCCGAACGCCTTGACCGGACGGACGTCGAGCTGTCGTCCCCACTGGAACCGCCGGCGCGGCTGGTCCCCGGCGGCCGGGACAGTGATGGTGGTGTACGCGTGGACGGCGGCGGCCCGAATGGCATCGTCCAGCAGCGGCACGGTGGCCCAGGAGGGCGGGGCGCTGCCGGGCCCGTCCGGTCCGTCGAGCCGGATGACGGCGTGGAAGTGGATGGCGCCGCGCTTCTGGAACTCGGCGACCTTCCCGTACGAGACCCGTAGGACGTCCTTCATCGCGCGCTGCGTGAGGCCGGCGCGGGCGGCCAGTTCACGGCGGAGGCGGTTGGTGAAGCGCTGCCAGAGCTGTCCGGCGTGGTTGTTGAAGAGGACGGCGCCAGCGTAGTCGTACGAGTCGGGGGCGAGGGCCGTCCCCAGGGCGGGGTCGTCGTCCCGGTGCCGGACGCCGCAGCGGCAGGCGCCCCGGTCGGGTCGGTTGTGAACGGGGCCGAAGGACGGGGCGGTGAGCGTCGCGAACACGCGAGGGTGGTCGCGGACGGTCGCGGGGATGTCCTTGGTCTCGTCACCGGCGAGGCCGGCGCGGATCAGGTGGTACGTGTCCCCGGCGTACGTGTGCGCGCAGGAGGGGCAGCGGGAGGCCCGGCGGTTGCCGCAGGCGACGCGGAGGCGCCCGCCGGGCTCGGCCTCCGTCGAATACCGGCGGAGGGTCTCGCCGGACGTCCGGTCCTTGGCGAGGGACCAGCCGGTGAGGTGGACGGGGTCGGAGCAGCCGCCGGTGCGGTGCACCTGGTCCTTCCAACGGTCGAAGTCGGGGTCCGCGGCCACGCGGAGGATGTCGTGCAGGGTGGCCGGGTCCAGGCCCGCCGCGGTCGCGGCGTTGGGCTGGGCCATGATGGCTCTTCCTTCCGGTCGAGAGATCGGCGAGGGGTACGGCTCCCGGGCGGCGGATGCTTGGCGGTATCGAGGCCGCCCGGGGGCCGGTCAGCGGCGGCGCTTGTTCGGGGACGTGAGCAGCGAGCGGACGACGACGGCGCAGACGGCGACCGAGGCGGCGGTGACGGCGGTCGCGAGCAGCATCGAGACCAGGACCGTGCCGACGACCAGGACCACAGCGGTGCCGGCGCCGACGACGGCGAGGACGCTGCCGGGGGTGAGCTGGACGGCGGGCCGGGTGGTCGGGACGACCGGGGCCATGGTCTGCGGCGCGGGCTCCACGGCGGTCGGCTGGACGACGGCGGGCGGCGCGGTGACGCCGACCGGGGTCGGCATGGTGGGGATCTTGGGGCGGAGCATGGGTGGTTCTCCTTTCCGGGCGGGTCGGATCCGTACGGGTCGGGTCACTCCGAGACGGCGGCGTCGATGACGGGCGCCAGGAGGCTGTCGGCGAGGAGGAAGCCGCCGAGAAGGAGCACAGCGACGAGCCACCAGGGCGGGCGGATCAGCTTGATGCCGAGGGCGCCGACGACGAGGAGGGTGAACCAGAGCGGGACGTCCACGGTCGGTCTCCGTTCAGTCGGTGAGGCGGCAGCGGTGGGTGCGGGCGGCGAGCTGGGCGGCCGAGGAGCTGGAGTAGTCGGCGGACCAGCCGCAGCGATCGGCGGTGCAGACGGCCGCGTACTTGGTGCGTCCGTGGCGGTCGCGGTGGGTGCCGATCTGCACGGGGCCGATGCGCATCAGGGAGTGGAAGTGGTCGCGGGCGGACATGCCGTTCTCCTTCCGGTTCAGGCGAGTTGGGAGGCGATGGCGCGGGCCATGGGCGCGGGGACGCCGAGGCGGGCGCGGAGAGTGTCGGTGTCGATGGGGGCGCCGGTACGGGCGTGGTGGTCGGCGGCTACCTTGCGGGCGTGCTCGACGAGCGCCGCCGGGACGGCGGGAGCCGGGGCGGGCTCAGGGGCCGGAAGGGCGGGTACGTCGACCGGCTCGCTCTCCGCCTCAGTCGCGGGCCCGGCGTCCCCGCTGTCCTCCGGCTCGGGTACGTACTCCGGCTTCGTAGGTTCCGGCTCGACGGCCGGGGCAGGGGTCGGAGCAGGCGTGGAGTGGGCGAGGAGCGTTCCCCCGAGGAAGGCGACCGCAGGCCACCCGGCGACGCCGAAGCGCAGCCAGGCGGGCGGGTCGGCGAGGTCGAGGAAGCCGGCGGTGGCGACGTTGGCGCCGAGCGAAGCGAAGAGCGAGACCAGGAACCAGCACCAGGCGAGGCGGGACGAGCCGTCCGCGCGGAGCCGGCGCCAGGCGGCGACCAGGAGGAGGTCGACGGAGACGGGGTAGGCCCACGCCTTCCATCCGGCCTGTCCGGCAGCGGCGGCCAGGTCGTGCAGGTGGGCGAAGGACAGCGCACCTGCGATCAGGGCTTGGACCAGCACGGCGTCGACGCGGAGCTTGCTGGTCATGACGGAACCTCCTTGGTGGGCGTTTCGGGCCTGGCGGGGGTAGGGACGTGGCGCGAGGAGGCCGCGTCGGCCAGGAGCGCGGGAAGCCTCAGGGAGTCGCCGGGGCAGCCGGGGACGGAATGGCCACGGGCACGGCGGGCGAGGCGAAGACCGGCCGGAACGCGTCCAGAGCGGGCAGGTCCGGGGTCAGGTGGGCGTGCTTGTTGCAGGCGTCCACGGCGGCGCGGAGCGAGGTGTGGGGTGACCGGATGCGGGACCAGCCGCCCGACGCGTCGCCGGTGATGGCGAGGCCGGGAGCGGAGACGGGGATCTGGACGGTGGCGAGGACGGCGTCCGGCGCGATGTCGCCGAAGGCCATGTTGGCGCTGGTCTCGTCGTTGACGCGGTGGACGGTACGGACGCTGAGCTGGGCGCGGAGCATGGTGATGCCCTTGCCGAGTTCGGAGCCGAAGCGCTGCCCGCAGATCTCCAGGTAGATGCCGGCGGCACGGCCGAGTTGGGCGAGCCGGGCGAGGGCGGTGATGATCCGATCGCGCCGCTTCTCCTCGTCCTTCGTGGCGAAGAGCGCGAGTTCGGCGACCTCGTCCACGAGGAGGACGATGGGAACGGGGCGGAGGTGGTCGGGGAGGTCCCAGATGTCGGCGGCGATGTCGGCGTCCGGGGTGTCGGCGGTGATGCGCTGTTCGGCGCGGATGAGTTGGTAGACGTCCTCCATGTGCGAGATGAGGGCATCGAACAGGTCGGCGGCGGTGTCGGGGTTGTCGGCCAGCGCGGAGAACCGCCGAGCCAGAGGGAACAGCTCCACCCCCTGCTTGCAGTCGATCCCCACCAAGGCGACTTCCTGAGCGGCGAGTTCGGCAACCAGATTCCGCTGGTACACCGACTTCCCCGACTTGGTGGCACCGATGGTGAGGGCGTGCGGCGTGGTCCGGTAGTCGCGGTAGTGGACGTCTCCGTCCTCACGGAGGGCGACCGGCACCCGCGTGGTCGAGCGTTCGGCCCGCGCCGGCATCTGAACCCGCCGGAGCACGTCGTACCCGGTCATCCGCAGTTCGACCACGCCGGAGCGGATCTCCCGCGAGGTGACCCCGAACATCCCGAACGAGTGCCGGAGCCGGTCGCACGAGGCCGCCACGTCGAAGGCGTCCTGTCCGGGCCGGAGCCCCAGCCGTAAGACGAGCCCGGTACGGGTGGGCCGGAGCCGCAGGATGCGCGGCGCCCGCGGTTCGGGGACGGGCCGGTTCGCCATCCGGGCGATGGCGAGACGCCAGCGGGGCGGCGGAACGGTGAGCCCGCAGGCGTCCATGACCGCCCGGTACCGGCCGAGGAGTCGGCACGTGGCGAACGTGACGCCGAAGGAGAGCCAGTACCAGGCGGGCCGCCGCCACCGCAGGAGGCCCGCGAGGACGGCGACCAGCACCACGGCGGCGATCAACCATCGCATGATCAGGCGGCCTTCGGCATCGAGGCGCCGGCGGCGAGCGAGGTGACGGCCACGGCTCGGAAGGCGATGCCGTGCCGCCGCTGCCCGTTGAACTCGCTCTCCCACGGCCGGGCGACGAGCCCCGTGATCGCCACGGGGGTCCCCATGGTCAGGCCGGCGGAGACACCGGTCTCCGGGACGGTCACGCTCAGGATCTCCACCTCGCCGTTGGCCGCGAACATGACGTCCACGGTCGACAGCGCGGCCCCGGTCTCGGCGTCCATGGCGCGCTCGCCGGTACGGCGGTCCTTCACCTTGGGCTGCGGGGGCTGGGCCACCATCACGGTGGCGGCGGAGGTGTCGACGGGAATCTGACGCACGAAGATCACTCCTCTAGAAGTCTTGAACTCCTCCACTCATGTACATGAGTGACATGAAGAAGAGTGCACCACTCCTATACATGAGTCAACCCGCCTGGACGAAGAAGTCCAAGCGGGTTGGGAGGAGTTGACCGCGTGTCAGTCGGCGGCGGGGATCCGGTACTCGAAGACGAACTGGTCAGCGGCCATGAGGGTGTCGCAGACCTCGACCACCCGCCCGGTCTTGGTGACGGCGTTCCGCAGCAGGTGAACGACAGGAGCACCAGGACTCAACGCCAGCTCGGACGCTTCGGCCTTGGACGCCGGCCGGGCCTGGAGCGTCTCCACGAACTCCTCGAAGACGTGCCCGTCGTCCTCAAGCCGGGCGTAGATCCCCCCGGGCCCGGGGTTCTCGGAGAACAGCTCGGGGATGTCCTTCACGACGTCCCACGGCAGGTACGACGAGGCGGTCTCGACGGGCGTCCCGTTCCGGAAGTACAACCGCCGCCGGGCCAGCACCTGAGCCCCGGGCTCGACCCCGAGCCGCTCGGCGATCTCCTCGGAAGCCTCCATGGGCCCGATGAACAGCACGCTCACCTTCGCGGTGGCCCCGGACTGGGCCGACTCGGCCAGATAGGCAGCCTTCCCGCCCCGCCGATGGGACGCCCGGAACCGATCCGACGACCGCAGCCGCACAGGCGGCCGGTCCTTCACGATCGACCCCTTCCCGTGCCGCGTCTCCACGAGCCCACTGGCCCGCACCTCGACCATGGCCTTCCGAATGGTCCCGCCGGCGACGCCGTACCGCTCGACAAGCTCGGACTCGCTCGGCACCAGGTCGCCAGGCTTGAGAACGCCGGCCCGGATCTGCTCCACGATCTCGTCGGCGATCTGGACGTACCGGGGTACCGCCCTGCCACCCCCTGCAGTCGTACCCATAGTCCTCTTCACTCTCCTATGCTCCTGTACATGAGTAACAGCGCCCAGAAGACGACGTCAACGCCACTGCACTCCGTGTCCGTCGCGGGCGCAGTCGTACGCGAAGACGGCCGCCTCCTGGCGATCCGCCGAGCCGACAACGGCACCTGGGAACTCCCGGGCGGCGTCCTCGAACTCACGGAGTCCCCCGAAGCCGGCGTGACCCGCGAGGTCTGGGAGGAGACCGGCATCCGGGTAGAGGTAGAAGAGCTGACCGGCGTCTACAAGAACACCACCCGAGGTGTCGTCGCCCTGGTCTTCCGCTGCAAGCCCGCCGGCGGCGAGGAACGAACCTCCGCCGAGTCGACCGCGGTCGAATGGCTCACCCCGGAAGAGATCACCGCCCGCATGACCGAGGTCTACGCAATCCGCCTCCTCGACGCCTTGGACGACAAGGGCCCCCACGTCCGCAGCCACGACGGCCGCCACCTGATCACCCAGCAGTGACCACACAGCCACCGCGGCGAATGCCCCGCGAAGAAGCGATCCTCCTGGTCGAACGCCTGATGAACCCGGAGACACCCGAGGACCAGTCCTCCGAGATCCTGACCACGCTGCAACAGGGCCTGGCCTGGCCCCACATCAGCGACTACGTCTTCTGGAGCTCCGACCCCAACCCGACCCCGGAGAAGGTCGTCGACCGAGCCATGGCCTACAGGCCGATCGCCCTCTGAGGCCAGCGCGGTAAGAGTTTCCCTACTTCATCAAGGCACCCGCCGCGCACGGCGCGGCGCGCGCGGCCCGTCGCCCGGGCCTGCGCTCCTGTCTCCGCCCCGCTCCAGCCCGACCGCCGGCCGCACGCCTGACAGCTCGGGTTGATGGGCGACGAACCACGACGCGGCCGAGGCCGTACGCGAGTGCGGCTCAAGACGATGCCTCCGGCGGGGGCGCTCCGACTCCGGGATGACCAGGGCCCGTCCTGCGACTGCCGACCGGTTCGCGGTTCGGGTGGGAAGCTGTCATCCCGTCTGCCGCCGACCCAGGCAAGCCATAGCAGACCAGGCTTCTGGGGCCCAGGTCGTTCGTCCAGCAGGGCGCTCCACCTGGGCCCCAGAAGCCTGCCCCGCTATCACTCCGTGTGGGTCGACGGCAGACGGGATGACAGCAAAGTCAGGTGGTGCCAGGTGTGCTGGGGCAGAAGACGGGACCACGCGCTTTTGTTCCTAGGTAGTTAGGTAGTCGACAGGTCATCTTGCTCAACCATCTGCACTCGGGCCAACGACGGGTATACCTGCATCCTCTGTAGCTTTCGAGCGAACCCTCGCAGGTTTACCTTGCTGAAGGTCGGCAGACTCCGGGATATGTCACGATTCCCTTTGACTGCAATTGCATAAGTGACTCTGGTGGGCGCCTTTCGCGCCACCTCCTCCATGGCGGGATTAAGGGCCCTGACTTTTTCGATGAATTCAAGGCGATAGTCCTGGTCTTCCGTTAGGACCTGCGCTGCTACGTAACCCTGAGAGAACAAGTGGCTGAGGGTTTGGCTGTCTGTATATTTCTTTACATGTATCAAATACCCGTCAGAGTGCAGCAAGTCGCATGCCTCGATTTCGCCACCAGCCGATGCGATCGTGTCTCTATCCAGGCATACAATGTCTCCGCGCCCATCGGCCGCCGCCTTATTGAAATCCTTCTCCTCGTATTTCTTACCCTCTGAATTCAGCCCTATGGTCCAAACTCCAAGGTCGAGCAGATCTGTTACGTCATCAAGTTTGGAGATGTCCTCGTCGAGCTGCTTGGCGTAATCTTCGGCAAGGGCGAACCACTTCCCTAGGGTCAATAGGTATCGTCTGTCATCTGATCCGGCCTCAAAGATGAGCCAATTCTTCAGGGGTGTCGATTGGCTTGCCGGGTTACCTTCTGAGTCAACGGCAGTCACCTTGATCTCCTTAAGGGCTGTTCGCCCAAAGGAGCCACGGAAGTCGGCTAGTGCTTGGATTAGCGATGTCGTACTCATGTCATAGAGGGATCCGAGTTCGTCACCCCTCTTGAGGCGAATCTCGTGTACGTTTTCAATTGTCAGATCGTCTGGCGGGGCAAACGATAGAATGTACGGGTCCAGGCTGGCCACATCCTCATCGCGTGGCCTACTTCGCGCGGATGCGCGCTCCTGGAAAAGCTCTCGAACCAACAATCTTTCAAGCTCTTCGGTCAGGTCGGAATTCGACCTCAAAGGCTCAAGGGCATCGATGAATTGAAGGTCCCCCTTTATTTCCGAGTTGTCGACGCTCGTCAGCATGCGTTGCAGAATATCGTGAACCTTGTTAAGGTCGGTCTCTACCTTGAAGGCGACAGAGTCTGTTGCGACGACTGCCCCTAGATCCGGGAAATCTAGGCCCTCGTCTAGCTCCCCCACCATTCGCCTGACGAATTCTCCATCCAGTTCAACGTCAAAATCTCGCAATCCAGTTCGGTTTGGAATCGAGACGGATTGAGTTCGAGCTGAGGGGTCGATGCGGCGGCTGCGGATCTCATTCAAGGCGTCGGTGTCGTAAGACCTCGCCGCGAAACGCAGGCCGAAGTTGGGCTCGATCCACGACCATTCCAGGGTCGAGCTACCGTATCCGAAACATACGGCAAATACTCTCTCCTTGACAGGCAGGAATATTACGAGCCGGTGAGAGATGCTCGTAACCGCTTCGAGGTCAGGGAAGATGGGAGTAAGCGAGCGGGCCCACGGGGGAACATTGTCAGATTTCGTCCCCAGGAAGGCCCGACAGCCCTCGGGTGCGTTGGCGGCGGCAGGTACCTCTGTTAGTTCGGAAATCCCGAATTCCCTGTACGGAGTGCGTAGGGCCTCTTGGAATGATGTGAGGCCCTCTCGCAAAAGGAAGCAGTTGAACCGCAACTTTGGCGAGCCTGACACCTTGCCTCCTTTGGTGGGGTTAGATGGTTTTACCACCAGCATGCCGGTTAGGGGAAGATGGCGCGAGTAGGGGAAAGTTCGCCTCGACCGCCGTGTCAGAGAAGCCCCCGGCAGAGATGCCGGGGGCTTCATGGTCGTGCATGCGGGGCCCTGTGCCCCTTGTCGCTTCGAGGCGGGATGGCCTTGTTGGGGCGGTTGAAGATCCCGTCTATGGGAGGCGCCGGCCGCGGCTCTCCGCAACGCGTAGCACCTGACCCAGGGCTTCCGTGAGGTCTGCGGACGCCGCACGGAGGTCCACCGGGTCAGACTCCGGAAGGCTCAGCAATTCGATGGCGTGGTCCAGTACCTCGGCGGCCTGGTCCAGGTAGGTCGTCTCGAGGGTGTCGGCCAGGCGAGACAGGCGACTGCTGTCGTCGTCGGTGCTCAGGAAGCACGGTTTGCCGTCAGGGCCGGACCACGGGAGGAGTCGCAGTTCGTCACGGGAGGTCATCTGTCCGTCTCCTCCTTGAGGGTCGGATGGGTGGTGAATACCGCGTCTGCGGCGTCGCTGGGGAGGGCCAGGAGCGCGGCTTCGAGTACGCGGCCGGTGGAGTTGAGGGCGATGCGCGTGATGGTGAGGACCGTCCGCGTGGGGCTGATGCGGAGGGCGGTTGCCTCATCCGGGGTGGGGAGGCGGGCGGTGACCGTCTCCTGGGTTTTCGAACGGTCCGCGTCTCGACCGCCGGGCCAGGAGGACGAGGCGAGTTGTGCGGCCGGGGCCAGGTCGCGGGGGATGTAGATGCGGGCCACGCTTCGGGGAGTCTCGCCCTCGTAGGTGGTGCAGTGGAACTCCGTCAGGGGAGTGTTGGACGGGACTTTCAAGAGGGTTCTGATGTAGCCGCGGGCCCGAATGTTGGTCGTGCGGATGGTGGTCTGGAGGTCGGGGGCGAACGGTATGCCGGCGCCGCCTGTATAGGTGATGCGGCGTAGCGGAGTGCGGACGAAGTTGCCCTTGCCGTGGGTCTTCTCGACGAGCCCTTCCGCCTGGAGGAGGGCGAGTGCCTGGCGGATGGTCGGGGTGCTGACCTTGTAGTGGGTGGCCAGTTTGGGTTCCGAGGGGAGGCGGTCTCCGGGCTTGAGGTGGCCGGTGGTGATCTGGTTTCGGAGGTCTTCGGCGATGCTGTCGCGGAGGGTCGGCAAGGTCGTAGTCACCACCTTTTCTGGACTCGGAGGGCGACCAGGCGGGTGCGGGGGTGCATGGTCAGTTGCTCGCCCGTTTCGAAGAGGAGGCGCTTGGCTCCGAGGGGGAGTTGGCGGAGGTCGGCCACTCGGCAGGGCATGCCGCCGATCTGGATGACGTCGCCTCGCTGGACGCTGATCGAGGTGATCTCGATAGGCGCGACCACGGCGCCGGCCGGGGCCCAGGACTTCATGCCGTTGCCTCCGAGTGAGGCGGGGCGGTCGCCGGCATGTGGCAGGGACAGGCGCACGCCTCGTAGATCACCGGGATGTCGACAGGCGCCGTTACCGGGGAGGAGTGGGCGCACTCGTGGTGGGTGCCGATCTGGCACCGGGACGAGCGGTACGGGGTGGGCTTCGTGTGGGGCATCAGGCCGTCTCCGCCTGGGTGAGGTGGGGGCGCTTGATGGTGGGGGCGTACCGACTGACGCAGGGCGTGTTGGCGCCGTGGCCGATGGTCCGCCCCAGTGGAGTGGTACGTCGTAAGGGCTTGTGAGGGTGGGCGGTTCGGGCGGGCCGCGGTCTGGTGAGGTGGAGTGCGCGGCGGATACGGTTGCGCATGCTGATCAGCTCCCATCGCTGATGGCCGGGTCCCCGGACGTCGCGTGTCGCGGGGACCGCTTGTTCACGGCGGCCCAGAGGGTTCGGCCGCCCAAGCTGGTGGCGAGGAGACCGAAGCGGTCTGCCTGTGCCAGGACTTCCAGGACCTCCCGCCACGCCTCGGCGGGGAGGGTTTCCGGTACCTCCGCTTCGATCGACGTGTGCCTGGTGTGAGCGAGCACGCGTGTGGTGAGTCCGAGGGCGGACAACCTGGTGGCGAGAGCCTCCGCGCTTACTTCAGGAGCAGGCACAGGGCAGCCTCCGTTACCGGTGATCACTTTAAGTGAAGCTAGTTAACTAGATTAGAGCTAGTGGACTAGATTTTCCATATGCCTGAGCAGCCGCCATACCTCCGTATCGCCGACGAACTGCGGCGGCGGATCGCGGAGCACGAGTGGAGTCCTGGAGACCGGTTGCCCTCGCGGGCTCAGATCGGCCAGGAGTGCGGGGTGGGCGAGAACGTTGTCCGCCGGGCCCAGGAGCTGTTGATCTCCCAGGGTGTGTTGGAGGGACGGGCCGGGTCTGGGACCTACGTGGCCGAGCCCCGTCAGCGGGTGCGGATGGTGCGGTCTGCGGCGCGCGAGCAGCCTGACGGGTCGCCGTTCCGGGCAGATATGAAGGCCGTCGGGCGGAACGGTGGCTGGGAGAGCCGGACCGATGCGAAGGTGCCCGCGCCGGCGGAGATCGCTGCGCGGCTCGGGGTCGGCGAGGGCGAACTGTGCGTCCGGACCGTCTACGAGTTCCTCGCCGACGGGCGTCCCGTGCAGCTGTCGACGAGCTGGGAGCCGTACGACCTCACCGGCGGGACCCTTGTCGTTCTGCCCGAGGGTGGACCGCATGCCGGGGCCGGCGTTGTGAACCGAATGGCCCAGATCGGCGTCACCATCAGCCACGCCGTCGAGCAGCCCGAGCCGCGGCAGGCGACTGCCGAGGAGGCTTCCCTTCTCGGGATCCAGAAGGCCGCGCTCGTCACGCACATCCGGCGGACGTACTACAGCGACGAGGGTCGCCCCGTCGAGACTGCCGACATCATCGTGCCCGCCGCCCATTGCGAGATCGTCTACGAGATCCCGATCAGCCGCTGAATAGGCTTCGCGCAGGGGGTAGAGTCGCTTGGCTCAGTATCTGCAGCAGCAAATGGAGGCAATGGCCGTCATTATTGCCAGCCTCTCCTGGCCACCAGGCTAGCTTTATGTACCGCTTAGGGGCGATGCGTCGTGGACCCGGACAGCGGATCGCTAGGCGGCTCGCCTGCTAGCCGAATTGCGGGAGACCGTGCGGGCTCGATCGCGTCTCGGTCCGTGACGCCAATTAGTGCGTTGAAAAGCCAAATGAGGCGCATGGAGCGAAGGGAGCCCAGGAGCAGCAAGCCCTCGGCCGGCCAAGCCGAGAATCCCGGTTTGGGGTTCCGGTCGATCAAAAGAAGGATGATGCACCCTCCGGCAATCAAGAGCATGCTGCTCAGGATGCTGGACCAATTCCGTCGCAAGCTAGGCCCGAACCGCTGACGCATGGCTTGAATTGTATCGCCGCGGGAACTTGCGTACTGTGCGATGGCTGCGGTAGCGAATCCGCCAACCAAGGCCGCAACAGAAGCAGTCGTCGTGTAAACATCCTTCCTTCTATCCAGGCTTGGGCTCTCGAAGAAAGCTGGCGTCCCTCCAGCTTTCCACCAGACTGCGTGAATAGCGAGTACGAGCGCTGCGGCCAGCCAATCAAGGCCCGGCGTTTCGCTCCATATATTCTTGATTCTTGTGACGACCCGGAACATAGCTGCCACACCCCCTCGACCCAAGGAGTCCAACACTAGCCCTAGGCACTGACAGCGGCCCTCAGGTCCCTTTCGCGGTCGCGAGCCACCTGTAGGATTGCCTCCACGGCGGACTCGTAGCGAGGACGCGGGTAGTTTGAGCCCACTTCAATGCGGCACTTGACCGTAATGTGGTGCTTTATGAAGTCGAGTGGCTCATCAGTTACTTCGCCATCTTCATCGATCGATGTGATGTTGGCCTGCGCGCGATCGATCCCGCTAGGCTCCTCCAGGTAGCCGAGTTCTGACATCAGGGAGTGGATGTCGCCCTGCAATCTGCGTTGTGCACGGAAGCGTGCTACTGGCCCGGGCCCATTCTTCTTGGGGACTTCCAGCTTCAGTGAAATGCGATGATCCGGGTAGCGTTCGGAGCTAAGTCTTACAAAGCTTGCCAATCCCTCTCCGTCGGGGGGCGGGATGGCGGGGCTCGGACGGTAGCTGAACTCGAAGCTGTGAACGGCGTCTGCCTTTTCGAGCTTCTCCCATACATTCTGCCCGATTACAGGCCAGAGGGCGATTTCCTCACTCGCGACGTTGCATCCGTTGAGCCACCGTTGAATAGAAGACGCTCGGGGGGAACCTGGCTTCCCTTGTAGGACACCGATGATATTTCCGTAGTCCAGGAAGCATACCGTTGTCGTGTCGATGGTTCCTTTGTTTCCCTCAAGTCTCATCTCCTCGATTCGCCCCAAATCGAGATCCACTGTCTGGAGCTCACTGGTTCCTACTCTTCCGACGAGAAGATTGAATCGACCGGAGGCGTGGACAGATTGGCCGATGTAGCTGTGTTGGGTGTGGGACAAAATTCGATCGGAAACTGGTCGATTCTCAATCTCCATGAGAGGTGCCTGCCAATTTGCATGTTCCATGCGGGGGTTAACCCCATCCTTGGCGCGCACGATCTCAAAGAAGGCAACCGTTCCTGTCCTCGTCGCCATGGCCCCCACCTCGTTCGCTGTACAGCTGCGTAGCCACATAGCGTGACGGTCCGTGACGATCTCCGCAAGGAGTTGTCGTAAAGCGAGCTGTAGCCGCGTGCGCGCACGTGTGCTTTGGCTTGATCGGGACGGCCAGGTGGCCTGGTCCTGCCTAGTGGGTGCCAAAGCGTGGGCCCGTCGCCGTCGCTGGCTACGAGAGGGGCACGTAAGTTCAATCGATGGCAGAGTCGGCTTGTGTGCGCTTCCGTCACGGCTAGGAGGGTGGATGGTCCAGGCGCTCCAAGGTGAGCTGGTAGGCGTTCCTCAGCCGCGTGAAGTCGTAGAAGTCCCCCTGCGGCTCGCGCTTGACGGTCAATAGCCCCTGCGCTTCGAGTTCCTTGCGGCCCTTGGTCCACGTGTCCGAGGACAGGTTGTAGCGCTGACGCCTCGCCGTGTGGATGTATCGAGGCTCCGAGTGCCCTCCAAGGGCTTCTCTGAGGGCAAACAGTAGAGCCGTTGCCGTTGGCGACAGCTGGAGGAGCCAGCCCCGTGTCCAGAACTCGACCGGCATGCCGACGTAGCGGCCTTCCTCCCTTGGTTGCGTGTACACCCCTCCATCGCCGGTGGCGCTCCGCAAGGTGATCGCCGAGGGCCGCCCCCACTGCGGCTGGAGGTCGATGAACTGGTTCTCTTCCAGCCACTTCAAGTTGCTGGCCACCCGCCTAGGCCCCGTCCTCGGGGCGAGTGCGAGCATCTGTGTCCAGCCGTTCGGGCCCGGCGGTCTGCGCAGGTCAAAGGGCTCTTTCGTGGCCATCATGGTGATGCACAGGTAAAGCTGGAGACGCACCTTGCCGCCGCGCCCGCCTTGGATGAGCCGAGCAAGCGGCGGAGGTGAGTCGCCGTCCTCAGGTGCGATGACGAACGCCGGCGGGAAAGGGATGTGCCCCCGCCTCTTCGCCTTGTCCGCCGCCCCCTGCAAGTAGGCGAGCGCCTCAGACTGGCGTCCATCGAGCGGCACGACTTTTACCTTCCTGCAGGAGAAACAGGGATATGGGGCTAACAGGGGTACACGGGGGTGCTTGGAGCTTCTCTATGGATCCCGTCACGGGGGTCGAGAGACTACAGCAAGAGCGTAGACCTATACGAGACAAAGGAAGACTACTCATCTGTTGATGTCAGGTGACTCCTGCACAGACGGCAAACACCCCTTTTGACCTGCTGTTTTCTCCCTGCCAACATCGCCTCAGTCAAGCCGGAGATCGTCGCGTGGCCGACCTGGGATGCTGCCGCGATTCCACGGATGAGGGGATTGATAGAGGTTGTCCAACCACGACTCATCGCTCCGAGGCCTCTGGGCGGCGGTCATCGTGCTCGGTGCACTCATGGCCGCCATGCTCAGCACCGCCGCTCTCTGGACGGTGGGAGCGCCTGCGTACGCCGCGCTGGGGGGAGGGGGCGTCACCTTCATCGGTGTAGCCACCCTGGGGTTCACCCTGAGGAAGTTCTTGACCGAGTGAGGAGTAAGGCGTGATGCCGTGAGGCTCTGAGTAGCCGACGTGGGTGCTCAGGGCCGTCCGGTCGGTACGGCGGGAGAAGTCTGAGCTTGTTCTCTGGAGCCTGTGCTGTCGGCGTGCTGCTGTCCGCCGCGGTGCGCCTCCCCGCTCTGCGTCGCGCGCTGGAAGCATTCCAGCGTCCGACGACGACGGGGACAGGATGGTTCAGCCGACGTGCAGTGCTCCTACCCAGAGCGGAGGTCGCTGCCGGAACAAGGCGATGACGGGTACCTCGCGGTGTTCCAAGCACCAGGGGGCGTGGTCCCCGTACGGCGTCGAGCAGCGGAAGAAGAAGGAAGCCGAAGCTAAGATGAAGAAGCTTCGGAAGAAGCGGTAGCGGGCCGTCGAGTGCGGCCGGCTGACATCCAAAACTGACATCAACGGCGGCGGATGACGGTGGTCGCACGCGAACCGCCGTGGCGGTGGTGACCAGCGATCCGCCCTTGGCGAGAGCGCCCCGCACGAGCTTACAAAGCAGATGTCGGCGGTTCGAAACCGTCCGCGCCCACCAGCACAAAGGCCCCTCGCCGATCATGGCGAGGGGCCTTTGGCATCTCCTTCTGACGTCAACGGGGACGTTCGGTCATGACTGGGGGACGCCTCCTGAGGAGCCGGTCGCCCATCGGGGCAGCGGCACCGACCTCGAAGGAGCACCCATGGCCTGCACCGACCCCCAGTGCGACGGCGGCGTCGTCCCCAACCCGTACTCCGACGACCCTGGGGACCTCACCCTCACCCTCACCCTCACCCTCTGCCCAGCCTGCAACCACGGCTGCGACCCCCGCGACCACCACGACTACGCGGGCTGACGCTCCCGGGGACCCGGCGCGAGTCGGGGGCTGTTCGCCGGCCGGATGTGGCTACACGTGGCGGGCGTCCGGGCTGAGGGTGGCTGGATCT
The DNA here is from genome assembly GCF_040680975.1 of Streptomyces sp. NPDC051921. Lineage (NCBI taxonomy): Bacteria > Bacillati > Actinomycetota > Actinomycetes > Kitasatosporales > Streptomycetaceae > Streptomyces > Streptomyces sp. NPDC051921. Next base: position 177,996 of record NZ_JBFAXU010000008.1, read on the forward strand.
TCGGATCGCAGCCGGAACTTTGCATGGACGCCTAGGCTGTTGCGTGCGGCAATGTAGAACTCATCACGCTTATCCTGAAACTCCCGGAACGCCCTCATCCAGTCGTCTGACGTACATGGGCGCATGTCTCGGACGAACTGTTCCAGTACCCAGGCGTGTCGCTGTAGCGATCTGGCTGCCGAGATGGATTCCGCGTCTCCCATGAGGAGCACGGCTTCGAACGCATAGCCGCGCTCGAGCTCAGCTTCGGCCAGCAGCTCCAGGCCGGCCTCCCTGGCGAGTGGCTGAGGCAGGTCGAAGAGTCCCTTGCCTGCAGCCAGGCGACCTGCCAGCGAGGTGAACCTCTTGACCGCGTCGGCAAACCGGAGGTAGCACTCCAGGCGGCGTTCGTCCCACCGTGTGGAAAGTTGGCGCCGCCACCGAGATCTCTCCATCAGGGCTCCACCGACGTACGACGCAACCGCGCCGACGAGCACACCGATCAAGGTGAACAATTGTCCTGACATGCCCCCGCCTATCATGTATCTGTCAGGAGAGAACATATGGCCGGAGGCTCTGACGCGTAAGGGCCTCAGGCTGGTATGAGAGCTGAACGGCCTCTCGGCGGAGCCGGGATCAACGGCCGGATGCCACCGCATCTCCGGAGCCATCTGACTTTGCTGGCCCCGGATCAGGCCGAACCCGTACACCCCTCTCCCGGACGCAACCGTTTCGACACCCCTTTCCAGCGCCCCTTCAGTCGTCGTGCGAAACTCCCGGCCTGGTCAGAGGGAGGGGCAGGGGCGTGGAGAAGTCCGAGGCGAAGCGGTTGCTGGAACGGGCTCGCGAGATGTGGGATGCGGAGGAGTGGCTGCGTTCCGCCGAGCTGTACGAGCAGGTCCTTGCTCACTATCCGGACGAGGGTCCCAGCGCGGAGTGGTGGTACGACGCAGCACTGGCGTACAAGTTTCTTCGTAACTGGGCAAAGGCCTACGAACTCGGCCGTGAGGCTGCTGCCCGCTCGCCGCGCGGCGAGCAGGACCCGGCGTTTTGGAACCTGGGGGTCGCTGCCACGATCCAGCGTGATTGGTCGACCGCCCGTGACGCTTGGGAGGGTTTCGGGATTCCGATGCCAGAGGGCGAGGGGGAGATCAACGGCAGCTTCGGCCCGGCGTGCGTACGGCTGGACACGGGCGGCGAGCGCGAGGTGGTCTGGATCCAGCGGCTCTGCCCGACGCGAGGACGCGTGATGAACGTTCCTGCCACGAAAGGCCGGCGCTTCGGGGAGATCGTCGTGCACGATGGGGAGCCGACTGGCGAGCGGACGTACGACAACCAGAGAGTCGCTGTCTTCGACGAATTGCTGCTCTTCGAGGCCTCTCCGCTGCCGACGCTGCGTGCGACCGTAAACGCAGCGGATGCATCCGACGTCGATGCCTTGGTGGCTTCATTCTTCGCGCAGGACTTCGGTGCCGAACCGGCGAGCAGCTTCCACATGCTGTGCGCATGCTGCAGCGAGGGGCGGGTCGACTGGGATGAGGCGAGCGTGCCGACACATGGTGGCTCACAGACTGTGTGGCTGGCCGCCCCTGAGGCCGAGGCCTCGCGGCTACTGGATGCATGGGCGATGGCCAGCGAACGCAGCTGGAACGGACTGGAGCTCTTTGGTTGAGCCCTGGGAGTGATGGGAAGGCCGAGGCCAGTCCGTACCGATGTCCCTGTCCCTGCTGCAGCTTCCTGACGCTCGATGAGCGTGGCAGCTCCGACATCTGCCCTGTGTGCTTCTGGGAGGACGACGGACAGGACGATCACGATGCCGACCGTGTTCGAGGTGGTCCAAACGGTCGACTGAGCCTCAGGGGGGAGTGCTACGGGGACGGTGGGGTCGAAGGGGGGCGTACGGCGAACCACTGTTCTGCGCCGTATTCCTCGAAGCGGGCCACCTCCGTGAACCCCAGTTTCTTCGCGAGGTGCATCGCGCGGGTGTTGGCGGTCTGGGTGGAGAGGACCACCGGCTCGCCGGGGAGGGTGGCCGTGAACCAGTCGAGTGCCGCGGCGCACGCCTCGGCGGCGTAGCCGTGTCCCCAGGCCTTCGGGAGGAACAGGTAGCCGAGCTCGGCCTCGTCGGCGTTCGGGCGGACGTGGCCCGGGCGCTCCGGGTCGCGTCGTTCGAGCGTGACCATGCCGATCATCGATCCGTCGAGGTCGATCACGAAGACGCCGGGGCGTCGCCCGGGCACCTCGGGCATCGCGCGTTCGAGCTCGTCGCGCGGTTGGGCGCCGCCGATGTAGGTGCCCACCTCCGGCGAGGCGAACAGCTCGATGAACGCCGCGCGGTCCTGGGACTCGGACGCGCGGAGCACGAGCCGTTCGGTCCTGATCGGGGCGGGCGGCCAGGCGTAGGAGCCGAGTTCGGTCATGGCGGGCAACTTATCGCACGAACGTGTGGGGCATCCGAGAGTCTGATCGCTCCCATCCACCCACCCCGGCTTCGTGGTCGCCTGCCAGGTGATCGCGAGTGGACTGCCGGTCATCTCCTCGGCCTTGGCCAGCGCCTGGGCCTCGGCCGGTGCGCTGTCCGCCGGCGGGTGGGGCAAGCAGCCGTCCGCGACGGCGTCAGGGGCCGAGAAGTACGCGGCGTAACGCCATGCGTCCGACGTGCGGTGCAGGACTACCTGCGTCGGCGTGCCCAGACCGTCCCGCCAGCTCCTCCGGCTCTTCTCCATGGCTTCACGCCAGCGTTCGCGGCGGGCCCTGGAACGCGTGCCTCGATGCGGCTGCGCGGGTCGGATCGGGTTTCTCGTTCACCGTCGTGCGACGGTCACCTGCACGGTGTCCTGGCCCGGCGTGGTCGTGAGTCGAAGGATCCGGGCGTCGGGTGGTGACACGACTTCGGCGCCCTGGACCTCGACCTGGTAGCCGTCGGGGTAGTTGCTCTGCGGCAGGTTCACCTCGGTGACGACACCCGGGGCGAAGGGCCGGCCGGAGTCGGCGCGGCGAGTGCTGTACTGGAGCGTGAACGTCCCGGTCGTGGTGTCGTAGTTCCACTGCTGCGGGGTGCCCGCGACCGCCTGGGGACAGGGGCGGACGATCGCCGGGTCCATCAGGTTGGGGCCGGTCGGCGGCTCCTGGGGGTGGTCGGGAGTCTGTTTCTGCGGTTCGGACCAGAACATCCAGGAAGCCATGTGGTCGTCGAATCGATCGGTGAGAGCGGTCAGTCTCGTCGCGTCCGTGGTGGCGCCGAACTCGGTCACCACCCCGACGACGCCCTCGGCGGCGGCGCGGTCCAGTCCGTTGCTCACGCACGTGTCGACCGAGCCGACGCAGTAGTCGTGAAAGCTCATGCCCGCCTTCGCGTCACCGGTCGGGTTCGGCATCCAGTTCGGCGTACCGAAGTCGTTGGTGAGGGACGGTTCTGATCCGCGAAGCGCTGCGCGTCGGTTTCGGCAGCGACATCCCGCGGGGAGATCGAGAGGGCGCCTGTCGGCGTACGGGATGCGGAAAGTCCGATGTCGGCTGACCGGCTGACCGGCCGACCGGCTGATCGGCCAGTCAGCTGATCGGTCGATCAGGTCGGTCATCGCTGGACCAGGGTCTGGGCAGGGCGAAGTCGGAGCCCTTCCGCGCCGACCGCCGGGTCCCGGCGGGCCCCGTCGGGACCCGGCGTGACCTGCCTTGACGTGCCCACGCAGGGGGAGATGTACTCCGGCGTATGGAAGACGTGGGGGACGCGCCCGAAGTCGAGGCGCAGAGTGGTGAGATGACGCCGCAGGCCTACATCGACGGGCGGCTTGCGCAGTACCAGGAGTGGTACGACCGCAAGGCCACCAAGATGAAGGCGATGCATCTGCGGATGCGGACCGTTTCGGTGGTCGGCGGCGCGCTCGTGCCCGTGCTCGTGAACCTGGACCTGGGCTTCGCGCGGATCACTGCGACCGTGCTCAGCCTCGTCGTGGTCGCCTCCGTCTCGCTGGAGAGCGTCTACCGCTATCGCGAGCAGTGGAAGAACTACCGGTCCACCGAACAGCTCCTCGGGCACGAGCGGGTGTACTTCGCGGCCCGCGTCGGGCCGTACCACGGGCTCTCCGAACGGGACTCGTTCACGACGCTCGTCGCGCGCGTGGAGAAGGCCATCGCCAGCGAGAACTCCGCGACGCTCAACGTCATGACCCTCGGCGGGCAGGTCAGCGCCGAACTGCAGCAGTACGGGCTGCCCGCACAGCGGGTCGAGAGCGGAGGGGGAGGGAGGGAGAGCGGGGCGGAGTCGGAGGCCGCGGGGAAGATGCCCTTGGTCCCTGCGCCCCCTTCCTAGAGCCCTGAAGGCCTGAAGGCCTGAAGCCTTGAGGTCCGGAGGTCCGGAGGTCCTGAGGCCTTCAGGCCCTCAGGCCTTTAGGGGCCTGACAGCCCCGGGGCTCCTGGGGGCATCGGGTGGCTCCTCGGGTCCGGGCTCCGGGGGCTCCTCTGGTTCCTCGGGCTCCTCGGGCTCCTAGAGTTGCCCCATGGGTAGTTCGCTTCGCCTGACCGTGCTCGGTTCCGCCACCCCGTACCCCGCCGCCGGCAACCCCTGCTCCGGGTACCTCCTTGAGGGCGGCAGTGTCCGTGTGTGGGTCGACGCCGGCAGCGGCACGCTCGGGGAACTACGGCGGTACGTGGGGCTCGGCGAGATCGACGCCGTGTGGATCTCGCATCTGCACGCGGACCACGCGGCTGATCTGCTGACCGCCTACTACGGGCTGCTCTACGCCGATGTCCGGCGCGACGCGCCGCTCCCGCTGTTCGGGCCGCGCGGCATCGCCGACCGGCTCGCCGGGTTCCTCACCAACGGGCCCGCCCGGAGTCCCGTCGAGAACGCCTTCGAGGTCGTCGAGCTGTACGACGGGCACCACGTGCGCCTCGGCGGGCTCACTCTCGTCAGTCGCGGCGTCGAGCACGGCGGCCTGGACGCCTTCGGGCTTCGTGTCGAAGGTCCCGACGGGGTGGTGCTCGCCTACTCCGGCGACAGTGAATCCTGCGCCTCGCTCGTCGAACTCGCCCTGGACAGTGATCTGTTCCTCTGCGAGGCCGACGGTGACGGGGTCGGTCACCACTCGCCCGAGCAGGCCGGCCGGACCGCCGCCCAGGCCGGGGCCGGGCGGCTGCTCGTGACCCATGTCGGGCCCGCGATCGCGCCCGAGGCGGCCGTCCGGCGGGCGGCCGCGGTGTTCGGCGGACCCGTCGAGTACGCCGGGCCCGGGCGGACGTTCACCGTCACGCGTCGAAGCCGTACTCCAGGACGTACGACGACGAGTCCAGCGTCATCTCGTTGAGTTCCACCGGAACTCCCGTCTCCGACAGGGCCGTTCGCGCGATCAGGATCACCGGGGTGCCGAACCCCAGGTCAAGTCGGGTGGATTCCTCCGCCGTCGGCATCCGGCAGCGGATCTCCTCGCGGAAGTGCACCGGCCGGTGCCCCAGCTCCGTGAGCCGGGCGTAGGTGCCCCCGGGGCCCGTGTCGGGTTCGGTGATCGCGGTCCCCTCGGCGAGGCGCGCCGGCAGGTAGGAGACCGACAGCAGGACCGGCTTCTCGTCCAGTACGAAGCGACGGCTGCGGACGCAGACCGGGTCGTCCGGAGAGGAGAGGTCCAGCACCCGCGCCACCCTCGGGCCCGCGGGCGTGGCCGCGGTCACCTCGATCTGGTCCACGACGAGGGCGCGGTCCTCGATGTCCGCCGACCAGACCGAGCGCCCGTTGCCCCAGTGGTCCCGGGCGAGTCGTGGGATGCCGCGGCGGCGCAGCGGGCGGAACGAGCGGACGAACACCCCGGCGCCCTTACGGGCCTCGGCGAGCCCCTCGTTGCGCAGGACGGACAGGGCCTGGCGGGCGGTCATCCTGGCCACGTCGTACGTGGACATCAGATCGTTCTCGCCCGGGAGCCGGTCGCCCGGCGCGAAGTCGCCCGACTGGATCGCGGTTCTCAACTCGTCGGCGATCCGCTGGTACTTGGGCCGACGACCGCTTTCCTGGTCAGTCATGGGTGGACCACTCCCTTCCGTCTGCGGGACACCCTACGGCGCACTTCTCGGCGGCCGTGCACGCGTGTGCGCCGTCTCGCGGCGCCGATCCATCCTTCGGGGGACATCTCTAGAGATGCGTTGACAGAGGGGGGTCTCGGGGCTTCTCTGGGTGTATCTATCTGATCTCTGTGAAAACGGAACGGAGGGATGCGTGCAGCCAACGCCCGAGGTCGGTGACCTCGTCCGTGACATCGCCACCGGACGGGTCGGCTTCTACGTCGACAGCGTCGCCGGCCGCTTCCTGATCCGGCCCGTGCAGGGCGGCTGCGAGTGGGAGGCCGATCCCGCCGACGTCCAGCTCGCCACCCCCATGCGGGAGCTACGCGCCCGCGCCGCCGAGATCAACGCCCGCAGTCGCCGCAGCCTCGGCCCCTGAGGTCGTCGGGGCCGGGCCTGGGGCGTCGGACTCCAGCAGATTCCGCGGGCTCCGCAGGTCGTGCGGGCCCTCGGCGGCCGGTAGGTCAGTCGGTCGGTCGGTCGGTCCGCCGTTGCCGGGTGTGGTGTGCGCCGTGCTGCCGGTGGTCGCGGTGTCGGTCGCCGTGTCGGTGTCGGTGGCGTTGTCAGTGGGGCGCGTCACACTGGAGGCATGTGCCGCAGCATCAAGACACTCCGACCGCCCGCCCTCCCCCACGAGGCCACCGAGGACGACGTTAACGCCGCCGCGCTGCAGTTCGTCCGCAAGGTCTCCGGCTTCCGCGCGCCCGCCGCGCACAACCGGGAGGTGTTCGACCGGGCCGTGGAGGAGATAGCGGAGGCCACCGCGCGGCTCCTCGGGGGCTTGGAGATCCGCGGGGCCCACCCGGTCAGGACGCCGGAGCCGGAGCCGCAGCCGGACGCCGTATGACGTAGGCCGCCAGTGTGCCCGCCAGGAAGAGCGCCAGGACGGGTACGCAGGCGCCGAGCCAGGTCGCGCCCAGCCAGCGGCCGCTGAGCCAGCCGAGGCCCACGCCGTACGTCGCCCAGATCGCGGCCGCCAGCGCCGACCAGGGCAGGAAGTCGCGCAGTCGGCGCCCGGTGGCGCCTGCGCCCAGGGAGACCACCGAGCGGCCGGCGGGGGCGAAGCGCGCCAGGACGACGAGCAGACCGCCGCCCCTGGCCAGCGTCTCGCCGAGACGTTCCTGCGCCACCGTCAGGCGGCGCGAGCGGGTGACGAAGCGGCCGATCCGGGGTCCGCCGCGCCGGGCCAGGTGGTACGCGGCGAGGTCGCCGAGCACGGAGGCCGTGGCTGCGCAGAGGAGCAGCGGAAGCAGGGAGGGGGCGTAGGCGGCGCCCGTGGCCGCCGTGCCGGCCGAGGTCGTGGCCGCGGCCGACAGGGACGTGGTCGCCGCGGAGGCCGCCGTGGCGGCCGTGACCACGAGGATGCCGCTCGGCAGCACCGGCAGGAAGACGTCGAGAAGGATCGACGTCGTCACCGCCGCGTAGATCCACGGGCCCGCGGTCAGCGACTGCAGTGACCACCCCGTGCTGTCGAGCACGTTCACAGCGCCAGAGCCTACGCGGGGGCCACCGCCGGAACGCCGACCGGGGCCGGAATCCGCTGAATCGCGGGTCCCGGCCCCGGCCTGGGTGGGCGCCGGCACGCTCGCCGAAGCGTCTGCCGAAACGTGTGGGGAAGCGCGCCCGAGGCGTCTGCCGAAGCGTCTGCCGAAACGCGTGGGGAACGCGTCCTCCGAAGCGTCCGCCGACGAGGTGCGTGGGGACGCGCCTCGGAGGCATCTGCCGGCGTCCCTGGGCGCCCGCCCGCCCGAAGCGTCTGCCGACGCGCGGGGCGGGGGTGGAGCGCCCGCGGCCGGCTCGCGCATCATCCGCGGTTCGTCCGCCGCCGGTCCGCCGCCGGCACGCGGCTGGCTCAGCCGGCCCGCGGGACGCCCGCGGAGCGCTCATGGGACGCCCGCGGAGCACTCGCGGGGCGCTCACGGAACGTCCGCGCAGTGGCCCTGCGGTCAGGCGGTGACCGCCGAGGGCCTCTCCTCCGACCGCTCGCCGGAACCGGAGGCCGCGCCGCGCGCGCCGAACAGCCCGTCGAGCCCCAGTGCGCCGGACCCGGTGAAGACCAGCAGCAGGAAGGCCCAGCAGAACATGGCCGCCGCCTCACCGCTGTTCTGCAGCGGGAAGAGCGCCTGCGGCTGGTGGACGTCGAAGTACGCGTACGCCATCGAGCCGGAGGCTATGAACGCCGCGCCGCGCGTGCCCAGGCCCACCAGGACCAGGCCGCCCGCGACGAGCTGGATGACGGCCGCGTACCAGCCCGGCCAGGTGCCGCTCGGGACGGTGGCACCGCTGCCGCCGGCGCCGCCGAGCACCCCGAACAGGGAGGCGGCGCCGTGGCAGAGGAAAAGCAGACCGATCACGATCCGGAAGAGACCGAGCGCGTAGGGCTGGGCCTGATTCAGGCGGCTCGCAAGCGAATTCATGAGGGGGGACTCCTTCGGTCTGGCCGGGCGGTGGGCCCGGACCGTGGGGACGGGAACCGATGAGGCCCACAGGTTAGGCACCCCTCACTATTGCTTGCAAGTTCAACATTCGGCTCTTTCTCGCCGTCCGTTTCCGGCCACCTGTTTCCGGCAGCCCCGTTACGCCCGGCCCTGAGCCCGGACCGAGCCCGGCCCTGAGCCCGGCCTGGGCCCGTACTGGGGCCGGATCGGGTTCGGCCCTGTGCCGGATCCGGTTCGGCCCGCTGTCCGGATCAGCAGCCGTTGAGGATCGACTGCAGGGCGCTCTTCTCGGCCGAGTCGACGCTGAGGTCGTAGTAGTACTTGACCTGCACCCACATCCGGGCGTAGGTGCAGCGGTACGAGGTGACGGAGGGCAGCCACTCCGCCGGGTCCTGGTCGCCCTTGGCCTGGTTGACGTTGTCGGTGACCGCGATGAGCTGCGGGCGGGTCAGGTCGTTGGCGAAGCCCTGACGCCGGCTGGTCGTCCAGGAGTTGGCGCCCGAGCGCCAGGCCTCGGCGAGCGGGACGACGTGGTCGATGTCGAGGTCGGAGGCGACGGTCCACGTGGCGCCGTCGTAGGCGGAGTACCAACTGCCGCTCACCGAAGCGCAGCTGGAGTCGGTCACGACGTTCACGCCGTCGCGCTTGAGGACCACCTCGCGGGTGTTGCACGTGCCGGACTGGGTGATCCAGTGGGGGAAGAGGTCCCGGCTGTAGCCGGTGGAGGAGCCTTCCGCCTTCACGGTGAGGGCGGCGAGGTAGGTGCGGGCGGTGGCGGCGCTCACCGGGGTGGGCGGGGCGGCCTGCGCGGCCGGGGCGGTGGCGAGGAGGCCGGTGACGGTCAGGGCGGCGGAGGCGGCGAGGACGGCTATTCGACGCGCGTAGACACCTGCGGCGGACATGTGAACTCCCTTGATGTGGGGGGACCTTGGCCGTTGCCGACGCCTCGGGGCGCGGCCCCGGGTGCCGGGCGGCCCGGTCATCGTGGTGGCGCCAGGTTTCTGTGCGGGGTGCGCCAGGTAACAGAGTGGCGACATGAACACGTCACATCAAGGGTGTGTGTGTGAAGGACTGTGTGGGGGCGGTGACTTGCCGGTCGGGCGGGAGCGCGTACGGAGGCGGATCGCCGAACTGGAGGGAGGGTGTGGGGGAGTGTCCCGCCCGGTCGGGCAGGAGGGCGCGCGGAGGCGGACCGCCATGGCGGAAGGGGGGCGAAGGGGGAGCGTCCCGTCGGTCGGGCCGGAGGGCGCGCCGGGGTGGATCGCGAACTCGGAAGGGGGGCGTGGGGGAGTGCCTCGCCGACCGGCGTGACCGCGTGCGGAGGGGTTCGCCCATCCGGAAGGAGGGAGGGTGTGGGGGAGTGTCCCGCCCGGTGGGGGTCGGAGGGCGCGCCGGGGTGGATCGCCGGACCGGAAGGGCGCGTGGGGGCCCGCCCGGTCGGGCGGGAGCGCGCCGGGGTGGATCGCCGGACCGGAGCAGGGCGTGAGGGGGTGTCCCGCCGGTCGGGCTGGGCTCGCGGCGCCTAGGGTTGGCGCGTGCTGCTGGACGTGAACGCGACCTTCGGGGCGGTGCTCGCCGTCCTGCTCGCCCTCGCCGCCGGAGTGGTCGCGCTCGCCCGTCTCGGCCGGGCCCGCGACACACTGATCGCCGGAGCCCGCGCCGCCGTCCAGCTCGTCGCCGTCTCGCTGGCCATCGGCTGGGTCGTCCGCGCGCTACCGCTGCTGATCTGCTTCCTGCTGCTGATGTACGCGGTGGCCGTACGGACCGCGGGCCGGCGCGTCGTCCCCGCGCCCGGCCGCGCCTGGCCCTGGGTCGGCGTACCGATCGCCGCCGGTGTCGTCCCGGTCGTCGCGGTGCTCCTGCTCACCGGCATCGTGCCGCCGCGCGGCATCGCGCTCGTCCCGGTCACCGGCATCCTCATCGGCGGCGCGCTCACCGCCACCGTCCTCGGCGGGCGGCGCGCGCTCGACGAGCTCGCGACCCGGAAGGGGGAGGTGGAGGCGGGGCTCGCGATCGGCCTCCCGGAACGGGACGCCCGTCTGGAGGTGGCGCGCGAGGCCGCGTCCGACGCGCTGCTGCCGGGCATGGACCAGACCCGGACGGTCGGGCTCGTCACCCTGCCGGGCGCGTTCGTCGGCATGCTCCTCGGCGGCGCGTCACCGCTGCGGGCGGGCGCGGTGCAGCTGTTCGTCCTGGTCGCGCTGTTGCTCGTGCAGGCGGTGGCGGTCGCCGTCACCCTGGAGCTGGTCGCCCGCGGGCGGCTCGTCCGCGCGGAGCGCGGAGCGGGGACTACGCCTCGGGGGAGGCGGCGAAGGTCAGGGTGATCGTGCCGTCCGTGCCCGGCTCGACCCGCAGCTCGGTCAGGTCGCGTACGTGTACGTCGGGGCCGAACGCGGCCGCCCGCGGACCCACACCGACCACACGCATGCCGGCGGCGCGGCCCGCCTGGATGCCCGCCTCGGAGTCCTCGAAGACGACGCAGTCGCCGGGCGCGAAGCCCAGCTCCGCCGCGCCCTTCAGGAAGCCCTCCGGGTCCGGCTTGCTCGCGCCGACGCACTCCGCGGTGACCCGCGACTCCGGCATCGGCAGCCCCGCCGCGCCCATACGGGCCTGGGCCAGGGCCTCGTCGGCCGACGTCACCAGGGCGTGCGGCAGCCGGCCGAGCGACGCCAGGAACGCGGGCGCGCCCGGCACCGGCACGACCCCGTCGAGGTCGGCGGTCTCCTCGGCCAGCATCACCCGGTTGTCGGCGTGGTTCTCCTCCATCGGGCGGTCCGGCAGGAGGACGGCCATCGTGGCGTACCCCTGGCGTCCGTGCACCACCTTCAGCACCTCGACGGGGTCGAGGCCCTGCCGCTCCGCCCAGCGCCGCCAGCAGCGCTCCACGACGGCGTCGGAGTTGACGAGCGTGCCGTCCATGTCGAGCAGGAGGGCGCGGGCGGTGAACGACGCCGGGGTGGTGGCGGTCATCGGGGATCTCCAGGAGGGGTGTCGGAGATGGGGGCGATGGGGGCGGGACGGTACGAAGCGGCCCGCTCGCCGGTCAGGGGGTGCGAGCGGGACCACTTTGTTCCTCCACGATACAAAACGAGGGGGCGTGCCGCCAACCCCGTCCGCATCGCGGGCGGACGCGCTCCCGTCACCGCCCCGTCGGGGCCCCCGGGCCCGGCTGGTAACGGGGCCCCGGGCCCGCTACCAGCCGCCGTCTCCGCCGCTCCCGCCGTCGCTGCCGTCCGTCTCCGCCTCCAGGGCGAGCCGGGTGTACGGGCCGTAGACCCCCTCCGGGTCCTCGTCGATGTACTTGTACGACTGGTAGACCTCGACCGCGTGCTCGACCTTCCGGGAGTACGAGCCGTTGATCGGGCCGTTGTAGAGCCACAGTTCCCGCAGGCGCACCTGCAGCTCCTCCACCTCCGGACCCGAGGAGCCGAGGCTCAGGGTCGGCCCCTCCGCGGGCTGCGCGGTCGCGGTCGGGGTGCGGGGCGGTCCGGTGGGCTTCGTGGTCGGGGCGGCGGGAGCGCTCGTGGAGGCGGGCGCGCGGGTGCCGGCGGGGGAGGGCGAGGTGGACCTCGGGGTCCGTGAGGGGCTCGCGGAGGTCGGGGGGGAGGAGGGGGTGGTGGTCGGCGCCTCGGAGACGGCGACGTTCTCGGAGGCGCTGGTGGTGACCTCGGGCACGCCGGCCCGGTCGTCGGAGTCGTCACCGCCGATCAGCGCGGCGGCGAGGGCGGCGGTGCCGACCACGGCCGCCGCGACGACGCCCGCGATCACGGCCCCCCGGCCGCGACCCCGGCCGCGCCCCCGCCCCTCGGGGGCGTACGCGATCGTGTGCGCGGGCCCGCCGTCGTAGGGCTCGCCGACCTCGCCCTCGTACCCGGCCGCGGCCTCGGCGCCGTACCCGGCTCCGGTCCCGTACCCGGCTCCGGTCCCGTACCCGGCTCCGGTCCCGTTCGCGTACCCGGCACCGTTCGCCTGCCCGGTCCCGCCCACGTACCCGGTCCCGTCCGTGTCCGCGTATCCGTCCGCGTCCGCGTGCCCGGTCGCGGCCTCGGCGCCGTACGGGGCCCCGGGCTCGGCCCCGGCCCCGTAGGCGTACCCGGCCGGGGCCCCCGTCCCGTGCGCGGCGGTCCCGGACGCGTACGGCGTCCCCTCGTCGTACGCCACCGCCGGGTCGGTCCCGTGCAGGAGCAGCGGCATCGTCGCCGGTCCCCCATCCGGACCATCGGCGCGCGGAACATCCTCGTCCGGGCCTCCGGTGGGCGGCACCGGCGCCTGCGCCACGGGCGGCGTCACGGGCGCCACGGGCATCGGAGCCGGAGCCCCCGGCGCCCGCACCTGTGCAGGCGCATGCGTCGCCCCCTGCGTCGACCCGTGCGTCGCCCCGTATGTCGCCCCCTGCGCCGGTCGCTGCGCCGGTCGCTGCGTCGGCACCTCCGGCGGCAGCGGTCCGGCCGGCGGCCCGGCCGGCTGTCCGGTCGCCACCGGTGGCAGGAGGGCCGTTTCGGCCGCCCCGGCCGCCGAGTCCTCCGTCGCGCCCAGCGTCACGTACGGCCGGATGCGCAGCGGATCGAAGTCCTCCGCCGCCGCCACCTCGGCGGCCTGCGCCTGTGCCCGCTCACAGGCGCAGCCGGGTCTGTGTACACCGCATTCAGGACAGACGTGTCCGGACATCGTTGGGTCCCCTCCCCATTTCAACTGCGAGCGATTATGCAGTCAGCTCGCGGCGACAGGGTGAACACCTGTGCCCCTCCGCAGGCCGGAACGGGACAAACACCCCAGGATGGACCCCAGAACGGACCCAGAACGGACGCAGGACGGCCCCAGAACGGACCTGACGGAGGACGAGGAGGCGCCCATGGCCCAGGAGACACGCGTGCCGCAGGCCGGCGGCGGCCCTGTGCCGGGGGAGGGACAGAGCCGCCGCACCGTGGTCGTGGCGATCGGCGCGCTGCTGCTCGGCATGCTCCTCGCCGCACTCGACCAGACCATCGTCTCCACCGCGCTGCCGACCATCGTCAGCGAACTCGGCGGCATGGAGCACCTCTCCTGGGTCGTCACCGCCTACATGCTGGCCTCGACCGCCGCCACCCCGCTCTGGGGCAAGCTCGGCGACCAGTACGGACGAAAGAAGCTCTTCCAGGGCGCCATCGTCCTCTTCCTCATCGGCTCCGCCCTCTGCGGCATCGCCCAGGACATGCCCCAGCTCATCGCCTTCCGCGCGCTCCAGGGCCTCGGCGGCGGCGGCCTGATGGTCCTCTCGATGGCGATCGTCGGCGACCTCGTATCGCCCCGCGAACGCGGCCGCTACCAGGGCCTCTTCGGCGCGGTGTTCGGCAGCACGAGCGTGCTCGGCCCGCTGCTCGGCGGACTGTTCACCGAGCACCTGTCCTGGCGCTGGGTCTTCTACATCAACCTCCCCATCGGCATCGTGGCGCTGTTCGTCATCGCCGCCGTGCTGCACATCCCGGTCGGCACCACCCGCCACACCATCGACTACCTCGGCACCTTCCTCATCGCCTCGGCCGCCACCTGCCTGGTCCTGGTCGCCTCCCTCGGCGGCACCGCCTGGGCCTGGAACTCGCCGCAGCTCATCGGCCTCGCCGTACTCGGAGCCGTACTCCTCGTCTGGTTCGTCCAGGTCGAGCGACGGGCCGCCGAACCGGTGCTCCCCCTCAAGCTCTTCCGGATCAGGACCTTCACCCTCGTCTCCGTCATCACCTTCGTCGTCGGCTTCGCCATGTTCGGCGCGATGACCTTCCTGCCGACCTTCCTCCAGGTCGTGCAGGGCGTCAGTCCCACCATGTCCGGCGTCCACATGCTGCCGATGGTCGTCGGCGTGTTCCTCATGTCGACCACCACCGGGCAGATCGTCTCCCGCACGGGCCACTGGAAGGTCTTCCCGGTCGCCGGCACCGCCGTCACCGCGCTCGGCCTGCTGCTCCTGCACCGGCTGACCGAGACCAGCTCCACCTGGGAGATGAGCGTCTCCTTCTTCGTCTTCGGCGCCGGACTCGGCCTCGTCATCCAGGTCCTCGTCCTCGTCGTACAGAACGCCGTCCCCTATCAGGACCTCGGCGTCGCCACCTCCGGAGCCACCTTCTTCCGCTCCATCGGCGCGTCCTTCGGCGTCGCCGTCTTCGGCACGATCTTCACCAGCGGCCTCACCGACAAGCTGACGGACGCCCTCGCCGGACAGGAGGTCCCGGCCGGCGCCGGATTCACCCGACTCACCACCGACCCGCGCGCCCTCGCCGAACTCCCGCCCGAACTGCGCCCCGCCGTCCTCCACGCCTACGCCACGTCCATCACCGACGTGTTCCTCTACGCGGCGCCGGTGGTCCTCGTCGCCTTCGTCGTCGCCTGCTTCCTCAAGGAGGACCGGCTGCGCGGCTCCCTCCCCCCGCCCGACACCGGCAGGACCGTGCCCTCCGGCCCCGTCGAGCGGTCCTCGTACGACGCGCACGCCCGCGCCCTGTCCGTCCTCGGCTCCCACGAGGGCCGCAAGAAGTTCTACGAGGCGATCACCCTCCGCGCCGGGCTCGACCTGCTGCCCTCCGCGAGCTGGCTGCTGCTGCGGGTCCGCCACCACGGCGCCGTGGAGCCGGGGCGGCTCGCCGAAGCCACCTCCGTACCCCTGAGGGTGATCACCGAGGGCGCCCGGCAGCTGGAGGAACGGCACCTCGTGGCCCGGGAAGGGCTCCAACTGGCGCTCACCGAGCAGGGGACCGAGACGGCGGTACGGCTCGCCGCGGCGCGCGAGGACTCGCTGTCCGAGCTGCTGGGCGACTGGTGGGGGCCCGACCGGCCCACCGACCTCGTCCACCTGGCCGACGAGCTGACCGCCGAACTCGGCGGCCCGGACGCGGAACACCCCGGCGCACCGGAGCCGCCCCGCGACCACCGGGCCTAGGCAGACCCCGGCGAGCCGGGGCGTCCCCTAGAGCTCCTTCCCGTACCAGATGTCCATGTACGGCCCCGTGCAGTACGCCGGGATCTCCGCGTAACCGTTCCGCGAGTACAGCGCCCGCGCCTCCACCAGGTCCAAGCGCGTGTTCAGCACCATCCGGCGCGCGCCGAGCGCGCGCGCCGCGTCCTCCAGGAGTCCGAGCAGCGCCCCGGCGCCGCCCTTGCCGCGGAAGTCGTGGCGCAGGAACACCCGGGTCAGCTCGGCGCGGTCCTCGTCCAGCAGGAGCACGCCGCCGCAGCCGGCCGCCGCGCCGTCGTACCGGGCCACCAGGAACTGCCCGGTCGGCGGGGTCAGCAGCTCGGCCCCGTCGTCGGTCAGGCCCTCGTCGATCTCCTCCTCGGTCGCGGGGCGCCGCCAGTAGCGGCCCGCGACATCGCCGTAGTAGTCGCGGCGGAGGG
This sequence comes from Streptomyces sp. NPDC051921, assembly GCF_040680975.1. NCBI lineage: Bacteria > Bacillati > Actinomycetota > Actinomycetes > Kitasatosporales > Streptomycetaceae > Streptomyces > Streptomyces sp. NPDC051921. Next base: position 193,826 of record NZ_JBFAXU010000008.1, read on the forward strand.
CGGTGGCGTCCGGGGTGTCGACGCGCTCGGGGGAGAAGAACCAGGTCATGCGCGCCATTCTCGGCGCGCCCGCCCCGCGCCGCCGCCGAATTTCCGGGGGGCAGCCGCCCGTTACGCGGGGGACGCGGGGGATGCGGGGGACGCCTGCTGGACGACCTCGAAGGACCACAGCGTCGAGCCGGTCGCGGCGGGCTGGGGACGCTCGCCGCCCTCGCCTGATTCACCGCCGGAGGTGCCCTTGTGGGCGGCCTGCATCGAACCCTTCATCCAGTTCTGGAAGTCCTCCTCGCTGCGCCAGCGGGTGTACACCAGGTACTGGTCGGTGCCCTCCACCGGGCGCAGCAGCTCGAACCACTCGAAGCCGTCCGAGCCCTCGACGGCGCCGGCACGGGACGCGAAGCGCTGCTCCAGGACCTCGCGCTGCGCTGCCGGCACGGTCAGTACGTTGATCTTTACCACACTAGGCACATGACACCTCTCAGGAAGCACAGGCCGGGCGCTGCGCCGAGCCTTGATCACGTACGTGCAGTCTCGTACATCCGCCAGTCAAAGCGGCGTGAGGACGACTCGCAGGCGTCGCCCGTGGCGCAGCGCGAACGGTGCTCCTCGCTGATCGCGTCGAAGGGGTGGAGCGACGCGGGCCACTTCGAGGACGTGGGCAAGTCGGGGTGGGACCCGAGCATCCACCGTCCCGGCTTCGAAGAGATGATGACGGCTGTGCGCGGCGGGCACGTGGACGCGGTGGTCGTTTTCTCCCTGTCCCGGCTCACTCGCCGTGGCGCGCTGGAAGCCATGCGGATCATCGAGGAACTGGAGACGCACGGCGTCCGGCTGGTGAGCGTCGAAGAGCCGTACCTCGACACGTCCACCCCGGTCGGGGTCGGCATCCTCGCCATCATCGCGGGTCTGGCGCAGCAGGAGTCCGACATGAAGTCGGCGTACGTGTCCGCCACCAAGGACACGCTCCGGCGGGCCGGTAGCCATGTCTCTGGCGTCGCCCCGTACGGCTTCACTGCGGAGAGGACGACCAGCGGCAAGCTGTCCGTCGTCCGACTCGTCCCGGACCCGGTGGAAGCCCCGCACGTCCGTGACATGGCTAAGTGGGCGGCGGAAGGCATGTCTGCCTCGCAGATCGCCAAGCGATTCAACGAGGACGGCGTGCCCACGAAGGCGGAGTCCCTGGGGGAGTCGGGGGCCAAGCGCCTCGCCTCGCGCCGTGCGCGCGGAGTCTCGGAAGCCGTGGAGCGCCCCGCGTGGGTGTCGTCCACCGTCCTGCGCATCCTGCGGGACCCGCGCCTTGCGGGGTACGCGATCGAGTGGCAGGGACGGGTGCAGGCGACCAAGGACGCCGATGGCAACCCCGTCCCTGGCAAGACGGGGAAGCGCGTCATCCTGCGTGACGACGAAGGGCAGCCGGTCCAGTCGCACGAAGCGCTGATCCCCACGGAGGAGCGGTGGAAGCTTCAGGACGTATTGGACGGCCGGACACAAGTGGTCGTACGAGCGGGCCGACGCGTCCCCACTCTGCTGGCCGGACATGGACTGCTGTTCTGCGACGTCTGCGGATCGGTAATGGTGACCGACCGGCGGGCCGGGAAGTTCTACTACAAGTGCAACCGGGCCGGGGGGGTGGTCCCGGGTCATGGTGGTCTCGTCATCGGCCAGGACGCAGCGGACAGCGAGACGGCGGGGCGGGTGTGGGCTCGTCTCATGGCCATGGACCCCGACGACCCCGAAGACCTCGAATGGCTGGCCGAGGCCTCACGGCGCTTCGCCCGCCAACACGACACGTCCCAGCGAGACGCGGAACGTGCGGCGGTACGAGCCGAGTTGGAGCACGTACGGGAGTCCCGCCGCATCCTTCACGTGGACCGGCTGGCCGGCGTCTACGCCGACGAGACCGGTGCGCAGATGTTCAGGGAGTCCATGGCGCGGTTGGCTGCCCATGAGGAGCGGACGGCCGAACGGCTGGCGGAACTGGAGGCGACCGGCAACCGAAGCATTCAGATCCCCAACGAGTGGACGAGCGTGGACGGAGACCCCATCAGTGAGGGGTCGACATGGGCGGCGTGGGATCTGGAGAAGAAGCGGGAGTTCCTGGCGCTCTTCATCGACTCCGTGAGGATCGCCAAGTCCGTAGGCAGGGGCCGGAACGCGAACACACGGGACCGAGTGATCGTACGGTGGGCTGAGTCGCCGGAACCGGCGGACGCCTGATCCTGCCTGGGTGCGGTTCGCGGCCCGCTGCTGGGGAAACCCGGTGGCGGGCCGTCCGTGCTCTCTGGGGGCGCCGCCGGCTTGCTGCTCTCTCAGCGGCCGAGCGATGACGGAATGACGGTTCTCCCTACTTTTTTGATTGCACATAGAAAAATAAGAGAAAAACAGATCAGGGGCTCCACCCGTCATCCCGTCATCGCGCTATGTGCCGCTGAGGGTGAGCCACGCACACCCGGCTCGTGTGGGAGCGGGCGGTCGGGAGCCGCGACCGCGCCCGTTTGCGTGGGAGGGGTAGGCGGTGGCCCCCCTTCTGCCCTTGGGCTGCGCGTGTGGAAAGGAAAACTCTCGCATGGCTGATTGGGGCTTTTGCGCGGGGAGTTGCTGAGTGTGACGGTCGGCAGGGTGTCTATCAAACGATGGTTATTGAGACGACTCCGTTGGCCGACCCAGACTCTCGAAACCCTGTAGCAAAACCCGTCTCAGAACTCACTCAAACCGCCTGAGGTTCTGAGACGGGTTGTGTGACTGTCTCGTCATGAACACGAATACGGGTCACATGATCGGGTACGCACGCGTCAGCACGGACGACCAGGAGGCGCAGCTTCAGCTTGACGCGCTGACCGAGGCGGGCTGCGCTCGGATCTTCACCGACAAGGCGAGCGGGAAGAATGCGGATCGCCCGGAGCTTGCCGCCGCTCTCGACTATGCGCGCCCCGGTGACACGGTGTGCGTGTGGAAGCTGGACCGGTTCGCCCGTTCGCTGATCGACCTTGTGACGATGGTGGACGCGCTTGCGGCCCGGGGCATTGGCTTCAAGGTCCTCACGGGTGCCCTGGCGAGCGTTGACCCGAACACGCCGGACGTCGGCTGATGCTTCAGGTTGTCGGAGCCATGGCCGAGTTCGAGCGGGACCTGATCGAGGACCGTACGCGCGCTGGTCTGGCTGCCACCCGCGCTCAGGGGCGCACCGGAGGCCGACCGGCCGTCATGGATGCTGACAAGCTCGCTGCGGCCAAGGCGCGCCGCGCCAAGGGTGAGAGCGTCACGGCCATTGCCAAGGCGCTCGGGGTGTCCCGCGCAACGCTGTACCGGGCGCTTGCGGGCGCCGAGTAGCGCGGCTGCGAGACCCCTGCCACTCCCGGTCAGTGTGGCGGAGTGGTCGATGGTGACGTGTCAGGATGCGTTCGTGGATTGTGACGTGTGTGGTGGCGTGATGTGGCGGTGGCCGGCGCCGCCGAGTCAGTGGGAGCAGGAGATCTGGTCCTGCTCGTGGTGTCACGCTGCCACGCATGTGGGTGGCGAGTGGTTCGAGATTGCTCGACCGCCCTATCTGCCCATGGAGACGCGATGGGAGAGAGCCGTCGCGGACGGCCTTGGCGCCGACGTCTCCCACGCGTTTGGCGCCTTCGACAAGACCCTATGCGGCATTCACCTTTCCGGCATGTCTCCGTCCGACTACTTGTGGGTGCCGGACCGGGAGAACGCCTGTGGTGCCTGTCGCGCAGCAGCGGTGATCATCGATGAGCGATGGCCGCAAGCCGTGAGGGGCGAGGACGCTCGGGTGAGCATCGCGCGCTAAAGCGGCCATCCGAGAGAAGACGGTCCGTAAAGGGTCGTCGGCTCGGTGACAGCTCAGACGTGAGGGGTGGGCTCGCGAGGCTCAGCCCGCTCCCATAGTTCCTCGCCGTGCTCCGCGAACCGATCGAACATGCCCCCGCTGTTGTGGCGACGCAGGTGCAGGAGTGGTGAGTCATGGCCCACGAGCCGGGCGAGATGCGGTGTCACCAGGGCCTCGTCATCGAAGCGGAACACGGACAGGCTCACGTGGTTGATGGCGTCCAGCGGCGCGGAGACCCGCACCTCCACTCCGTCCAGCGGGCCGAGCCGGTCAACGTGCTCCAGCGTGATCCTGATGCGGGTGGAGACCGACAGGGCTACGTCCTCGATCGTCTCCCGCTGCCGGGTCACCTCTCCGTCCGGGTCTCCCACAAGGAACCGCACCCGGCATCCGGCCTCAGCTTTGCGCCGGATCGTGTCCGCGAAGTGGGGTACCTGGGTCCAGAAGAAGTAGTTCGTGTAGCCGGCGAGGAAGAGGTCCGTGTGTGCCGACTCGACAAGTTCCGTCCAGACCGTTGACGGGCACGCGGACCGATACGGGTAGCTGTGGACCAACTCGCGGTCGGTGCCGGTCTTCACGCGTTCCTGTACAGCCTTCGGCCACAACATCTCTTCGTCCACTCCCAGCGCCCGACAGGCGCCCGCTCGGTTCCTTGCGTGTGGTGTCAGATCAGCATTGCTCAGCCATCGTTCCACCTGCTTCGCGGATACCCCCACCCGGTACGCTAACTGGCGCGGGGACAAGCCTGCGTCATCCATTGCGGACTGAAGAGCGGCGTTCAAGTCAACCCCCTCGCCGTGGCCTTTTGGGCCTTCTTCGACCCTAGCGTCGAACGTCTCAACTGTCCGCTGTGTGGGCGGAGATACGTCTGCAAGGGTGGGCCACGCTCCCGCCATGACCGAACCCACGCGATACAGCACCCCGCCGATCGAGCTGCCGTTGCCTCTGGACCGGGACCCGGACCCTGTCGACGGGTGCGCGGGATGCATTGAGCTGGCCAACGTACGCTCCCGCGCCCGTGCCGGGGGCGACATGACGACCGTGTCCGACTGCAACGTCTTCATGCGGCGGCATCCCGAGGGGCACTGATGGTCACGGCTAAGGACATCGGGCAGCGCGTGGAAGACGGCGCGGGACGGGTCGGCATCCTGCGTGATGTGATCCCGGACCATGAGGACCCAGCCGCCCCGCCCGGTGAGCGCCGGAAGTGCCCTACGGCCTTCCTGTGTCCTGAAGGTGGGGGCCGCGAGTGGCTGGTCCCGCCCGATTCGGTGAAGCGCGCGTAGTGCCCCCATGCGGCCCCGTCCGGCGATGGCGAGCAAAGCAGCCGGGCGGGGCTTCTACGCTGGTCCGACCCGGGTGGACCAGGGGCAGGGGGCCTATGTGAGTGACTTGACCCATTCGTTGATCTTCACGATGCTCATGGAAGGCAGGATATGACCGGGCGGACGCGGTCACGCGGTCGACGACCCACGCGGCATGGCGGGGCCGGTCACGGGCCGGTGGCCGTACCGGCCGGTGGTGGTACGACTGGTGGTGGCCGTATGGACCGGTGGCCGCGCCCGCCGGCGGGTGACCGCGTCGGCCGGTGACCGCGTCGGCCGGTGGCCGTACGGACCGGTGACCGTGCCGGCCGGTGGCTGCTGGCCGCCCGTCGGACCGGCCGTGCGGGCTAGCTCACCACGCGGGCGATCAGCAGTCCGTCGTAGCCCTTCGTCCCGACGACCTGGAAGGCCGTGGCGTCCAACCGGGTTTCGCGGGCGACCAGTTCGAACATCTCGCGGGTGCCGGTGACCGCCGGGTCGTCCGGGTGCGGCGTGGCCACCTTGCCCGCGCGTCCGACGTTGTCGACCACGATGAGCGTGCCGGGCCGGGAGAGCTTCAGGGCCCAGGAGACGTAGTGCGGGTTGTTGACCTTGTCCGCGTCGATGAAGACGAAGTCGAACGGGCCCGCGCCCTCCTGCTCCAGGAGCGGCAGGGTGTCCAGGGCGGCGCCGGTGCGCACCTCGACGACCTTGTCGAGTCCGGCGCGGGCGAGGTTGCCGCGGGCGACCTCCGCGTGCCTGGGGTCGTACTCCAGGGTGATCAGCCGGCCGTCGGCGGGCAGTGCGCGGGCCAGCCAGATGGTGCTGTAGCCGCCGAGGGTGCCGATCTCCAGGACGTTCCTGGCGCCCTGCGCGGCGACGAGCAGGTGGAGCAGTTTGCCCTGGTTGGGGGCGACGGCGATCTCGGGCAGTCCGGCCGCCGTGGAGTCGGCGAGCGCGGCGGCGAGCGCGTCGTCGGCCGGGGCGAGCAGGTCGGTGAAGTAGCGGTCGACGGTGGTCCATTGCTCTTGGTCGTTGCTCATGGGGCCGAACGTACACCGGCCCGCGCGCGCCGTGCCCGAGCCGCGGCGAAGCCGCCCGCCGTGAGGAGCAGGAGCCCCCCGGTGACGCTGATGAGCCAGACGGGGACCTCGCCGACCGTCCACAGCCGGTCGTCCCAGATGATCTCGCGGTACGGCGTGTCGGTGGCCGCCCGGACGAGTTCGTGGTCGCCGTCGATGCGGGACGGCTCGGGGAAGGACTGGTCGACGGCGGTGAGGAACACCGGTCCCGTGCCGGTGAGTTCGGCGAGTGCGCCGGACGGTTTGCCGATCGTGCCGGCGAAGAGCACCTCGGGTCGGTCGCCGCCGATGCTGTCGCGCGGCTCCATCCGGTGTCCGGAGAGGACGAAGAGACCCAGGGACTGCGGGGTCGTGGCCAGCCGGGAGAGCCGCATCGGGTAGACGGGCCTGTCGTTGGCGAAGCTGATCCGCAGCGGGTCGAGGACGCCGTACAGCGTCTCGCCGGTCTTCTCGGGGGCGAGGCGGACGGCGACGTACTCCCACTTCCGCTCGACGTACGGGCGCAGTTCGGTCGCGAGGCGGTCGGACAGCTCGAAGCCGTTGCGGTGCAGCCAGGTGCTCAGTGCCGTCGGGTCGGTGGCGGTGAGGCGGGCCACGTCGAAGGGGCCGAGGCGCTCGCGGCCGACGACGCCGACACCCGAGCCGGCCCTCGCCGGGGGTGCGGCGGCGGCGCCGTCCACGTCCTCGTCGGCGAACGGCCAGTCGTCGCCGCGCGGCCAGAAGTAGTCGCGGTCCCGGTGCTCGGGAGCGGTGAGCCGGTCGAGCTCGTCGAAGAGCTTCGGGTCGCCGAGGGTGACGTCCGCGCGGTGCGGCACGGGCATGATCCAGGCGGCCTGGTCGGCGTCGCCGTGGACGGTGAAGCGCATGACGATCTGCTCGGTGCCGGTCCGTTCGTCCCAGCGCACGGCTGAGGTCTCCCGGTCGACGCCGATCCGCGCCATCTTGTTGGTGACCATGGCGCCGCAGCCGCAGGCGTAGGCCGGCGCGACGAGCGAGCCGAGCTGGAGCGCGAGCAGCGCGACGATCGTGGTGAGAAGTCTGTGTGTCCCCCGCATGCCTGCTCGGACGCGCAAGGGGAGCACCCGGTTCCACCGGAGGGGCGCCCGCTTCCACGGGGGTGAGCGGCCGGATCCGCCGGGAGTGAGCGCCCGGATCCTCCGGAGTTGAGCACCGGGTTCCACGGGAGGTGAGCCCGGATCCACTGGAGTTGAGCACCGTTTACACGGGAGGTGAGCGCCCGGTTCCACCGGGAGGTGCGTGGGGGGCGTCCGTGCTGGAGGTGCGTGGGGGGGGCGTCCGTGCCGGAGGTGCGTGGGGGCGTCCGTGCGGGAGGCGGGGCGTGGGCGTGGGGGTGGCGCCCCGCCTCCCCGGGCTCAGGCCACTCTGACCTGGAGCTCCTTGATGCCGTTGAGCCAGGCCGCGCGGAGGCGGCGCGGGTCGCCCGCGAGGGAGAGGTCGGGCAGTTCGTCGGCGAGCGCCTCGAAGATCAGCTCGATCTCCTTGATGGCGAGGGACTTGCCGAGGCAGAAGTGCGGTCCGCCGCCGCCGAAGCCGAGGTGCGGGTTGGGGTCGCGGGTGATGTCGAAGGTCCCGGGGTTCTCGAAGACCTCGGGGTCGTTGTTGGCGGAGGAGTAGAAGAGGCCGACGCGATCGCCCCGGCGGATCTTCTGGCCGCCGATCTCGGTGTCCTGGGTGGCGGTGCGCTGGAAGGAGACCACCGGGGTGGCCCAGCGCACGATCTCCTCGGCGGCGGTGGCCGGGCGCTCCCGCTTGTAGAGCTCCCACTGGTCGGGGTGGGTGAGGAAGGCGTGCATGCCGTGGCTGATGGCGTTGCGGGTGGTCTCGTTGCCGGCGACGGCGAGCAGCAGGACGAAGAAGCCGAACTCGTCGGAGGAGAGGTTGCCCTGGCCCTCGGCGGCGACGAGCTGGCTCACGATGTCCTTGGCGGGGCACTCCTTGCGGGTGGCGGCGAGGTTCATGGAGTAGCCGATGAGCTCCATGGCGGCCTCGGCGCCGATCTCCTCGGTGATGGCGTACTCGGGGTCGTCGTACGCGACCATCTTGTTCGACCAGTCGAAGATGCGGGCGCGGTCCTCCTGCGGTACGCCGATGAGTTCGGCGATGGCCTGGAGGGGCAGTTCGACGGCGACCTTGGTGACGAAGTCGAAGGCACCGTCGGGCCCCGCGGCCTCCTTGGCCTCCGTGACGATGGCGCGTGCGCGGTCGCGCAGCGCGGTCTCCAGGCTGCGGATGGCGCGGGGGGTGAAGCCGCGCTGCACGATCTGGCGGACCCGGCTGTGCTCGGGCGGGTCCATGTTGAGCATGATCAGCTTCTGGACCTCGATCTGGTCCCGGGTGATGTGCTCGTTGAAGCGGATGACGGCGGTGTTCTCGTTGGAGGAGAACAGCTCGGGGTGGGTGGAGACGTACTTGACGTCGGCGTGGCGGGTCACCGCCCAGTAGCCCTCGTCGGCGAAGCCGGTGACGCCGGGGGGCTGGGCGCACCACCAGACGGGGGCCGTCTGCCGCAGCTGCGCGAACTCCGGATGGGGGACGCGACTCTGGAGCAGATCGGGGTCGGTGGCGTCGAACCCTTCGGAGAGATGGGGGCAGGGCATCGGCAACACACTCCATATCTGATGGCCCATCAGAAGTTGCCGGGAAAGGTAGTAACGAGTTCTACAAGTAGCAAGGCGCGCGGCGGGAACTGTTGCGTCCCGGACCCTTGCGTACCGGCGGTAGCAGTCATAAGACTGCACTCAGAACTAGAACGCGTACTAGTTCCACGTGACGTCGACCGGCGGGGGTGCCGGGACACCCCCGCCGGGCGAGGAGAGGACGAGCTCATGGCCGCGGAACCCGTCATCGTCGAAGCCGTACGCACTCCGATCGGCAGGCGCGGAGGCGCGCTCGCCAACCTCCACCCCGCCTACCTCCTCGGCGAGACCTACCGCGAACTCCTCGGCCGCACCGGCATCCACGCCGACTGCGTCGAGCAGATCGTCGGCGGCACCGTCACCCACGCCGGCGAGCAGTCCATGAACCCCGCCCGCACCGCCTGGCTCACCATGGGCCTTCCGTACGAGACGGCCGCCACGACCGTCGACTGCCAGTGCGGATCCTCGCAGCAGGCCAGTCACATGGTGGCCAACATGGTCGCCGCCGGTGTGATCGACATCGGCATCTCCTGCGGCGTCGAGGCCATGTCCCGCGTGCCGCTGGGCTCCGGCTCGAAGCACGGCCCGGGCAAGCCGTTCCCCGACGAGTGGAACGTCGACCTGCCCAACCAGTTCGAGGCCGCCGAGCGCATCGCCCGGAAGCGCGGCCTGACCCGCGAACGCGTCGACTCCCTCGGTCTGCTCTCCCAGGAACGCGCCGCCGTCGCCTGGTCCGAGGAGCGGTTCAAGCGCGAGACCTTCGCCGTGCAGGTCCCGACGACCGAGGAGGAGCAGCACGCCGGGCAGGGCATGTGGCGGCTCGTCGACCGTGACGAGGGCCTGCGCGACACCAGCATGGAGGCCCTGGCCCGGCTCAAGCCGGTCATGCCGACGGCGATCCACACCGCCGGGAACTCCTCGCAGATCTCCGACGGCGCCTCCGCCCTCATGTGGGCCTCCAAGCGCATGGCCCGCGCCCTGAAGCTGCGGCCGCGGGCCCGGATCGTCGCCCAGGCCCTGGTCGGCGCCGATCCGCACTACCACCTCGACGGCCCCGTCGACGCGACCCGGGCGGTGCTCGGCAAGGCCGGCATGTCGCTCAAGGACATCGACCTCGTCGAGATCAACGAGGCCTTCGCGTCGGTGGTGCTGAGCTGGGCACAGGTCTTCGACCAGGACCTGGAGAAGGTCAACGTCAACGGCGGCGCCATCGCCCTCGGCCACCCCGTCGGCGCCACCGGCGCCCGGCTCATCACCACGGCCCTCCACGAACTGGAGCGCACGGACAAGGAGTTCGCGCTGATCACCATGTGCGCGGGCGGGGCGCTGGCGACCGGCACGATCATCCAGCGGCTTTAGCCGGGGTCGGGCCCAGGGCCGGGGCCGGGGTCGGGCCCGGGGTCGGGGCCGGGGTCGGGGCCGGCCCCGGGCCGTCGGCGGGGATCGGAGCGGTCTCCGGGGTCGGAGCCGTGGTCGTAGCCATGGCCGCGCAGGCCGCGCCCCCTGTCCGCGCGTCCGCGTCCGCGGCCAGCGCCGCCAGGTACTCCGCCGCCGGTACGCCCGGCCGGCTGAGGGCCGCGGCCTGGCCGGCCCACAGGTTCACGTACTCCGGCCGTTCCTGCTCCGCCGCGGCCCGGCGGATCGGCTGCATCAGTGCGTTCTGCAGCGGATACGGCGGCACGTGCTCCTCGTGAGCCGCCATGTCACGGACGAAGCGGTTCGGGATGCCGCGTGCCGTGCGGCCGGAGAACAGCCTGGTCAGCACGGTCGTGCCGGCCTCCGGGGTGCCGAGTGCGCGGCGGTGCACGGGGCTGGCGCCCGATTCGCGGGTGGCGAGGAAACCGGTGCCGATCTGGACCGCGTCGGCGCCCAGGGCGAGGGCGGCGGCGACGCCCCGCCCGTCGGCGATGCCGCCCGCCGCGATCACCGGCACCGCGACCGCGTCGGCCACCTGCGGGACCAGCGAGAACGTGCCGACCAGGGACTCCCGTACCGGCCGCAGGAACGCTCCCCGGTGCCCACCGGCGTCGCTGCCCGAGGCGACCACCGCGTGCACCCCGGCCGCTTCGAGCGCGACCGCCTCCGCGACCGTGGTCGCCGTGCCGATCAGGACGATCCCGCGCCGCCGCGCCTCCGCCGCGAGGCGGCGCGGCGGCAGCCCCATGACCAGGCTGACGGCCGGTGGGGCGGCGGCGAGGAGCGCGTCGAGCTGCGCGTCGAAGTCCGGCCGGGCCGCCGCCTCGGCGGCGGTCGGGGCGGGGACGCCGAGCTCGTCGTAGTACGGGCGGAGCCGTTCGACGTGGGCGGTGAGGTCCACGGGGGTGACGTCCTCGCCCTCCTGCGGCACCCACAGGTTCACCGCGAAGGGCCGGTCCGTCGCCGCCTTCAGCCGGGCAACGAGGGTCGTGATCGCCACCGGAGACAGGACATGGGCTCCGTACGAGCCGAGCCCGCCGCCCTCCGACACCGCGACGGCCAGCTCGACGGAGGACAGGCCGCCGCCGAACGGGCCCTGCACGACGGGCAGTTCGAGGGGGAGCAGCTCGCCGAGCCGACCGGGCCTCACGCCGCCACCTCCATCGCCGCGCGCCCCAGCGCCTGACGCAGGGCCGCACGGGCGACCCGGGCGCCCCGGTGGTGGGCGGTGCGCAGGTCCGAGTCGGCGGGGGCCTGCTCGGGGCCGAGGTCGGAGGGCGACCGGGCCGTCGCGCCGACGAAGCCGCCGAGCCGGTTGAGCTCCTCGGGGCTGCCGTCGGACGCGTAGATCCAGCCCGGCGCGAGGCCGAGGGGGACCCAGGTCATGCCGTGCTGGGCCGCGAAGACGGTCAGGGACAGGAGCGCGTTGGCCTTGTTGCCGTTGACACCGGCCGAGTTGGTGAAGCCGGCGGCGAGCTCGTCCTGCCGGCCGCGCGCCGCCCAGACCGGCGTGCCGGCCTCGGCGAACCGCTGGAAGGCGGCCGAGGTGGAGCCCATGTGGGTGGGGGAGCCGAAGGTGATCGTCTCGGCGGCGTCGAGCGCGGCCCACAGGGCGTCGTCGAGGACGGTGACGTCCAGGAGATCGGCGAGGACCCCCGGAACGGATTCCGCGCCCTCGGCCAGGGCGGCGGCCTGGCGGGCTGTGTGGCCGTAGCCGCTGTGGTGGGCGACGGCCCCGCGGATCGGGGGGAGCGAGGAGGGCGAAGGGGGCGAGGAGGGCGAAGGGGGCGAGGAGGGCGAAGGGGGCGAGGAGGGCGAAGGGGGCGAGGAGAGCGAAGGGGACGAGGAGAGCGGGGAGCGCGGGGAGAGCGAAGGCGGTGAGGGGTGCGGGGGGCGCGGGGGGCGCGAAGGGGGCGGGGATGCAGCCATGGGGCGGGCCTCCGGGGTCGCGGCGGGCTCGGTGCCCGCCGACGCCGAGGACACTAGACGACCGGTCAACTAAAAATCCAGACCCGACCGCCCCGAATGGTTGACCGCTCGTACAGTGGCGTCATGGGACGCACCAGCACGGCAAGGGAACGGCTCGTCGACGCCACCGGCGAGCTCATGCGCAGCCGCGGCTACGGCAGCCTCGGCGTCGCCGAGATCTGCGCCCGCGCGGACGTGAAGAAGGGCAGCTTCTACTACTTCTTCGAGTCCAAGCAGGCCCTGACCGTGGAGGTCGTCGACGCCTACTGGCGCGAGGAGCGGGCGACCTGGACCGCCGAGCTGGCCGCCTCCGCCCCGGCCCTGGAACGGCTGCGGAGCCTGCTCGAACTGGCCCCGGTCGTGCAGCGGCGGGGCAAGGAGGTCACCGGCACCGTCGACGGCTGCCTCCTCGGCAACCTCGCCCTGGAGCTCAGCACCCAGGAACCGGACGTCCGGGACCGCCTGGACGGGATCTTCGACGAGCAGATCGAGCTGATCGCCGGAGTGCTCGCGGAGGCGGCCGCGGAAGGCGCGATTCCTGCGGACCGGGCCGACCTCGCGGCCGCCCGGGCGGTCGTCGCCCAGCTCGAAGGGCTCGTCCTGCTCGCCAAGCTCAAGAACGACCCGGCGGTCCTGGACGCACTGTGGCCGCAGGTCAGGATGCTGCTCGGGGCGTGAGGGAGTGCGGGCGGACGTCGGAGAACGCCGCAGGCCCCGCCCCTCCGGAAGGAGGGCGGGGCCTTGCGACGTCTGTGGAGCGCTGGAGCGCGCGTCCGGCCTGCCGGCTCGCTGTTCGGCTCAGTACCAGCCGTGGGTCTGCCAGAAGGCCCAGGCGGCGTTCGGGGAGCCGTAGCGCTCGTTCATGTAGTTGAGGCCCCACTTGATCTGGGTGGCGGGGTTCGTCTTCCAGTCGGCACCGGCCGAGGCCATCTTCGAGGCCGGGAGGGCCTGGACGAGGCCGTAGGCGCCGCTGGAGGCGTTGGTCGCGGTGTGGTTCCAGCCGGACTCGTGCTCGACGATCTTGCTGAAGGACGCGAACTGCGCCGGCGGGACGATCTGGCGGGCGATCTCCTGCTCCGTGGCGGCCGAGGCCGTACCCGTCGAGCCGAGCACCGCACCGGAGGCGCCCAGGAGGACGGCGGCGGAGACGGCGAAGGTCTTCTTGCGGGAGTTGACACGAGTGGCGATCGAGCGGAACAAAACGTCATACCTAACGTCGGGGGCAAAGGTCGCGCCAGGCGTTTTCGGCATGCCGGAACCAGGGCCCGGGAGTCCCGGGAACTGGGGGGAACCGGCCTGCCGTGGTGCTGCGCTGAGCACCGGCTGCCTGGCGACGTCCACCAGACAAACAGGCCTGGCGCGGCGACGCAACGACCCCCTGTACGAGGTTGGTTCGGACAGTGCCCGGAGGTCCCGATACCGTCCCGGACCCTGTTTCCGCAGGTCAAATCGCCGTATGGGGTGATTTGACCGCCCTGTCCGGTCTCCTATTTCCCTTCGTAAGTGACCTGGGTCCTATGAGGCGCCTCACCCCGGAGGGCCCTCCCAGGGCCCTCGAATGTGACCTGGGCCTCGAAGTTCGCGCGCCGGGTCGCCCGCCGCAGCGCCTTCAGGAGGGCGCCGCCCACGGTCAGGGTGAGGACAACGGTGAGGACGGCGCGGCCCAGGTCCCAGCCGAGCGACGTCGTCGCCACGAACGCGAGGAAGCGCACCAGGTTCTCGTGCGCCGGATCCCCCGGTACGAAGAAGATCCCGCCCGCCTCGGGCACGCGGCCGCCGCCGACCGTCACCCACCCGTACAGATTGGTGACCGTGCCGTACGCGAACGCCGCCACGAAGCCGTACGCGGACAGCACCAGCAGCTCGGCCCGGCCCCGGAGGCCCGCCGGCAGCAGTCCGGCGCCCATCGCGAACCAGCCCATCGCCAGCATCTGCGTCGGCATCCACGGCCCGACCCCACCCGTGAGCAGGGCGGACGCGAACATCGTCACCGCGCCCAGCACGAAGCCGAAGCCCGGCCCTAGGACCCGGCCGCTCAGCACCATCAGGAAGAACATCGGCTCCAGACCCGCCGTGCCCGCCCCCAGCGGCCGCAGGGCCGCCCCCACGGCGGCCAGCACCCCCAGCATCGCCACCGCCTTCGCGTCCATGCCGCAGTCGGCGATCGTCGCCACGACGACCGCGATGAGGAGAGGAAGGAGAAGGGCGAAGAACCACGGCGCGTCGGCGGCGTGGTCGGTCAGCGCGGAACCGGCGTCGGCGAAGAGGGGCCAGCCGATGGCGACGAGCCCCACGGCGGAGACGAGGACGAGAGCGGCGACGGAGCGGGGCCCCAGCCGGATCGGCCGGCCGGCCGCCCTCACAGCGCGCCCTCCCGTGCCTTCGCCACCTGCTCGACGGTCAGCCACGGCTCCGGCGCGAGGATCTTCGCCACCTGAGGGGAGAAGGCGGGCGAGGACACGACCACCTCGGCCGTCGGGCCGTCCGCGACGACCTCACCGCCCGCGACGATCACCACACGGTGCGCGAGCTCCGCCGCCAGCTCCACGTCGTGCGTGGCGAGCACGATGGCGTGCCCGTCGGCGGCGAGGCCGCGCAGGTGGGTGACCAGGCGGGCCTTCGCCGCGTAGTCCAGACCGCGGGTCGGCTCGTCGAGCAGGAGCAGCGGCGGGCGGGCGGTCAGGACCACGGCGAGCGCGAGCGCGAGCCGCTGCCCCTCCGACAGGTCGCGGGGGTGCGTCTCGTCCGCGACCCCCGGCAGCAGCTGCGACACCAGCGCCCGGCAGCTCCCCGGCTCGGCCCCCGCGTCCGCGTCCGCCGCGGCGCACTCGGCCGCGACGGTGTCCGCGTACAGCAGGTCCCGCGGTTCCTGCGGCACGAGCCCGACCTGGCGGATCAGCGCGCGCGGATCCGTGTCGTGCGGCACGAGACCGGCGACGCGCACCGTTCCGGACGTGGGCGCGATCATGCCGACCAGCGTGCCGAGCAAGGTCGACTTGCCGGCCCCGTTGCGTCCCATGAGGGCGACCGTCTCCCCGGCCTCGACCCGCAGGTCGACATGCCGCAGCGCCTCGACGCGGCCGCGACGGACGGCCAGGCGGTCGGCGTGGACGAGGGGGGCGGTGACGGACGCGGGCCCGGGGGAGGTGCGGCGCCGTCGGAAGAGGGACCTTCCCCCGCCCCGCCCCTTCCCGGGACCGGGACTCCGCCCCGGACCCCGTACGGCGGAGGGCTCGGGGCCCGGGACGGGCGCGAGCGCGGGGCAGGCGGCGGCGTCCGCGACACCCGGTGCGAAGGCCGGGCCCCCGGACCCTGCGCCGGGCGTGGCTCCGGGGGCGGCGCCCCCGGTTTCCGCGTACGCGCCCTCGGGCCCCGGAGCGGGTGTGGTGCCGGCGCGCGTGCCCCCGGTTCGTGGGGGCGGCGGCAGGTGTGCCGCCGGGGTCCGACCGGCCAGTCGCTCCTTCAGCGGGCCCGCCGCGCGTCGCGCGTCGCGGACCGTCAGCGGAAGGGGACGCCAGTCGGCCAGCCGCCCCAGGGCGACCACCGGAGGGTGGACGGGGGACACGGCCATCACGTCGGCGGGCGGGCCCATCGTCGCCTCCGGCAGGAGCAGGACCTGGTCCGCGTACTGGACCACCCGCTCCAGGCGGTGCTCCGCCATGAGGACCGTCGTGCCCAGGTCGTGGACCAGACGCTGCAGGACGGCCAGGACGTCCTCCGCGGCCGAGGGGTCGAGCGCCGACGTCGGCTCGTCGAGGACGAGGACCTTGGGGTGCGGGGTGAGGACCGAGCCGATCGCGACGCGTTGCTGCTGACCGCCGGACAGGGTGGCGATCGGGCGGTCGCGCAGTTCGGCGAGACCGAGGAGGTCCAGCGTCTCCTCGACCCGGCGGCGCATCACGGAGGGCGCGAGCCCCAGCGACTCCATGCCGTACGCGAGCTCGTCCTCGACCGTGTCGGTGACGAAGTGGGCGAGCGGGTCCTGCCCCACCGTGCCCACCAGGTCGGCGAGCTCGCGCGGCGGGTGGCTGCGCGTGTCCCGCCCGTCGACCGTGACCCGGCCCCTCAGCGTGCCGCCCGTGAAGTGCGGGACGAGCCCGGACACGGCGCCGAGCAGGGTCGACTTGCCGACACCGGACGGCCCGACGAGCAGCACCAGCTCGCCCTCGGGCACGGTCAGGTCGACGTCCTTCAGCGTGGGCCCGGCCGCGCCGTCGTACGTCACCGACACGTTCTCGAAGCGGATCACGGGCGGTGACTCTCCTTGGGTACGGGGGCCACGAAGGCCGGCAGCAGCCCCAGCAGCACGGACGCCGCCGGCCACACCGGCAGCTCGGGCGCCTCCAGGGGGACGACTCCGGGGTGCATCGCCCCGGGCACGGTCGCGCCCGTCAGGATCACCAGCACGGCCACCGCCACTCCCGAACCGGCGACCAGCCACGCCCGCACGCCCCACCGGTCCGGCCGGTAGCGGGTACGCACCGTCCGCCGGCCGCCCAGCCGCAGCCCACCGACGGCCGCGAGGACACCGGCCACGAGCAGCGGCAGCCCGTAACCCGCGCCCTGCGCGGCGAGCAGCCCGTACGAGCCGGCGCACACCCCGAGCAGGCCGCCGAGGGTCAGGACGTCCGTCGTACGCCGCACCGCGGGCGGCACCTGCGCCGTGCGCCCGTAACCGCGGGCGTCCATCGAGGCGGCCACCGCCACCGAGCGCTCCAGGGCGCCCTCCAGGACCGGCAGGCCGATCTGGAGCACGGCCCGCACGCCGCCCGTGGGACGCCCGCGGAGCCGGCGGGCCGTGCGCAGCCGCACCACGTCGGCGACGAGGTTCGGCGCGAAGGTCATCGCGACGACGACCGCGACCCCGGCCTCGTACAGCGCGCCCGGCAGCGACTTGAGCAGCCGCGCCGGGTTGGCGAGGGCGTTCGCCGCGCCCACGCAGATGAGGAGCGCCGCCAGCTTCAGTCCGTCGTACAGCGCGAAGACCAGCTGCTCCGCGGTGACGCGCCCGCCGATCCGGATGCCCTGCATCCAGTCGGGCAGCGGCACCTCGGGCAGCGTGAAGAGCACGTGGAAGCCGGGGATCGGCGAGCCGAGGAGCAGCGAGAACACGACGCGCAGGGCGACGACGAACAGCCCGAGCTTCACGAACGCGCCGTACGAGCGGGCCCAGGGCGCGTCGGTACGGCGGGCCGCGACGACGTAACCGGCGACGCCGACGACCAGCCCGAGGAGGAGGGGGTTGGTGGTGCGCGAGGCGGCCACGGCGAGCCCCAGCGCCCAGAGCCACCAGGCGCCGGGGTGCAGGGCGTTGGACCGGTTCGCCTCGGGCGCGCGCAGGCGGGAGACGCGGCGCCCGGCACCGCCGGCCCCGGCGGGGCGGTCGGCCCTGACGGGCCGGTCATCCCTGGGGGGTCGGCCGGCACCGCCGGGACGGGCGGGGCGGTGCCGCGCCGCGGTCGGGCCCGGTGCCGAGGTCCGCCCCGCCGTGGTCGGCGCGTCGTGCAGGGCCGTCCGGCCCCGCGTGGTGGGCGTGCCGGGTTCGGCTTCCCGGCCTCGTACGGTCGCCGCGACGCCGCAGGCGCCCACGCGGTCTCGCGGGGTCGGCGCGTCGGGCCCGGTTTCCGTGCCTTGCCCGGGCGTCGTGCCGTGTCCGGCCGTCGTGTCGTGGTCCGTCGCCGGGACCGCCGCCGTCGCCGCCTCGCGGGCGTGCGGTCCGGCCCCCGGGTTCGGTCGGTCCTCCGTCGTCATCCGCGACGGCGGCGGGCCTGCACGACGCCGGCCGTGCCGAGGAGGAGCACCGCGGCGCCGCCCACGACGAGGCCCACGGACGGGCCGTCCGAACCAGAGCCGGAGTCCGAGGCGGTGCCCGTCCCGGCCGCGCGCGTCGCCGACGGCTTCGCCGTAGCGCTCGGCTGCTCCTCCGGCAGGGCGACCTGCTCCCCGCAACCCTTCGCCGGGTAGCCCGCGATGCCGCAGAGCAGCGCGTTGCTGTCGTAGCGCAGCGGCTTGGCGACGGCCGCCAGCGCCTCCGCGGCGGTGGCGTCCTCGCGGACCTCGGGGCAGCCGACCTCGAGGACCGGCTTCGGCGGGGTCTCGCCGGGCGGGGCGTCCGTCGGGCCGCCGAAGTCGACGACGACCGCGACCCGCTTCGTCCCGTCCTTCTTCGCCACGCCCGTGCAGATCGTCGCGAAGTCCGGCGCCGTGGACGGCCGGCTCGCGTCGCTGGAGTCCTTGCTGACCGCGAAGCGGAAGCCGATGACGTCGCCGTCGGCGGGCCGGGCCGTCGCCGGACCCTGGGTGGCGTAACCCCACTCCTTGCCCTGGTTCTCCCAGAAGGACCAGTAGCGGTAGCCCGCGGCCTCGGCCGGCGCCGCCACGGCGAGCGTCAGGAACGCGGCGCCCAGGCCGGCGGCGAGCCCGCTCGGGGCGAGCCTGCTCGGCGCGCGCCCGCCCGACGCCGGCCTGCGCAGCGGGCTCACTTCTTGCGGCCGCTCAGGAGGAAGCCGATGCCGACGCCGACGACCATGCCGATGCCGATGATCCACCACACGTCGAAGCCGGACTCGTCGTCGGCGGCGCCGGCGGAGGCCTGCGAGTTGTCGGGCGCCTTGGGGGCGGGGCCGGTGGCGTTCAGCTGCTCCAGGAGGTCGGCCTTGCCGAAGCTGCGCGGGTCGGTGTCCATGGCGTGGGCGGCGAACACCAGCTGGGCGTAGGCGGCGGGCCCGCTGGACCTGGCCCAGGTGGCGGAGTTGTTCTCCAGCCAGGTGAGCGCGCCGGTGGCCTCCTTCCTCGCCCCGGCGGCGGCGAGCGCCACGACCGCGTCGGCGGTGTTGCCGTAGTCGGGCAGCTCGGCGGTCTCGGCCGCGCCGGGCATCGGCGGGGCGGTGAGGTGGCCGGTCCCGGCGAGCTGCGCCGCGAGGTAGGAGGCGCCGTTGAGGGCGGCCCGCTCGGCGGTCGGCTTCGGCAGGTCGGTGCAGGCCGGCGGCTGCTGGGGCTGCGCGCCGCGGGCGGTGATGCCCTTGCCGAGCCCGGCGAGGGTCGCCGCGGCGGTGGCGTCGGCGTTCGCGAGGAGCTTGCCGTTCTTGTCGGGCTGGTAGGCGAAGGCGCCGGCGCCGCCGTCCTTCTCGGTGCAGGGCAGGGCGAAGGTGAGCAGCGCGTCGTACGGGGTCTTGCCGCCGGCGGACGTCACGGCGCCGGGCCGGACGCCGGCGGAGGCGAAGGAGCCGACCACGATCGCGGTGGAGTTCGCGTCGCTGGGGCCGCCGGGTACGTAGCTCCAGCCGCCGTCCTTGTTCTGGACGCTCTTCAGCCAGTCGGCGCCCGCCTTGGCGGCCTTCTCGGTCTTCGCCGGGTCGGCGGACTGGCGCTTCACCGCGGTGAGCGCCTGCACGGCGACGGCGGTGGCGTTGCTGTCGAGCATCGTCCTGGCGTCGCAGGCCTTGGCCGGGTCGGGTCGGTAGGAGGCGAAGGCGCCGTTGGCGCACTGCTGGCCGAGCAGCCAGTCGACGGCCTGGTCGGCGGGCTGGATGCCGGAGCTGCGCTGGGCGAGGAAGGCCAGCGACTGGCGCCAGACGCCGTCGTAGGTCGGGTCCGTGGTGCCGTACAGCCCGGCCGGGATCTTGGCCGGCGAGGGGGTCGGCGAGGGCGCGGCGGCGGCCACTCCGGCGGCGGTGGTGCTGAGCACGGCACCGGCCGCGAGTGCGGCGGCGGCGCGGCGAACGCTGATCATGGGTCCCTCTCCTGCGGGCACCGGAAACCGGCACCCCGGGGGGCCGGCCTCCGGCGCCGTATTCCTCGACGGTGCCGGCGCTCACGTCCCGTACCGGGCGTTCCGACTCGCCGCCCGGCAGGGCGGCTCACGGCTTGGGGCGTCCCCTGCTCGGGCGAAGCCGAGAGCTTGGGGAAGGGGCAGTGCCGGATTCCCACCGGCTTCCCCCCCGTACGGGCATGACGACGACCGCCGAGTCTACCGGCCGGTCCCTCCCCACTCCCGGAGCCGTACGTCACACCGCCCGCACCGCACCGCTCGCACCGCACCGCCCGCGCCGCACCGCTCGCTCAGACCGCCGTATCGCGCGGCCCACGCGAACGCCCCGCGTCCCACCGCCGCGCCTCACGCCCGCGTCGCAACCGTCCACGTCGCACCGCCCGCGCCTCAGGCCCGCGTCGCAACCGCCCGCGCCGCACCGCCCGCGTCGCACCGTCGCGTCAGACCGCCACGTACGCCACCGGGTCCGTCCCCGCCACCGGCTCCGCGCGGCCCAGTTTCACCAGGCGGCGGACGTGCGCCTCCGCCTCGCTGACGGCGATGTTGCGGGAGCCGTGCGGGATGCGGTCCCAGGGGCGGTTCCACTCCATCCGTTCGGCGAGCTGCCACGGGGTGAGCGGCGTCGCGAGGAGGGCGAGGAGTCCGGTGAGGCGCTCCTCGTGGTGGGCGAGCAGTTCGCGGACCCGGCCGCCCGCGTCGGCGAAGGCGTGCTGGTGGGCGGGGAGCACCTCGGCGACGCCGAGCCGGCCGATGCGTTCGAGGGAGTCCAGGTAGTCGCCGAGGGGGTCGGTGACCGTGGCGTCGTCCGGGTCCTCGTACAGGCCGATGTGCGGGCTGATGCCGGGCAGCAGGTGGTCTCCGGAGAAGAGCCGGCCGTGCCCGGGCAGCCCGGCCGGGTGGGCCTCCTCCAGGTGGAGACAGACGTGGCCGGGCGTGTGGCCGGGCGTCCACACCCCACGCAGGCGGCGCCCGGCGAGGTCGAGCAGCTCGCCGGGGACGATCTCCCGGTCGGGCAGGGCGGAGCGCAGCCCGGGCAGGGTCCGCATCCGCCCGCCGGCGGCGCGGGCGGCGAGCAGCGGGGCGGTGTGCTCGTCGGGGGCGCCGACGGCGGCGAGCTTGCGGGCCAGGTAGTCGAGCCAGGTGCCGGGCTCGGCCTCGCGGGTGCGGCGGACGACGGCGATGTCGGCGGCGTGCATGGCGATCCAGGCGCCGGACTCCTCCCGCACCCGGCCGGAGAGGCCGTGGTGGTCGGGATGGTGGTGGGTGACGACGACTCCGTGGACGTCCTGCACGCCGATGCCCAGTACGCCGAGTCCGGCGGTGAGTTCGGCCCACGAGCCGGGGTCGTCCCAGCCGGTGTCGACGAGGACGGGGCCGCGGTCGGTGTCGACGACGTGCACCAGGGTGTGGCCGAGGGGGTTGTCGGGAATGGGTACGCGCAGCGACCAGACGCCTCCGCCGTGGTCGGTCACCGTGTCGGTCAGCTGCGTCATGAGCACCCTCGTCTCTGCGTACCGATACGGCCGCCGTTCACTATAACGAGAACTGACGCTCCGTCAGAGTGCTGTGTGTCGCATTGTCTTCAGGCTGCCCGCCCCGCCGGTGCACGGTCATCACCCCCCGTCGCCCCCCGTTGCCCGGCAGGCTCGCCATCGCCCACCGCCCATCGCCCGCCGCCACCCGGCGTCGCCGCCGTCGCCCGGGGGTGCGGAAGTCTGGCCAAGCCAAACTAGAACTGGTATCAGTTCTGAAACACAGTCAGATATCGGAGTCGACGCGTCGTTCCGGGAGGCAGTCGGTCATGACCGAGCTTGTGGAGCACGGAAAGCTGTTCATCGGGGGCGAGTTGACCGACCCGCTCGGCAACGGGGTCATCGAGGTGATCTCGCCGCACACCGAGCAGGTCATCGGCCGCGTCCCGCACGCCGCCGAGGCGGACGTCGACCGGGCCGTCGCCGCCGCCCGACGGGCCTTCGACGAGGGGCCGTGGCCGCGGATGACGCTGGAGCAGCGGATCGAGGTCGTCGGGCGGATCAAGGACGCGATCGCCGTACGGCACGAGGAGATCGCCCGCTCCATCAGCTCCCAGAACGGCTCCCCCTACTCCTGGTCGGTGCTCGCCCAGGCGCTCGGCGCCATGATGGTCTGGGACTCGGCGATCACCGTCGCGCGGGAGTACGCGTACGAGGAGCGGCGCTCCGGCGTCCTCGGCCCGCTGCTCGTGCGGCGCGAGCCGGTCGGCGTCGTGGCGGCCGTCGTACCGTGGAACGTCCCGCAGTTCACCGCCGCCGCCAAGCTCGGCCCGGCCCTGCTCGCCGGCTGCACGGTGATCCTCAAGCCCTCGCCCGAGTCGCCCCTCGACTCGTACATCCTCGGCGGGATCGCGGCCGAGGCCGGGCTGCCGGAGGGCGTGCTGTCGATCCTGCCCGCCGACCGCGAGGTCAGCGAGTACCTGGTCGGGCACCCGGGGGTCGACAAGGTCTCCTTCACCGGTTCGGTCGCCGCCGGCAAGCGGGTCATGGAGGTCGCGTCCCGCAACCTCACCCGCGTCACCCTCGAACTCGGCGGCAAGTCCGCCGCCGTGATCCTGCCCGACGCCGACCTCGAGGCGGCCGTCGCCGGGATCGTCCCCGCCGCCTGGATGAACAACGGCCAGGCCTGCGTGGCCCAGACCCGCATCCTCGCGCCGCGCTCCCGGTACGAGGAGATCGCCGAGGCCTTCGCGGCGGCGGCCGGCGCGCTCGTGGTCGGTGACCCGCTCGACCCGGCCACCCAGGTCGGCCCGCTGGTCGCCCGGCGCCAGCAGCAGCGCTCCCTCGACTACATCGGCATCGGCCAGGCCGAGGGCGCCAAGGTCCTCACCGGCGGCGGCCGTCCGGCGGGCCTGGACCGCGGCTGGTACGTCGAGCCGACCCTCTTCGGCGGCGTCGACAACTCGATGCGGATCGCCCGCGAGGAGATCTTCGGCCCGGTCATCTGCCTCCTCCCGTACGGGGACGAGGGCGAGGCGCTGCGGATCGCCAACGACTCCGACTACGGCCTGTCCGGCAGCGTCTGGACCGGCGACGTCGAGCACGGCGTCGACTTCGCCCGCGGTGTCCGCACCGGCACCTTCAACGTCAACACCTTCAGCCTCGACATGCTCGGCCCCTTCGGCGGCTACAAGAGCTCCGGAGTGGGACGGGAGTTCGGCCCCGAGGGCCTCTCCGAGTACCTGGAGCACAAGATGATCCACCTGCCGGCCGGCTACGAGGGGCCCGGGGGCAACTGATGGGCGACCGTTGGCACGTGGAGGTCGACCGGGGCGTCTGCATCGGCTCCGGCATGTGCGTGAACCACGCCCCGGACGGCTTCCGCCTGGACTCGGCCCGCCAGTCCCACCCGCGCGACCCGGAGTCGGACGCCAACGAACGCGTCCTCGCGGCGGCGGAGGGCTGCCCGGTGGAGGCGATCTCGATCGCCCTGGCGGGCGGCGGCGAGCAGGTGTTCCCTCCCGAGGAGTAGCGGCCGGTCGGACCCGCGGCCCGCGGTGTGCGGAGTCACCCACGGGCCCGGACGCCGACGGGCGCACCGGTTCCCTTGTGCAAAACTACTCCCTTGGTCACGGGGGCAAGAGGCCTTCGTGCGCACGTATTTGGGAGTGTTGTGCGCAAGGCGACGTGGGTGGCTGCGGCTGCCGGTGTGGTGTTCCTGGTCGCGGGCTGCGGAAGCAACGGCGGTTCGGACAAGGGTGGTTCGTCCGCCACGACCGGCGGTTCGGCTTCGGCCGGTTCCGGCGGGGGCTCGGAGGCCGGGGGTGAGGACCTCACCGCCGACGCCGTGAAGACGGAGATCGAGACCGCGGCGACCGGTGCCGGCTTCGTCCAGGACGCCACCGGCGACCCGGTTCCGGCCGGTCTGGAGACGTGCATGGTCTCCTGGACCGCCGACGCCGAGAAGGCCGCCGACCCGAAGAAGTCGTACAACGACACGGTCGGGTCCCTGGGCAAGGGCGGCTGGAAGACCGGCCAGACCTTCTCCCAGGGCGGCTCCACCGTCCAGACCCTCACCAAGGGCACCTGGCAGCTGAAGGCCAGCGACCACAGCATGGGCGCGCTCAAGATGGTGATGTTCATCGCCAGCGACGCCACGCCCGAGTGCGAGGCGCTGTTCAAGGCAGACCTGGAGAAGAACAAGAAGTCGTGACGTCAGCCACGTCCTGACGTCAGCGGCGTCCGGCCCCCGCGCCGCGTCCGGCCCCCGCGCCGGGCGCGGCACCCGTACCGGCCCCGGGCGCGGCCCCCGGCGCGGTCAGCTCGATCAGCCGGCAGACCATCTCGATGTCGATCTTCACCTGTGCGATCGACGCCCGCCCCGACAGCCAGGTGATCAGCGCCGAGTGCCAGGTGTGCTCGATCACCCGCACCGCCGACAGCTGCTCCGGCGTCGGCTGCTCCGCCCCCATCGCGTCCAGGATGATCGCGGTCGTCAGCCGTGACACCGTGTCCACCTCGGGGCTCACGCTGCGGTCCGCGAAGGTCAGCGCCCGCACCATCGCGTCCGCGAGCTGCGGCTCGCGCTGCAGCGCCCGGAAGGCCCGCATCAGCGTCTCCGCGACCCGGTCCGCCGGCTCCGCGCCCGCCGGCGGACGCTTGCGCAGTGTCGTGTGCATGTGCTGGAGCTGGTCCTGCATGGTGGCGACCAGCAGATGGATCTTGGACGGGAAGTAGCGGTAGAGCGTGCCGAGCGCGACCCCGGCCGCCTCGGCGACCTCCCGCATCTGTACGGCGTCGAAACCGCCCCGCCCCGCGAGCTGCGCACTGGCGTGCAGGATGCGCCGGCGGCGTGCCTCCTGGCGCTCTGTCAGAGGCGGTGACGCAGGTCTGTCTTCCGCGGTCATGAGGTCCCGTTCCGTGCGGTGGCGGAGCGACAGTATGGCGGGGCTCCCGCCGTGGCGCGAATCACCTGTTCCGGATCTCGCGGCGGGGCTACCTGCCGGTAGATTCTGTGCTCCTTGAGGATCAAGAGCATGGTCAAGAAGATCATGAACGATCAAGTCTGTAACTTGTTCTAGATTAGCGCGGGCGGATACGCTCGCGCGAAAAGCACGCTCGAAGGGGGTCGCAATTGACCGCGGAGGCCATAGAGGCAAGCCCCCGACAGGGTGCCGGCCCAGGCGGTGACCGTCCGTTGCGGATCGCTCTCCTCACGTACAAGGGGAACCCGTTCTGCGGCGGTCAGGGCGTCTACGTCCGCCACCTCTCGCGCGAGCTCGCGCGCCTCGGCCACAGCGTCGAGGTCATCGGCTCCCAGCCGTACCCCGTCCTCGACGAGGCCGTCGACGGCGCGGACCTGAAGGGCCTCACGCTCACCGAGATCGCCAGCCTCGACCTCTACCGCCAGCCCGACCCCTTCCGCACGCCGAAGCGCGAGGAGTACCGGGACTGGATCGACGCCCTCGAGGTCGCCACCATGTGGACCGGCGGCTTCCCCGAGCCGCTCACCTTCTCCCTGCGGGCCCGGCGCATGCTCGCCGCCCGCCGCGGCGAGTTCGACGTCGTCCACGACAACCAGACCCTCGGCTACGGGCTCCTCGGCGGCCCCCGCGCGATCGGCGCGCCGCTGGTCACCACGATCCACCACCCCATCACCGTTGACCGGCAGCTCGAACTCGACGCCGCCGCCGACTGGAAGCGCCGCGCGTCCGTCCGCCGCTGGTACGCCTTCACCCGCATGCAGAAGCGGGTCGCCCGCCGGCTGCCGTCCGTCCTCACCGTCTCCGGCACCTCCCGTCAGGAGATCGTCGAGCACCTCGGCGTCCGCCAGGACCGCATCCGTGTCGTCCACATCGGCGCCGACACCGACCTGTGGTCACCGGACCCGTCCGTCGCCGAGGTCCCCGGCCGGATCGTCACCACCTCCAGCGCCGACGTCCCGCTCAAGGGCCTGGTCTTCCTGGTCGAGGCGCTCGCCAAGCTCCGCACCGAGCACCCCGCCGCGCACCTCGTCGTCGTCGGCAAGCGCGCCGAGGACGGGCCGGTCGCCCAGGCCATCGAGCGGTACGGACTCGAAGGCGCCGTCCAGTTCGTCAAGGGCGTCACGGACGCCGAGCTGGTCGACCTCTACCGCTCCGCCCAGGTCGCCTGCGTGCCCTCCCTCTACGAGGGCTTCTCGCTGCCCGCCGCGGAGGGCATGGCGACCGGCACGCCGCTCGTCGCCACCACCGGCGGGGCGATCCCCGAGGTCGCCGGGGCCGACGGCGAGACGTGTCTGGCGGTGCCCACGGGGGACGCGGGGGCGCTCGCGGTGGCCCTCGGCCGGATGCTGGGCGACCCCGACCTGCGGGCCCGACTCGGCGCGGCGGGCCGTGAGCGGGTCCTGGCCAACTTCACCTGGGCCCGTGCCGCCCAGGGGACCGCGGAGCTGTACCGCGAGGCGGTGGCCCGTCAGGGCGCCGGAGCCCGCCGGTGACGCTCAGCTCCGTGCGCCGGGCGCGGCCCGGTGGTGCGGTCGTGCCCACCCGTTCCGCCCCACCGGAACGACTGCCCGCAACCTCCGTCAACCCCGAAAGGCAGACCCCGTGCTGACCGTCGACTTCACCCGCTTCCCGCTCGCCCCCGGCGACCGCGTGCTCGATCTGGGCTGCGGTGGGGGCCGGCACGCCTTCGAGTGCTACCGGCGCGGCGCCCAGGTCGTCGCCCTCGACCAGAACGGCGAGGAGATCCGCGAGGTCGCCAAGTGGTTCGCCGCCATGAAGGAGGCCGGTGAGGCCCCGGCCGGCGCCAGCGCCACCGCCATGGAGGGCGACGCGCTCAACCTGCCCTTCCCCGACGAGTCCTTCGACGTCGTCATCATCTCGGAGGTCATGGAGCACATCCCGGACGACAAGGGCGTGCTCGCCGAGATGGTCCGGGTCCTGAAGCCGGGCGGCCGCATCGCCGTCACCGTGCCGCGCTACGGCCCCGA
Source organism: Streptomyces sp. NPDC051921 (assembly GCF_040680975.1). Lineage (NCBI taxonomy): Bacteria > Bacillati > Actinomycetota > Actinomycetes > Kitasatosporales > Streptomycetaceae > Streptomyces > Streptomyces sp. NPDC051921. The sequence continues at coordinate 220,804 of NZ_JBFAXU010000008.1, forward strand.
GAAGATCTGCTGGGCGCTCTCCGACGAGTACCACGAGGTCGAGGGCGGCCACATCCGCATCTACAAGGCGGACGAACTGCTCGCCAAGATGCGCGGGGCCGGCCTCAAGCCGTACGGCACGCACCACGCGCACGCGCTGCACGCCCCGTACTGGTGGCTCAAGTGCGCCTTCGGCGTGGACAACGACAAGGCGCTGCCGGTCCGCGCGTACCACAAGCTCCTCGTCTGGGACATCATGAAGAAGCCCGCCGTGACCCGGGTCGCCGAGCAGCTGCTCAACCCGGTCGTCGGCAAGAGCTTCGTGGCCTACGCGACCAAGCCCCACCTGCCGAAGGCCGACGCCCAGTGACCTCTCCCGAGCGGATGGCGGAACACCTCGTCCTGCCGGGGGTCCTGACCGCCGAGCAGGCCGCCGCCACGGTCGCCGGAATCCTCGCCGTGCAGCGCGAGGACGGCGCCATACCGTGGTTCCGGGGCCACCACCTCGACCCGTGGGACCACACCGAGGCCGCCATGGCCCTCGACACCGCGGGCGAGCACGAGGCCGCGGCCCGCGCCTACGCGTGGCTGGCCCGGCACCAGAACGGTGACGGCTCCTGGTACGCGGCCTACCACGACGGCGAACCCGAGAACGTCACCGACCGCGGCCTGGAGTCCAACTTCGTCGCGTACATCGCCGTCGGCGTCTGGCACCACTACCTGTCGACCGGCGACGACGCCTTCCTCGACCGCATGTGGCCCGTCGTCTACGCGGCGGTCGAGTTCGTCCTCGGCCTCCAGGAGCCCGGCGGCCAGATCGGCTGGAAGCGCGAGGCGGACGGCACGCCCGTCCGCGACGCGCTGCTGACCGGCAGCTCCTCCATCCACCAGGCGCTGCGCTGCGCCCTCGCCATCGCCGAGGCGCGCGAGGAGCCGCAGCCCGACTGGGAGCTGGCGGCCGGCGCGCTCGGCCACGCGATCCGCAGCCACCCCGAGCGTTTCCTCGACAAGTCCCGCTACTCGATGGACTGGTACTACCCGGTCCTCGGCGGCGCCGTCACCGGCCCCGCGGCCAAGGCCCGCATCGACGAGAAGTGGGACGACTTCGTCGTGCCGGGGCTCGGTGTGCGCTGCGTGCTGCCCAACCCCTGGGTCACGGGCGGCGAGAGCTGCGAACTCGCCCTCACGCTGTGGGCGATGGGGGAGTCGGACCGGGCGCTGGAGATCCTGAAGTCCGTCCGTCACCTGCGGGCCGAGAACGGCAACTACTGGACCGGCTACGTCTTCGAGGGCGACCGGGCCGTGTGGCCGGAGGAGCAGACCACCTGGACCGCCGGTTCGCTGCTGCTCGCGGTGGCGGCGCTCGGGGGTGACGAGGCGACGGTCGCGGTCTTCGGCGGCGAGCGTCTGCCGAGCGGTCTGGAGCCGGACTGCTGCGGTTGATTCGTGCCCGATGCACGTAAAACCGGCTGCTCAGCCCGCCCTAGGATGTGCACGTTCATGACTGGCATGGACATGCATAACAGGGGGAATCGGTCAAGATGGACCGTGCGGGGTCGGTCAAGGACCTTGCGGGCGAGCTGCTCGCGCTGAAGAAGGCGTCGGGAGCGAGCTTCGCCCAGCTCAGCGAGAAGACCCACTACGCCAAGTCGTCCTGGGAACGGTGGGTCAACGGAAAGCAGTTCCCGCCGCGCGACGCGGTCGAGAGCCTCGCGAAACTCTGCGAGACCGACCCGGCCCCCCTCCTCGCCCTCTGGGACGAGGAGGACGCCCGGCGCACGGCCCCCGGTGCGGAGGCGCCGCCGGCCGGGACGGACGAGGGCGCGGACGCGACGGCAGCCGAAGAGGCCGGCCCCGCACCCCGCCGCCGGCGCACCCTCTGGGGCGCTCTGGCGATCGCCGCGCTCCTGGTGGCGGGCGCCGTCACGTACGGCGTCGTCGCCCTGTCCGGCTCGGGCGAAGAGCCGGCCGCCCGCCCGAAGCCCACGGCGAAGGTCCCGGCGGCGCGGACCGGCTGCACGCTCACCGGTTGCGAGGGCCGCGACCCGAAGAAGATGAACTGCGGCGCCGACGCGGTCACCGTGCGCACCGGCTCCATCCCCAAGGACCTCGTCATCGAGCTCCGCTACAGCCGCGCCTGCAAGGCCGCCTGGGGGCGGATCTCCTTCGCCGAGGTCGGCGCCACCGTGGTCGTCAACAACTCGGACGGTGCCGCCCAGGCCGACGTCGTGCACTTCGACCGTGACGTCTACACGCCCCTGATCGCCGCCCCGGACGACAGCTCCGTCTGGGCCTGCGCGTCCCTGCCGAAGAGCGGAGAGCCCAGCTGCACGGGCGATTTCGTGCCGAGCCGGGAGAAGGCGCAGCAGCCGTAGCGGCCCGCCCGCCTTCCGGGGCGGGTGTCAGCCCTTGGCCGCCAGCACCTCGCGCGCCGCCCCGTCCTGACGGGCCAGCAGGGCCGTCCAGTCCTTGGCCACGGCCGGGTTGGCGTCCAGCCAGCGCTGCTGGACGGCGGCGAGCCGGGTGTACGCGACGGTGAGGTAGCCGGTCTCGCTCTTGCAGCGAAGATCCGCCTTCAGGATGTCCCGTCCGTTCAGTCGGGCCTTCTGGCTGGGCAGCGTCTTCAGCAGCACCTGCGGATCACGCTGCCCGGAGAAGCCGGCCCGTTCCATGCACTGCTGCCAACGCGCGGTCGCGTTGCGGAAAGCCGGGTCCTTCTCCACGTCCGTACGGGCCTGTTCCTGGCCCTCGAAGAGTTCGATGCGCACCTGGAGCCAGCGCAGCCGGCCGTCACCGAGGACCCGGGTCTCGGCCTCGGCGAGGCACCCGTTTCCGGGCCGGGACACGCTCATGCCGCGGGTTCCCTTGACCGTCACCCGCTTGCTCTCGTCGCCGAACAGGGCCTTCGCGTACGCCGGGGAGGCCTCGGGACTTCCGGGCTTCGGGGGCGTCTCACCGGCGAACGACGGTGTGGTCGTGGTCGCGGAAGGGGCGGTCTCCAGGCCGAAGGGCCGGGGCCGCTCGTCCTCGCCGGAGCCTGCCGGGGGAGTGGCCTTCGGAGCGTAGCGGAAACCCTTGCGGGCCATGCAGTCGATGGCGTGCCGCCGCTGGGCCTCGGCGCTGCGGGCCTGGACGGCGTCCCAGCTGAAGACCTTGTCGGTGACGGGCGGCAACTCGTGCAGCCGCTCGAGTCCCGCCGTCGTGGCGAGAGGCTCGTCGGACCGCGCGGGTGCGCCGCCGGCGGTGGCCAGCAGCGTTCCGCCGACGACGGCCGCTCCGCCCGTCAGGACTGCGGTGAGCGTGAGCAGGGCGCGGCGGGGACGTCGGGTCCCGGGCATGGTGACGGATGCCTTTCGTCGGTGTACGAGGAGCGGGGGAGAGGGACGTGGCCCGGTGCACCCCTGTAGCACCGGGCCACGTTCACGCGCGAGGCGCTCGGACCGGCAGGTGCCGGATCAGAAGCATTTGATCGTCGTCGACGGGCGCAGCAGGAGAGAGCTGGCCTGGGCCTCCTGCCAGCTCTCGAGGCCGCCGTACCAGATCTGGCTGCCGGGGTTCACGCAGAACAGCAGGCCCCCCTTGTAGTCGATGTCGCGGTAGTAGTGGCTCTCGTAGCCGCCCGTGCTCGAGTTGCTGGCGGCGCGGACGTTGTCGTTGACGTTCTCGTCGCTGCCCGGCTCGGGGCGGGCGGCGTCGAAGTAGTCGTTGGTGAAGTCGCGGTCGCTGTTGTAATAGTCGTGCTGGCCGCTGTCGCCGATCGTGGCCCAGTACACGCAGTGGTAGCCGGCGCCGCACATGTAGCCGGCCGACGCCGAGGTCGCGGCGGCGACGCCACCGCCGACGAGCAGCGCGGTGGAGACGGCCACGGCCGCCGCCCTCTTGCGGAGCCCCATGCTCATGCTCATTCCGTTCCTTGTCTCTCGACAGTGCGTACGCCATCGCACGCGTGCGTCAGACTCACATCCACCGCACGCCCGCGTATTGGAGAAAACCGCAGTGGTCCGAAGCGCCGTCAGCCCGCGATCCAGGCGCTCGACGTCGCCCGGTCCGCGAGGAAGCGCCCCGGCGCCAGTCCCGTCATCGACGTGAACTCGCGGCTCAGATGGGACTGGTCGTAGAAGCCGCACCGCGCGGCCGTGTCGGCGGCCCCCGTGCCCGCCGTGAGTTCGCGGATCGCCCGGTTCAGGCGCAGGATCCGGGCCAGCCGCTTCGGTGTGAGGCCGATCTCTGTGCGGAAGCGGGCCTCCAGGTGCCGCAGGCTCCAGCCGGTGGCGGCGGCGACCTCACGGATCGGCAGGGTGCCGGCGGACCGCTCCAGGAGGTGCCACGCCTCCAGGACGGGAGACGCAGGACCGGCGGTGCCCTCGGCCGTCCAGCGCAGCAGCGTCTCGTCGAGGAGCGCGAAGCGCTCGGGCCAGGCGGCGGCCGCTGCCAGCCGCTCGGCCAGGTCCCGGGCACGGGGGCCCAGGACGTCCGCCGGATCGGTCAGGGTGTCGGCGAGCTCGGCGAGGGAGGCGGCGCCGAAGAGCCGATGGGCCGCCCACGGCGCCAGGGTGAGCTCCACCCCGTGCACGTCACCGCCGTGTTCCAGCACCCGGGAGCGGGTGTGGAGACCCGACACCAGCGAGGCGTGCCGACCGGCGCCCCCGCGGACCCGCATCTCGCCGCCGAAGCCGATGAGCAGCGACACCCGCCCGCTCGGCACCACGAGCCGCTCCTGCCGCACGCCCGCCGTCGAGCGGAACCCGCGATACGTGCCGACGCCCGCCCGCAGCCGGGCGTCCGGCCTCCCGTAGAACCACTGACACCGACCGCCACCAGTACACACACGGCCTCTGACCATCGCTCTTCGAACCTCCCGCGCCCGGATCCGTCCCGGGCCGGTGATCCACTGTCGGACGCGTCCCCAGCGGAGGCCAGGGGCGTCGGCGTCCCAGGGACGCCGTGGGACGTCCCACGGCTCTGACCTGCGGAGATGACGGGAACGAGGGACGGTGGAACCCGTACGGACTCACTGCGCTGGCGCACTCCCGCGCCCCGGGCGAGGCTGGCGCCACCGTCCCCGGAGCAGTCTCCGGGGCTCCAGGGAGGTCCCACCGTGCCCAGCCTCGTACGCGCGCGTCGCGCCGTCGTCGCCCTGTTCCTCTCCGGCGCGCTGCTCGTGACGACCGCGGCCTGCGGCGGCGACAGCTCGCAGAGCATGACGACGAGCTCGGACAGCACCCCGACGGCCTCGGCGAGCTTCGAGCGGCAGAAGCTGGCCAAGACCCGGTTCGTCGCCAACGCGGGGCTGGCGGCGGGCGCCACGTACCAGTGGATCATCAAGCCGTACCGCGAGGGCAAGTTCAAGAAGGGCGCGGACGGGCGGACCTTCGCTCTGGTCAAGGCGGGCCTCGCGGGTGCCTTCACCTACAACCGGCTCAAGGCGGCCGTGAACAACGCCAAGGGCGATCCGTTGCTCTCCAAGGCGGTGGCGCCGCTCACGGCGGGCATCGAGTCTTTGAAGGAGCTCGGGACGAAGCTCCGCAAGGGCGAGGCGACCGCCGGCGACGTCGGGGCCTTCGAGAACGTGATCACCGGCATCAAGGACGCGGGGAAGAGCGCGGGCGCCGAGGTCGTCGACAAGGTGCCGAGCGCGGCGCAGCTCGGCGGCGGCTGACCCGCCGCGCGGGCTGATGCCGCGAGAGCCGATCGCGGCGGCGGCCGATCGCTACGAAGGCCGACCGTCGCGGCGGCCGATCGCCGTCGTCAGGCGACGAGCTCCGCGAGCGTACGGAGCGTGGCGGGGTCCGGTGCGGTGACCAGGAGGTCCGTCACGGGGCCCTTCCGCCATTCCGTCAGGCGTTCGGCGATCCGCTCCCTCGGCCCGACGAGGGAGATCTCGTCGGCGAACGCGTCCGGCACGGCGAGCACCGCCTCCTCGCGCCGCCCGGCGGCGAACAGCTCCTGGATGTGCCGGGCCTCGGACTCGTAGCCCATGCGTGCCATGAGGTCGGCGTGGAAGTTGCGGGCCGCGTGCCCCATGCCGCCGATGTAGAAGCCGAGCATCGCCTTGACGGGCAGCAGCCCCGCGGCGACGTCGTCGCACACCTGGGCGCGGACCATCGGCGCGACCAGGAAGCCCTCGGGCAGGGCGTCGGGGAGGGCGTAGACCTCGGCCCAGCGGGTCGGCGACCAGTAGAGCGGCAGCCAGCCGTCGGCGATGCGGAGGGTCTGCGCGATGTTCTTGGGGCCCTCGGCGCCGAGGAGGAGGGGCAGATCGGCGCGCAGCGGGTGGGTGATCGGCTTCAGCGGTCTGCCGAGGCCGGTGCCGTCGGGGCCGGTGTACGGGTGGGGGTGGTAGCGCCCGTCGAGCGCGACCGGCCCCTCGCGGCGCAGCACCTGCCGGATCACGTCCACGTACTCGCGGGTCGCCGTGAGGGGCGAGCGCGGGAACGGGCGCCCGTACCAGCCCTCGACGACCTGCGGCCCGGACAGCCCGAGCCCGAGCATCATCCGGCCGCCGGAGAGGTGGTCGAGGGTGAGCGCGTGCATGGCGGTGGCGGTCGGCGTGCGGGCCGCCATCTGCGCGACGCCCGTGCCGAGCCGGATCCGGGAGGTGTGGGCGGCGATCCAGGTGAGCGCGGTGAAGGCGTCGGAGCCCCAGGCCTCGGCGGTCCACACGGAGTGGTAGCCGAGCCGCTCGGCCTCGCGGGCGAGGTCGAGGTGGGCGGGGGAGGGGCCGCGGCCCCAGTAGCCGAGGGCGAGTCCGAGTCGCATGCCGTGCAGCCTTTCTGACGAGATGTCAGTTACGACAGGCTGGGACTGTACGGCAACGGCCCCCCGCCCGGAAGGGATCCGGGCGGGGGGCCGTCGGGAAGAGCGCGCGTCCTGCGGATCAGCCGCGCTGGATGCCGGTGGTGTCCTGGAGGACACCGCGGCGGCCGTCCTGGGTCTGCGCGACCAGGGCCTGACCCCGCTGCTCGACCGCCAGGTACCAGGTGCCGGGCGCCAGCTCGGCGATCGGCGCGGCGGAGCCGTCCTCGCCGTACAGCGGGCGGGCCACCGGAACGGCGAACCAGAACGGAGTGAAGTCCCCGGCCGGCGCCGGGGCGGCCTGCGCGGTCTGCGGCTGGGCGTCGTGCGGGGCGTGCGGCTGCTGGGCCTGCTGCGGCTGGCCGCCGTAGGGCTGGCCGCCGAGCGACGGGTCGGGCTGGGCGCCGTACGGCTGCTGCTGGGCGCCCGGGTAGCCGTAACCGCCGGGGACGCCCGGCTGGCCCGGCTGCATGCCGTACGGCTGCGGGGTCTGCGGCTTCGGGGCCCCGAGGAGCGGGCCCTGCAGGGCCGGGACCAGCGGGCCGGCCACCGCGGCGGCGGCCAGGACCAGCGCGGCGATGAGGCCGAGGATCAGACCGGCGCCGGCGTTCGCCGCCTCGAAGACCCACATCAGCAGGGTCCAGGCGGAGGCGATGGCGAACGCGGCGCCCACCTGGCCGAGGTCGAGGCCGACGACCTTGCGCGGCTGGGGCAGCGCGCGCGAGGCGACCACGAGCGCGGCGCCGGCGATGCCCAGGAAGAAGGACCCCCAGCCGAGCGGCGACATCTCCCACGAGTACGCCGAGTCGACCTGGTCACAGATGTTGGCCGGCGCGTCGCAGCCGGAGATGCCGAGGAACGAGGCGATGAACAGCACCACCGCCGCGCCGATCAGCACGCCATCGCCTCGGGTGAGGGAGCGGATATTCACGTAAGAGTCCTTCGTCGGGTCGTCTCGTCGGGGTGGCGCGAAGCACGGGGGCGGCCCCATCGTACGGAGCGAATCTATCGTTCGCCCGATCGCCGCTCGGTCCGACCCCTTGCCTACCCCTTGAGGTAGGCGCCGATGCCGTTCGCGATCCCCTGTGCCGCCTTCTGGCGCCACGTGGCGTCGGTCAGGAGCGCGGCGTCCTTCGGATCACGCATATTGCCGCATTCGAGGAACACCTTGGGGACGGTTGAGAGATTGAGTCCCCCGAGATCGTCACGCACGTCCAACCCGGTGCCGGATCCGATGTAGTTGGCGGGTTTTGAGCCGGTCGCGCGGGCGAACTGTGTGACGAGTTTCTCGCCGAGGGTACGGGAGGGGCCCATGATCTTCGCGGTGTCGGCGGAGCCGCCGCTCACCCGCGCCGGCAGGATGACGTGGAAGCCCCGGTTCCCGGCCGCCGAGCCGTCCGCGTGCACGGACACGACGGCGTCGGCCCTCGCGCCGTTGCCGATCCGGGCCCGCTCGTCGATGCACGGCCCGTAGGGGCGCTCGGCGTCGTGGACGAGCACCACCTTCGCGCCCTGCTTCTTGAGGAGATCGCGAAGGCGGTGTGAAACATCGAGGGTGAAGGCCGCCTCGGTGTAGCCCGCGTTCGTGGAGGTGCCGGTGGTGTCGCACTCCTTGCGGTTCGTTCCGATATCGACCTTCTTGTTGATTTCCGTTGAATGCCGGAAATTACCCGGATTGTGCCCGGGGTCGATGACGATCGTCCGCCCGGCGAGCGGCAGCCCGCCGGTGCGTACGGCGCTCGGGCTCGCGCCGGTCGTCGCGGCCGGGCTCGGGAGGGCGTTCGAGGCGGTGGCCTTGGCGTCCGCGGTACGGGAGGACTGGGGGACCGCCTCACCGGCGCAGCCCGTCAGGGCGAGCGGCAGGGCGAGGGCGGCGAGGAGCTTCCGGTGGGCGTACGGCACCCCGCGACTGTAGGCGTTCCGCGGCGCGAATGCGCGCAGCGGAGCCGTGAACGCGGAACGTGTGTGAGGGGACGGTGAAGGGTAAGTCGGAGGCACCGTCGCGACGACCAGAGGGGGATCGGTGTCGGGGGAACACGAGAATCGCACCAACGATCCACGCAATCCATCGCCTTGGGAGTGGACCGGCCCCGGGGCGCAGGGGAGCGGTACGCAGGGATCCGGCCCGCCCGGGTCGGGTACGGCGGGGTCTGCCATGCCCGGGTCGGGTACGGCGGGGGGAGACGCGCAGGCACCGACGCCCGGAGGTCCGGCGCCCGGAGGTCCGGCGCCCGCGGGCCCGACGGCCGAGGTTCCCGTTTCCCCGGGGCGGCCGCCCGGGGAGCCGACTCCAGCCGGCCCGCCTCCGCCGCCCGCGCACCCGCCCGTCCACGACGCGGTGCCGACCGGCCCCGCACCCGCGCCCGATCCGGTGCCGGGATTCGGACCCGCGCCCGGATTCGGGCCCGCCCAAGGATCCCAAGGATTCGCGGGCGCGCAGGGATTCGGACCGCCGCCGCCCGGACCCGTACCCGCACCCGCGCCGCCGCCCGGACCGGCGAACCCGGCACAGGCCGCCGCCGTAGGCCTCCTGAACCTGTCCTGCCTGGGACTGGGCTACGTCCTGCTCAAGCACGGGAAGTCCGCGGCCGTCTGCTGGGTCGCCACCGTGGCGCTGCTCGTCGTCGCGCTGCCCGCCGACCCGGACGGCGTCCCGCTCTGGGCGCTCCTCGCCTACGGCCTCTTCCTGCTCGCCGTCGCGGCCGACGGCGCGCGGCGCGGTCTGCGCGCCGCACCCGAGACCCTCGCCCTGCCGGGCCGGCGCGGCCTGGTGCTGCCCGCCGCGCTCGCGCTGCTGCTCGTCGTCCCCGGCGGCGGCACCTTCGCCTACGGCGCGGCGCGCGACGAGGCCGTCGAACGGTTGCTCCTCGACCGGCTGGCCGCCGCCGACGCCCAGGTGAAGCAGAGCGAGGGCCAGTCCTTCACGAGCGTCGAGTCGACCTACGAGCGGGCCCTCGCCACCTACCAGGACCTCGGCACGAAGCACGCCGGCTCGCGGGCGGGCAAGCAGGTGCCGGACCGGCTGGCCACGTACTACAGGACCGTCGCGGCGCCGTACGACAAGAAGGACTACTGCTCCGCCGTCCCCGCCCTCGAGCACCTGCGGGCACTGCCCGACGCCGTCGACCGCGAGCTGCTGGGCAGCCTCGTCGGCAAGGCCGACGAACCGCTCGCCGAGTCGTTGTTCGAGTGCGGGACGAAGACGATCGGCTCGGCCGGCCAGGAGACCTCGTCGGGCGACCACCTGAACGCCCTGCTCAGCACCTTCCCGCAGTCACCGTTCACGCAGAAGGTCGAGCCGACGCTCCGCGAGGGCCTGCGCACCCGCGACAAGGCGCTGGCCACCGCGCCCTGTGACGGGATCGCCGAGCTGCGCCGCTTCGACACGACGGTGGGTCTGCTGCCGAACGCGACCTTCGCGCCCCTCGGGGCGGACACGAAGCGCGCGATCCAGCGGGGCGACTTCGCCTGCGGGATCGACCACTTCAAGAAGAAGGAGTACAGCGAGGCCGTCTCGACGATGGACGACTACGTCAAGGCGTATCCGTCGAGCCCGCAGACCGCGCAGGCCCGCAACGTCGCCATCGCCGCCGAGATCGCCCAGGAGAGCCCGGCCGCCGGCAACAGGGTTCCCTCGGGTGCCACGGCGAACGGATCCGGCATGGTCATGGTCGTCAGCAACGACGGCCCGGGCGAGGTCGAACTCCTCTACACGGGCCCGGTGACCGGCCGCATCACGATCCCGGCCTGCGCCGGCTGCCGGACGTACTCGACGCTCATCATCCCCAAGGGCGGCGGCCCCAAGCCCTGTTCCGGCCCGTCGTCGAAGTACCCGAAGCGGACCCTGGCACTGCCCCCGGGCAACTACCAGATGCTGCAGAAGCGGGACGGGACGGGCTCCTCGGCGGGCATGAAGAAGCCGAGTACGGCCAAGATCGAGTCCGGCTACAGCTACACCAACTGCCTCTACGTGACCTCGGGGTTCTAGGGGGCGTCGGAAGCACGCTCCAGTTCGGCGAGGGTGGCCCGGAGCCACGCCAGCTCCGCCTCGGTGGTGGCCCGGGCCACGGTCAGCACGCCGCGCCGGAAGGGGTCGTCCAACTCCTCGGCGCGCAGCGGCCGGTCGCCGTCGTAGAAGAAGCTCGCGGGCTCCTCCAGGAACTGCAGCCTGCGCCGCAGCACCCCGGCCTGAGCGGCCGGGTCGTCGAGGTGGCGCAGGAAGGTCAGCAGGGCGAACCAGCGGTTCTCGTCCGTGATGTCCGTGCCCTCGGGCTCGGCGAGCCGCCGGCGCAGTTCCAGCCTGCCGGCGGCGGTGAGGCTGAGGACGTGCCGGGGCGCGGCGGCCGGCCCCTGCTGGGTCTCGCGCACGAGGAGGCCGGCCTTCTCCAGCCGCTTGATCGCGGGGTACAGAGTGGACTCGCCGACCGGGCGCACGTGGCCGGTGAGGGCGGTGATGCGCTTGCGCAGCTCGTAGCCGTGCAGCGGGGCTTCGTAGAGGAATCCGAGGATCGACAGTTCCAGCACGGGGACATTCTCCCGCATCAGCCATGCCTCTCGTAGTACCTCGTTGACGTAGTACTACGTTGTCGATGTATGGTCGGGGTGTCGGTGGCCCCGAGCGCGGATGCGCGGGGTCCGGGCGGCCGCGTGCGCGGCCGGCGAACGGCCCCACGGGGGCGGACGGGGGAGTGGGCGGTGCGTGAGGCACGAATCGACGCGCGGGGCAGCGTGGTCCGGTGGACCGAGGCGCCCGGAGACGGGCCGGCGACGGTGTTCGTGCACGGCCTGGGCGCCGCCTCGACCGTCTACCACGCCCACATCGCCGCCCGCCCCGAGCTGGCGGGCCGCCGGGTCCTCTTCGTGGACCTGCCGGGCCACGGCATCAGCGACCGGCCCGCGGACTTCGGCTACACCCTGGAGGACCACGCGGACGCGCTGGCCGCCGTGCTCGACGCGTCGGGAGTGCGCGGAGGCGTCCTCGCGGGGCACAGCATGGGTGGCGCGGTGGTCATCGTCCTCGCGGACCGCAGGCCCGACCTCGTGTCCCGCCTGGTCGTCACCGAGGCCAACCTCGACCCGTTCCCGCATCCCGGGGCGGGCAGCAGGGGCATCGCCTCGTACACGGAGGACGAGTTCGTCCGGGGCGACGGTTTCGCCCGGGTGCTGGAGCGCGTCGGGCCCACCTGGGCGGCGACCATGCGCCTCGCGGACCCGCTGGCGCTGCACCGTACGGCCACCCACCTGGTCCGGGGCACCGAACCCGCCATGCGGGAACTGCTGATCCGGAACACGCGCGTCGAGCGCGTCTACCTCCAGGGCGAGCTGAGCGGCGAACTGCCCGGAGCCGACGGCCTCAGGGCCGCCGGCGTGGAGGTGGTGAACGTCCCCGGCGCCGGGCACAACATCATGTTCGACGACCCCGACGCCTTCACGCGCGCGGTCGCGGGCACGGGGACGGCGCCCGCCTAGGCGGCCGTGCGGCGCAGCACCCGCATCGAGTCGGTGACGGAGATCTCCTCGAAGTCGCCGGACTCCAGGGCGCGCCGGTAGATGCGGTACGGGGCCTGGCCGCCGTCCTCCGGGTTCGGGAAGACGTCGTGGATGACGAGGACGCCCCCGGGAGCGACCTTGAGGGCCCAGCCCTCGTAGTCGTTGGTGGCGTGCTCGTCGGTGTGCCCGCCGTCGATGAACACGAAGCCGAGCTGCCCGGCCCACACCTTCGCGACCTGCGGGGACCGTCCGACGACCGCGATCACGTGGTCTTCCAGACCGGCCTTGCGGAGGGTGCGCCGGAACGTCGGCAGGGTGTCCATGACACCGACCTCAGGGTCGACCACGGTCGGGTCGTGGTACTCCCACCCCGGCTGCTGCTCCTCGCTGCCCCGGTGGTGGTCCACGGTGACGGCGACCGTCCCGGCCGCGCGGGCCACATCCGCGAGCAGGATCGTCGAGCGCCCGCAGTACGTACCGACCTCCAGCAGCGGCAGCCCGAGCTCCGCGGCCCCGGCGGCGGCCTCGTACAGTGCGAGCCCTTCCTTCACCGGCATGAATCCCTTCGCGGCCTCGAAGGCGGCAAGGATCTCGGGAGTGGGCTCGACGGCGGCCATGGGCGGATCTCCTACTGGCTGGTACGGGTGTACGGGCGCCCATCGTGCCCTACGCGTCGCACGCGAACCACACCGTCTTCCCGTCGGCGCTCTCCGCGCCCCCAGCGGTCGGTCTTCCCCGTGCCGGTATCCGCGCGCGGCGGTCATGTCGCCGCCCGTCCGCAAGAGATCGGGAAACGCACCGTCAGTTACGCTCGACCGCAGGCCGCGACCCTCTCCCGAGAGGACTCGGCGGCGCTGATCACCCGCGTGACGGAGGAACGGTTTGGGCAGCAGCCAGGTCTCGCGGTGGCGTACGTCCCCCCGCCCGGCCGCCTTCGCGGCCTTCGGGACGGCCGCGGCCGAGGGCCGCACCGGGCGCTGAGCGCCGTGGCCACGCTCGTCGGGATGGTCGTCCTCGCCGTGGCCCTGCCGGCCTGGGCGGGGATCGCCGTCGTCGGATGGGTGCGGCGCCGCAGGGGTGACCGGCACCGGCCGGTCCGTACCGCGCCCTCACCCGCCGGACTCGCCGCCTGGACCGCCGTGCTCGCGCTCGCCGCGGGCGGCGCGGTGCACCTCTACGGGCTGTCGTACCTCCCCTTCCTCTTCCCCGAGGACGCGTGCTGGTTCAACGCCGGGGTGAAGGCCTCGCCCGACTCCTCCGGTGCGCTGCCCGTCAGCCTGGTGTGCGACGGCGTCGAGGTCGTCCCGGCCTGGCTCAATCCGACGCTCCTCGTGCTCGCGGTCACCGCGGTCGTGGCGACGGCCGCGGCCGTGGTCCTCGGAGTGCGCGCACGGGGCGCGCGTCGGGTGGCCCGATGAGTGGGCCGCCGACCCCGTTCGACCCCGAGGTGGCGGCGGTCCTCGCCGGCTCGGAGCGCGCCGGCAGGGAGCCCATGACGCCGGAGAACCTGGCGGAGCGGCAGCGGCGGGACGCCGCTTCCCGGCCCCGGCCCTCGGTCGACGTGCTGCGGGACGGCGGCCGGTTCGAGGTGGCCGGGCTGCGGGTGCCGGGGCCGCCGGGCGGGCCGGACCTGACGCTGGTGAGCGCGCGGCCGGCCGGGGTCGAGGAGCCCCTGCCGCTGCTGTACTACCTGCACGGCGGCGCGATGGTCATGGGGAACGCGTGGTCCGTCCTGCCGACGGTGCTGCGTGAGTGGGCCGAGCCGCTGGGCCTCGCCGTCCTCTCCGTCGAGTACCGGCTCGCGCCCCGGGCGCGCTACCCGGAACCGCTGGAGGACTGCTACGCCGGGCTCGCCTGGGCGGCCGGTCACGCGGCCGAACTCCGCGTCGACCCCGACCGTGTCGTGATCGGCGGCAAGAGCGCCGGCGGCGGGCTCGCCGCGGCCCTCGCCCTGCTGGCCCGGGACCGCGGCGGCCCCGGCGTGCTGGGGCAACTACTCCTCTCCCCGATGCTCGACGACCGCTGCGACACGTACTCCGCCCGTCAGATGTCGGGCGTCGACGTGTGGGACCTCACCTCGCACGAGACCGCCTGGCGGGCGTACCTCGGGGAGCGGCACGGATCGGCCGACCTGCCGCCGTACGCGGCCCCCGCCCGCGCCACCGACCTGTCCGGGCTGCCCCCGGCCTACCTCGAGGTCGGGTCGGCCGAGATGTTCCGGGACGAGGGCGTGGCCTACGCGAACGCCCTCTGGCGGGCCGGCGGCCGGGCCGAACTCCATGTCTGGCCCGGAGCCTGCCACGGCTTCGACGGCCTGGCCCGCCACGCGGCCGTCACCCGGGACGCCCGCGCCGCCCGCACCCGGTGGCTCCGCCGCCTGCTGCTCACTCCGGCCGACTAGCCACCGCAGGTCCGCCCGGCTCCGTCGCTCCAGCCGGTCCCGCCAGGACCGCCCGCAGCCGCTGCACCCCCGCCTTCCACTCGGTGCCGTCCGACTCCTCCCACAGCTCAAGGAGTTCGGAGTCCGGGCCGAGCACCCGGTCGAGGGCGGCGACGGCCGCCGGCCGGAGCTCGACCGGGAGCGGCGGTACGGCCTCGTCCGGGCCGTACGAGGTGGTGACCGGGTCGCCGCCGGGGCACTGCGCGGCGACGAGGGCCGCCGCCGCGACGGCCTTGGCCGCGAAGTCCGAGTCGAGGAAGTCCTCGCCGGTCTCGGTCACCTCGCGGAACGCCGCCAGCAGCACCTCCGCCTTCCTGTCCCCCTGAGCCTCGTCGACCGCGTACGTGAAGTCGGCGGCGGCGTCGTTGTCGAAGGGGCCGATGTCCCAGGTGCCCATGGTGTGCTCGCTTCCTGACTGGCTCTCGGGCGTTCACCCTTTCCGGCATCGTGTCAGGAGCCACTGACAACGGCCTCCGTCGCGGCCCGGAGAAGGCGAGGGCTGCGGCCCCGGAGGTCCGGAACGCGGCGTCCGTGAGGCCGGCCGAAGAATCCGCGTCCGCATCCGCAACGCTTCTGACCTTCCGTCAGATTGGAACGTGTTCTAGTCTGCCGTGCCATGGGCATCGCCATCACGCACGAACAGCGGGAGCTCGCCCGATCCGTCCGCGGCTGGCTCACCCGCGCCGTACCGCCGGAAGCCGTACGGAAGCTGCTCGACGCACCGGACGCCGGCCGCCCGGCCCACTGGGACGGGGCCGCCCGGCAGGGCCTGCTCGGGATCCATCTGCCGGAGGAGTGCGGCGGCGGGGGCGGCGACCTCGTCGACCTGGCCGTCGTCCTGGAGGAGGCCGGGCGGGCGCTGCTGCCCGGGCCCTACCTGCCGAGCGTGCTCGCCGCCGAGCTGCTGCACCGCGCGGGGCGGGGCGAGGAGGCCGCCGCCGTCGCCGCGGGCGAGCGGATCGCGGCCGTCGCGCTCGGCCCGGGCACGCTGACCGCGCTCCGCACCGACGGGGGGTACGTGCTCGACGGCGCCGCCCCACCCGTCCTCGGCGGCGCCGGGGCCGAGCTGCTGGTCCTCGCCGCCGCCACCGCCGACGGCACCGTCTGGCTCGCGGTGGACGCCGACACCCTCGCCGTGCGCCCGCACGACAGCGCCGACCCCACCCGGCCGACCGCCGAGGTCACCGCCGCCGACGTCCTCGTGCCCGCCGGGCGCCACCTGGACGCCCTCAACTCCGTCCTCGTCCGCGACCTCGCCGCCGTCCTCCTCGCCGCCGACGCCTGCGGCACCGCCGCCCGCGCCGTCGAGGTCGCCGCTGAACACGCCCGCACCCGCGTGCAGTTCGGCAAGCCCATCGGTCAGTTCCAGGGCGTCAAACACCTGTGCGCCGACATGCTCGTCCGCCTCGAACAGGCCCGCGCCCTCACCTGGGACGCGGCGCGCGCCGCCCGCGAGGCCACCCCCGACGTACGGGCGCTGACCGCCGCCCTCGCCGCCGCGACCGCCCTGGACACCGCCTACGGCTGCGCCAAGGACTGCATCCAGATCCTCGGCGGCATCGGCTTCACCTGGGAGCACGACGCCCACCTCCACCTGCGCCGCGCCCTCGTCGCCCGCCAGCTCCTCGGCACCGGCGACACCCACCGCGCCACCGCCGTACGCCACGCCGCCGGCGGCACCCGTCGCGAACTGCACCTCGAACTGCCCGAGGAAGCGGCGGAGTTCCGCGCGGCAGCCCGCGAGGCACTCGCTCCCGCCGCCGGCCTCGACCCGTCCGCCGCCCGTCGCGCGCTCGCCGGCACCGGCTACGCCGCGCCGCACCTCCCGGAGCCGTACGGACTCGGTGCCGGGCCGGTGCAACAGCTCGCCGTGCAGCGGGAGATGCAGGCACTGGGCATCGTGCTCAGTCCGCTGTCCATCGCCACCTGGGTGATCCCCTCCCTCCTCGCGTACGGGACCCCGGAGCAGCGGGAGCGCCACCTCGGCCCCACCCTGCGCGGCGAACAGCAGTGGTGCCAGCTCTTCTCCGAGCCCGAGGCCGGCTCGGACCTGGCCTCGCTCCGCACGCGGGCCGAGCGGACGGACGACGGAACGGGCTGGCGGATCAACGGCCAGAAGGTGTGGACGAGCGCCGCCCAATGGGCCGACCACGGCATCCTGCTCGCTCGCACGGACCCCGACGCGCCCAAGCATCGCGGCCTCACCTACTTCGTCGTCGACATGAAGAACACCCCCGGCATCGACATCCGCCCGCTCAAGGAGATCACCGGGGAGTCCCTCTTCAACGAGGTGTGGTTCGACGACGCCGTCCTGCCCGCCGACGCGGTCGTCGGCGACGTGGACGACGGTTGGCGGGTCGCCCGCAACACCCTGGGCAACGAACGCGTCCACATGGCCGACCAGGTCGCCTTCGACACCGGCCTCGAAGCGCTCATCGACGCCGCCGTGACGGCCGACAGCTCCGTACGCGTCCGGATCGGCGCCCTCCTCGCGGAGGCGCACGCCCTCGCCTGCATCGGCCTGCGGACCACCCTCCTCCAGGTGTCCGGACTCGAACCGGGCCCGGGTGCGAGCGTCCGCAAGCTCGTCCAGACCCTGCACCAGCAGAAGGTCGCCGAGCTCGCCCTCGAACTCCTCGGCCCGGCGGGCGCGGTGGGGGAGGGGCCGGGGCGCCGGGCCGTGCACGGACTGCTGATGTCGCGCTGCCTGACGATCGCGGGCGGAACGACCCAGGTACAGCTGAACGTGGTGGCCGAGCGCCTGCTCGGCCTCCCGAGGGATTGACCGGAGAGCGACCGGAGAGCGACCGGAGAGCGACCGGTGACCGACCGGTGACCGACCGGTGACCGACCGGTGACCGACCGGACTGACCAGAGACGGAGAGGCCCTGCCGTGAAGAGCTACATCGTCGGCGTCGGCATGACGAAGTTCGAGAAGCCGGAGACCCGGGACTGGCAGTACTGGGACATGGCGAAGGAGGCCGGCACCGCCGCCCTGGCCGACGCCGGCATCCCGTACGGCCTGGTCGAACAGGTCCCGGTCGGCTACTGCTTCCAGCCCTCGACGGCCGGCCAGCGCGCCGCGTACGAGCTGGGCCTGACCGGCGTTCCCGTCTACAACGTCAACAACAACTGCGCGACCGCGTCGACGGCGCTGATGATGGCGCGGCAGTTCGTGGCGGGCGGCATCGCGGACTGCGTCCTGGCGCTCGGCTTCGAGAAGATGGCGCGGGGCGCGCTGGGCGGCGGCTCGGACGGCGGGGACTTCAAGACGTCACCCGTCGCCCGCCACTACGGGATCATGGCGGCGGGCCACGGCTTCGAGATGACCCCGCCGACCGCGCAGATCTTCGGCAACGCGGCCCGGGAGCACATGGACCGCCACGGCACGACGGAGGTCCAGCTCGCGGCGGTCGCGGCCAAGAACCACCGCCATTCGTCCCGCAACCCGAACGCGCAGTTCCAGGACGTCTACACGGTCGAGGAGATCCTCGCGGCCAAGACCATCCACCGGCCGCTGACCAAGCTCCAGTGCTCCCCGACCTCGGACGGCGCGGCGGCCGCGGTGGTGGTGTCGGAGCGCTTCGTCGCCGAACACGGCCTGGCGGACCGGGCGGTGGAGATCGCCGCCCAGGCCATGACGACGGACACGAACGAGTCCTTCGCCTCGGGCTCCTGCATCGACGTCGTCGGCCGCCCGATGTCGCGAGCGGCGGCGAGGCAGGTGTACGAGACCTCGGGCCTCGGCATCGAGGACGTCGACGTGATCGAACTGCACGACTGCTTCTCCATCAACGAGCTGCTGACGTACGAGGCCCTGGGCATGTGCGAGGAGGGCGCGTCCGGCAAGCTCGTGGAGTCGGGCGCCACCACGTACGGCGGCCGCTGGGTCGTGAACCCCTCCGGCGGCCTGATCTCGAAGGGCCACCCGCTGGGCGCCACGGGACTCGCGCAGGCGGCCGAGCTGGTCTGGCAGCTGCGCGGCGAGGCGGGCCCGCGCCAGGTGACGGGCGCCCGGGTGGGCCTGGCGCACAACATCGGCCTCGGCGGGGCAGCGGTGGTGACGATGCTGCGGAGGCGGTAGGAGCGGCGCGCGGATCCGGGGAACGCCCGGCGGTGGACGGGTCGGCGAGGTACAGATCACGGTGATGTACGGGTCGGTCAAGGTCTGCGACCATGACACGCATGCCGCGCCCCGAGATCACCCGGAACCCCACCGACCCCACCAACCCCGCCGCCCCCTCCATACCCACCCCCGGCCGCGTGTGGCCGGTGGTCCTGGTCGCCTGTGCGGGCCAGTTCCTCGTCATCCTCGACGTGTCCGTCGTGAACGTGGCACTGCCGTCGATGCGGACGGAGCTGGGGCTCACGGCGACGGGCCTGCAGTGGGTGGTCAGCGTGTACTCGATCGCGTTCGCGGGCTTCATGCTGCTGGGCGGACGGGCGGCGGACCTCTTCGGCCGCAAGCGCATGTTCGTGACCGGCCTCACCCTCTTCACCCTGGCCTCGGTGGTCGGCGGCCTGGCGCAGGAGGGCTGGCAACTGCTCGCGGCCCGCGCGGTCCAGGGCCTCGGCGCGGCCGTCCTGTCCCCGTCGACCCTCACGCTGGTCACCGCCACGGTCCCGGACGGCCCGGCCCGCAGCCGGGCCGTCGGCACCTGGACGGCGGTCGGCGCGGCCGGCGGCGCGGCGGGCGGCTTCATCGGCGGAGCCCTGGTGGACCTCCTGTCCTGGCGCTGGGTCCTCCTCATCAACGTCCCCGTCGGCGCCGTGGTCCTCGCGGCCGCCCTGCTGTGGCTCACCGAGAGCCGCGTCGAGGGCGGCCGACGCCTCGACCTGCCGGGCGCGGTCCTGGTGACGGGGGGCCTGGCGACCCTGGCGTACGGCATCGTGCAGACCGAGGAGTCGGGCTGGACGTCCCCGGCCACCCTGATCCCGCTGGCCGCCGGCGCCCTCCTCCTGACCGCCTTCGTCCTGGTCGAACGCCGAACGCCCGCCCCCCTGATGCCCCTGCGCATCTTCCGCACGCGCGCGGTGTCGGCGGCGAACGTGACGATGCTGCTGTGCGGTTCGTCGTCCTTCGGCATGTGGTTCTTCATGACGCTGTACGCCCAGAACGTCCTGGGCTACCCGCCGCTGCAGGCCGGCCTGGCCCTGATCCCCAGCTCGGCCAGCGTCATCGCCGGCTCGAAGCTGGCCCCCCGACTCCTCCCCGTCCTCGGCCCCCGCGCGGTCGCGGTGGCGGGCGCCCTGGTCGCGGCGGCGGGCTTCGCCGGGCAGTCCACGATGACGCCCGACGGCACCTACCTCACCGCGATCCTCTTCCCGGGCATCTTGATGATGTTCGGCATCGGCATGGCCTCCACGCCCCTCGCCGTCCTCGCCACCACCCAGGCACCCCCTTCCGAAGCCGGCCTCGCCTCCGGCCTCATCAACACCTCACGCACCATGGGCGGCGCCTTGGGCCTGGCCACCCTCTCCACCGTGGCCGCCACGGTCACCGCCGGCGCCACCTCCGCGGAGGCCCTGACCTCCGGCTACGCGGCGGCCTTCCGCACAGCGGCATGCGTGCTGGTGGGGACGGCGGTGGTGATGGCCGTGTGGCTGCCGAAGGGGGAGCGTCGGCAGACACGGAAAGGCTGACGGGGACCGCTCACAACCACCCCTGCCGGCGGGCCGCCCGGACCGCCTCCATCCTGTTCCGGGTGCCCGTCTTGCAGATGGCCGAGGACAGGTAGTTGCGGACCGTCGACTCCGAGAGGTGGAGGGTGGCCGCGATGTCCGCGATCGTCGCGCCGTCCACCGAGGCGCCCAGGGCGTCGCGTTCGCGGGCCGTCAGGGGGTTCGGGCCGGCGCTGAGGGCGGCGGCCGCGAGGGCCGGGTCGATGACCGTCTCCCCGCGGAGGGCCTTGCGGATGGCCTCGGCCAGCTCCTCGACCGGGCCGTCCTTGACCAGGAAGCCCGCCGCGCCGGCCTCCATCGCGCGGCGCAGGTAGCCGGGGCGGCCGAAGGTCGTGAGGATCAGGACCCGGCAGTCGGGGACCTCGTCACGCAGGTCCGCCGCCGCCTCCAGGCC
The DNA here is from genome assembly GCF_040680975.1 of Streptomyces sp. NPDC051921. Lineage (NCBI taxonomy): Bacteria > Bacillati > Actinomycetota > Actinomycetes > Kitasatosporales > Streptomycetaceae > Streptomyces > Streptomyces sp. NPDC051921. Next base: position 241,584 of record NZ_JBFAXU010000008.1, read on the forward strand.
CGAGCGGCCCGGCAGTTCGATGTCCAGCAGGGCCACGTCGGGGCGGGCCGTCAGGGCCGTGCCCACGATCTCGTCGCCGCGGCCGACCTGCGCGACGACCTCCAGGTCCGGCTCCATCCCGAGGAGCAGCGCCAGCGCGCCCCGCATCACGCCCTGGTCCTCGGCGAGGAGGACCCGGACGGACTTCGAGGGGCGCTGGTCCCGCGGCATCTCGTTCACGGGATCAGCGTAGGGCGGGGGGCGTTGGGGCGCGCGTTGGCATGTCCGCTTCCCCTCGACGCATCCCGCCGCGGGGGCCCGTCGTTGGGTGGGCGTGAACGACATCAAGCGCACCCTCGCCATCTTCTTCCTCGCCGGTGCCGCACTCTCCGGGGCCGGCGCCGCGCCGGCCGCGGCCGAGGACGGACTCGGGCTCGTCGGACTGCTCGGGCTCCACGACGGCAGCAAGGGGGGTGACGGGAGCTCCGTGACCATCGGCGGCAACGACTCCGTGTCCGAGATCGGCTAGCAGGCAGGAGGAGGCAGCAGCTCGGATCGCGTCCGCCGCTCCGGCACGGCGTCCGTCCGCGTGCGGTCCTCCACCGGGATTTCCGCCGTCACGCGGAAGCCGCCCTCGGGGCCGGGCCCGAGGACAGCGCGCCGCCCGCCGCAGCGACGCGTTCGGCCAGGCCCTTCAGACCGCTGCCCCCATGGATACCGCGGCGTGCGCGGGCTCGCGGGTGAGGGCGAGGAAGGCGTCGTTGAGGGAGACCGGAGCGACCTCCAGGCTCCGTACGGCGTCCCTCGCGGCCAGCGCGAGGACGGTCGCGTCGGAGTCGTCGCTGCGCAGGTGGGCGCGGCTGCCGCGGATCTCCACGGAGGTGACCCCGGGCAGCCCGGTCAGGCCCTCGGTCGGCATCCCGGCCAGGTCGAAGGAGACCACGTTGCCGCCGGTCGCCCGCTTGAGCTGCTCGCTCGTGCCGTCGGCCACGATCCGCCCGGCGTCCAGGACGACGATCCGGTCGGCGTGGGTGTCGGCCTCCTCCAGGTAGTGGGTGGAGAAGAGGACGGCGTCGCCGCGCCGGGCGTAGCCGCGCATCGAGTCCCAGAAGGCCTCGCGGGCCTCGACGTCGAGGGCGGCGGTCGGCTCGTCCAGGACGATCAGCTCGGGGTTGCCGATGGTGGTCGACTTGCCGGCGCCGTTGCGGCCGAGCAGGGCGACGGTCTCGCCGCGGCGGATGGTGAGGTCGACGCCGTCTACGGCACGGACCTGGCCGAAGGCCCGGGCGACCCCGGTGAAGGCGACCGCGGTCCCGTCGGCGACCGCCTGCCCGGCGGTCCTTGCTGCTGCTGTCTTCATGCCCTCGAAACTACGGAGCGGGGGCGGGGGCCTGGCAGGCTCAGGTGTACGGACCTGGCCGTGACAAATGTCCTGGGTCCGGCCTGCCCCGCGAGACGCGACACCACTTCTGACGTTCCGTCAGGAGGGTTCACAACCACCGGGCCCTCCGCTATACATGGGTCACCGAACTGGAACGCGTTTCACTTTCGCGATCCTCCTTCGGTCCCGCACGGCCTCGGCGCGGTCGACGGTGCGGACGGCCGCGCCGAGGTCTTCACCTGCCAGGGCCCCCTCAGGCCACCAAGGAGCAGCAACGCGATGCCCATTGACGCCGCCAAGGCCGTCGCCGCCGAGCCCCGCAGCGCGGAGATCGGCTGGGACCACAAGGACGTCCAGCTCTACCACCTCGGCCTCGGCGCGGGCGTCCCGGCGACCGACCCCGACGAGCTGCGCTACACCCTCGAATCCCGGCTCCACGTCCTGCCCAGCTTCGCCACCGTCGCCGGCGCCGGCATGGGCGTCGTCGGCGGTCTGTCCGCTCCTGGCATCGACATCGACCTCGCCGCCGTCCTGCACGGCGGGCAGTCGATCACCCTGCACCGCCCCCTGCCGGTCTCCAGCAGGGCCGTCTCCACCTCCCGCGTCGCCGCCGTCTACGACAAGGGCAAGGCCGCCGTCCTGGTCCTCCGTTCCGAGGCCGCCGACGCCGACGGGCCGCTGTGGACCAGCGACGCCCAGATCTTCGTCCGCGGCGAGGGCGGCTGGGGCGGCGACCGCGGCCCCTCCGAGCGCCTCGACGTCCCCGACCGCGCGCCCGACGCCACCGCCGAACGGCCCATCCGCGAGGAGCAGGCCCTGCTCTACCGCCTCTCGGGCGACTGGAACCCGCTCCACGCCGACCCCGAGTTCGCCAAGCTCGCGGGCTTCGACCGGCCGATCCTGCACGGCCTGTGCTCGTACGGTATGACCCTCAAGGCGGTCGTCGACACCCTCCTCGACGGCGACGTCACCCGCGTCCGCTCCTACCGCACCCGCTTCGCCGGAGTCGTCTTCCCCGGCGAGACCCTGCGGATCCGGATGTGGCGCCAGGGCGAGGGCCGGATCCAGGTCGCGGTCAGCGCCGTCGAGCGCGACGACGCCCCCGTACTCGCCGACACCGTCGTGGACCACGCCTGACGCCCGACGCCGTCGAACGGCACGACGCACGACGCCCGGCGCCCGACGTACGACGCGACGTCCGGCGCCTGACCGTCGGGGCCTGACCGTCCGGCGCCCGCCGCCTCACCGCACCGATCGCCAGATCGTCTGATTGGAGCCGCACCATGCGCGCAGCCGTACTGCACGAGATCGGCCAGGACAAGCTCGAAGTCCTCGACGACGTCGAGGCGGTGGGCTTCGGCCCCGGCAAGGTGAAGATCCGGGTGCGGGCCACCGGCCTGTGCCACTCCGACGTGTCCGCCATGAGCGGCGTCCTGCCGCAGCCCGCGCCCTTCGTCCCCGGGCACGAGGGCGCCGGCGAGATCGTGGACATCGGCGACGGCGTCGCCGGGCTGAGCGAGGGGCAGCGGGTGCTGCTGTGCTGGCTGCCCGCCTGCGGCAGCTGTCCGTCCTGCAAGCGCGGCCAGACCCAGCTGTGCCTGGCCGGCTTCATGAACGCCAGCATCCCCAACTTCAAGCGCCCCGGCGGTGACGTCTTCGGCTTCGCCGGGACCGGCACCTTCGCCGAGGAGGTCGTGGTCGACGCCGGCTGCGCCGTCCCGATCCCCGACGACGTGCCCTTCGACATCGCCGCACTCATCGGCTGCGGCGTGACCACCGGACTGGGCGCGGCCATCAACACGGCCAAGGTGGAGGCCGGTTCGTCGGTCGCCGTCATCGGCTGCGGCGGCGTCGGCATCTCCGCCATCCAGGGCGCCAAGCTCCAGGGCGCCGCCCAGATCGTCGCCGTCGACCCGGTCGAGTCCCGGCGCGAGGCCGCCCTCCGCTTCGGCGCCACCGAGGCCGTCGCCCCCGACGCGCTCGCCGACGCCAAGCAGCGGGTCACCGGCGGCGAGGGCTTCGACTACGTCTTCGAGGTCGTCGGCAGGTCCGCCACCGCGCGCACGGCGTACGAGACGACCCGGCGCGGCGGCACCCTCTGCGTCGTCGGCGCGGGCGCCCTCGACGACCACCTCCAGCTCAACATGTTCGAGCTGTTCTTCGACGAGAAGCGGATCCTGCCGTCCATGTACGGCGGCGGGGACGTGCTCCGCTCGTACGAACGGGCCATCGCGCTGTGGCGGGCCGGCCGCATCGACCTGGCGTCCCTCATCACCCACCGGGTGCCGCTCGCGGGGATCAACGAGGCGCTGGAGCAGATGCGGACGGGTGTGGCGCTGCGCACCTGCATCGAGATCTGACCACTGGATCCGATCTCCGGGATCCGATCTCCGGGATCCGATCTCCGGGATCCGATCTCCGGGATCCGGCCTCCGGGATCAGATGTCCGGATGTGGGATCCAACATTGTGGATCCAAGAGTCGCTGAGAGGACTTGATCTTCCATGTCACTCCCTCTTGAGGGCCTGAGCGCGATCGTCACCGGCGCCGGTCGCGGTCTGGGCCGGGCCGAGGCCCTGGAACTGGCCCGGCTCGGCGCGGCCGTGGTCGTCAACGACTACGGGCAGCCCGGGCGCGACGGCTCCGGCGAGGCGTCCGCGGCCCCGGCCGAGGAGGTCGCCGCCGAGATCCGCGCCGCCGGCGGCAGGGCCGTCGCCCACCTCGGCGACGTCTCCGACTTCGAGACCGCCCGCGGTCTGGTCGACCTGGCCGTCACCGAGTTCGGGAAGCTGGACGTCCTGGTCAACAACGCGGGCATCCTGCGCGACCGGATGGTCTTCTCGATGAGCGAGGAGGAGTGGGACTCGGTGATCCGGGTCCACCTCAAGGGGCACTTCAACACGACCCACTTCGCGGCCGTGCACTGGCGTGGCCGGGCCAAGGCGGGCGAGGGCGGCGTCTACGGCAGGATCGTCAACACCTCCTCCGAGGCCTTCCTCGCCGGCTCGGCCGGACAGCCCAACTACGCGGCGGCCAAGGGCGGGATCGTCGGTCTCACGACCTCCACCGCGCTGGCCCTCGCCAAGTACGGGGTCACCGCCAACGCCATCTGTCCGCGGGCCCGCACCCGGATGACCGAGGACGTCTTCGCCGGCTTCGCCGAGCCGACCGCCGAGGACGAGCTCGACCCGCTGTCGCCGGAGCACGTGGCGCCGCTCGTCGGCTATCTCGCCTCCCCGGCGGCGGCCGGCGTCAACGGGCAGCTCCTCGTCGTCCACGGCGGCATGGTGGCGATCGTGGACCGGCCCAAGGTGGCCGCCAAGTTCGACACGGCGAAGGACGCCTTCACGTACGAGGAGCTGGACGGGCTGCTCACCCCGCACTACGCGGCCCGGCCGGCGGGGGAGACCTTCGCGGCCGCCGAGGTCCTCGGCCTCAAGAAGGGCTGACGGACCGCGGCCCGAGGCCCGAGGGGGCTCACCGATCGACCACATGGGGGTGTGGTGGGGAAGGCGAACGGCCCCCGGACTGCTCGTCCGGGGGCCGTTCGCCTGTACACAGGAGTCTTACTGCGCTTCGGGCTCGCGCCGGTGGCGGCCGTGCGGGGAGGACGAGGAGTCCTCCGCCGGCGCGGCCGGACCGCGGTGCTTGCCGGAGCCGTTCGGCTCCTCAACGTTCGTCCTGCTGTCCGACATGGCCGTCGTGGTCATGGTGGAACTCACCCCGTAGTCGTCGCTCTTGCTTGTGCGGCCCGGAGAGTCTAACCAGCAGGTTTACGGTCCGTCAGCGGAGCCTGTTGCAACGGCACCGGCCGGCACACCTTGGGCTCCTGAGCGGTCGCTTCCGCCTCCGCCGGAGGGAGCTCGTCCGGCTCCTCCAGGGCGGCGAGTCCACAGGGCGCGTCGGCCGTCGCGTACGGCAGGCGCAGCACCCCGGCGGCCGTCCACAGGCCCGCGCCGGCCAGCCAGCCGGCGGGGACGGCCAGGTGGCGCATCCGGCGCCGGGCGGGCCGCCACACGCCCACCCAGCTGCCGGCCGCCGCGTCGATCCGCAGGGCGACCGCGCAGCTCTCCGGCATCAGCACCTGCCCCGGCTGCACCGCGAACGGCGTCACGGCCGCGTCGTCCAGCCGCAGGCAGTCCGGGAAGCGCACCGGCAGCAGGCTCCCGAGGACCCCCCAGCCCAGCCGGTCGTGCCCCGGAGACGGCGCGTCGGAGCGGATGAGGAGCAGCCCGCTGTCCGGGTCCGCGAGCAGCAGCCGGTCGTGGCTGTCCTCGGTGATCTGGAGCAGGGGCGTGGCCTCCCCGCCGCGCTCCAGGTCGATCGCGACCGCCTTCACGGGGCCGTCGTCGAGCTGCCGGTCGAGGGCCAGTATCCGCCCCGTCCGGTCGAGCCAGACCCCGCCCGTGCAGCGGCCCTTGATCTCGGCCACCTGCTCCGGGCCGAAGGCCCCGCCCGCCACCAGCCACAGCGTGGTCGTGTCCGCGCCGACGCACATGGCGTACGCGCAGATGCCGTCCGGCGACGGCGGGAGCAGCACCAGCCGGCCGGGGCCGGGGGCCTCGACGGCGCCCAGGGTGAGCTCGCCGGTCTCCGGGCCGGTCGGGTAGAGCAGCGAGAACGTGTACCGGTGCCCGTCCACCGCGCGGCCGATCAGAACCCGGCCGTCGGCCAGCGGGCACAGCAGCGCGCCCGGCTCCTCGGGCTGGGCGAGGGGGAGCGGTACGGCGTACGGCTCGGGGCCGTCCAGCGTCCAGCGCTCCACGTACAGGGCGTCCCCCGAACCGGCGAGCCGCGCCGCGTAGGCGCCGTTCGCGGTGATCGTGAAGCCTTCCGGGCCTTGCGGGCCTCCCCGTCCGGCCGGCGTCGGCCACAGGGCGTCGCCGTCCCCGGTGGCCGTCTCGATGGCACAGGCTGTCATCAGCTCGTCACCTCCGGCCACGAAGCTAGTTTTCGCACTTCCAGCCGAACAACACGAGCCATCCCACTTCACCCCAAAGGGTGGCCGTCCGGCGGTTCTCCACAGGGGTGGGGGCGGGTTGTGCTGGTGGGGCGCAGGGTAGGTAAGGTAAGGCGACCCTAAGTGGAACCTGTGGCTCCGCTGACCGGTCGCCAGCTGCCGTTTTCCCGAACCCGGCCGCGCCCGCCCGCCCCGTCACCGCCTCCGGTCGCTCGTCCGACCGGTCCGGCCGGGCGGGTGACGGGCCGGCCGGCCGCCGCGCATTCGGCCGCACGCACGCTTGTCCGAACGCCCGACCCGTACGCGTACAGGAGACCCGCATGTCCCTCCGCCGCCGCGGCACCGCTGCCGCCGCCCTCAGCCTCGCCGCCGCGCTCACCCTCGCGGCCTGCGGAGGCGGTGACGGCTCCTCGGACGGTGCCAAGAAGGACGAGGGCGGAAAGAAGAAGGACGTCGCCGTCGGCGGCAAGGACTTCGGTGACGCCGCCGCCAAGACGGCCGCCATGGGCACGGACGCCAAGCCCGGTCAGTTCCCGCGCACCCTCACCCACGCCCTCGGCAGGACCGAGATCCCGGCCGCCCCCAAGCGCGTCGTGGTCCTCGACGTCGGCGAGCTCGACAACGTCGTCTCGCTCGGCATCAAGCCCGTCGGCTACGCACCCTCCGAGGCCGACGACGGCATCCCCGGCTACCTGAAGAAGGACGCCGGCGACCCGAAGTCCGTCGGCACCATCAACAACCTCAACCTGGAGGCGATCGCCAACCTCCAGCCCGACCTCATCCTCGGCAGCCAGCTGCGCGCCGCCGACAAGTACGACGAGCTGTCGAAGATCGCCCCCACCGTGTTCTCCATCCGTCCGGGCTTCACCTGGAAGGAGAACTACCTCCTCAACGCCGCGGCCCTCGACCGGACGGGCGAGGCCAGGTCCAAGCTCGCCGCGTACGAGACGAAGGCCGAGCAGCTCGGCAAGGACATCGGCCCGAACAAGCCGACCGTCTCCATGGTCCGCTACCTCCCGGGCAAGATCCGCCTCTACGCGAAGGCCTCCTTCATCGGCACGATCCTCGAGGACGCGGGCCTGCCCCGGCCCGCGAACCAGCAGGTGAACGACCTCGCCGTCGAGGTCAGCCCGGAGAAGATCGACCAGGCCGACGGGGACTGGATCTTCACCGGCGTCTACGGCGACGCCAAGGCCACCAAGCGCGACACGGCCCAGGCCAACCCGCTCTGGAAGAACCTCAAGGCCGTCAAGGCGGGCCGGGCGAAGGACGTCCCGGACGAGACCTGGTACCTGGGACTCGGCGTCACGGCGGCGAACAGCGTCCTGGACGACCTGCGCGCGGACCTCGTGAAGAAGTAGGGCACGTCACCCGCCCGGGGGCGTCCCGCAGGGGGGTTGTCCACAGGGGCGGCCCCGTGGTGGCGGCGCCCGGCGTCGTCCACAGGCCAGGGCGGCGGGGCACGGAGGACAGGTAGCCTTTCCTCCGTGCCCCGTCTGTCTGAAGTCATCGCCGAGCTCGACGCCCTCTGGCCGCCCGAGCGGGCCGAGCAGTGGGACGCCGTCGGCACCGTCTGCGGCGACCCCGACGCCGAGGTCCGCCGCGTGCTCCTCGCCGTCGACCCCGTCCAGGAGATCGCCGACGAGGCGATCGCCCTCGGCGCCGACCTGATCGTCACCCACCACCCGCTCTATCTGCGCGGGACGACGACCGTCGCCGCCTCGCACTTCAAGGGCCGCGTCGTGCACACGCTGATCAAGCACGACATCGCCCTCCACGTGGCGCACACCAACGCCGACACCGCCGACCCGGGCGTCTCCGACGCCCTCGCCGGCGCCCTCGACCTCCGGGTCACCGGACCGCTCGTCCCCGAGAACAACCTCGGCCGGATCTGCGAGCTCGACCACCCGGAGACCCTCGCCGAGTTCGCCGCCCGCGCCGCCAAGCGGCTGCCCGCCACCGCGCAGGGCATCCGGGTGGCCGGCGACCCCGACATGGTGCTGCGCCGGGTCGCCGTCAGCGGCGGCTCGGGCGACAGCCTCTTCGACGCCGTGCGGGCGGCCGGCGTGGACGCCTTCCTCACCGCCGACCTGCGCCACCACCCCGTCTCCGAGGCCACCCAGCACTCACCGCTCGGGCTCGTCGACGCCGCTCACTGGGCCACCGAATGGCCCTGGTGCGAGCAGGCCGCCGCGCAGCTCGACACGATCTCCGACCGTCACGGCTGGGACCTCCGCGTCCACGTCTCGAAGACGGTCACCGACCCCTGGTCCTCCCACCACACCTCTTCTGGAGCCCCCAACTGAACGCCGCGCCCGCCGACCAGATCCGACTCCTCGACGTCCAGGCCCTGGACGTGCGCCTCCAGCAGCTCGCGCACAAGCGCAAGTCGCTGCCCGAGCACGCCGAGATCGAGTCGCTGAACAAGGACCTCACCCAGCTGCGCGACCTGCTCGTCGCCGCGCAGACCGAGGAGAGCGACTGCGCCCGCGAGCAGACCAAGGCCGAGCAGGACGTCGACCAGGTGCGCCAGCGCGCCGCCCGCGACCAGCAGCGCCTCGACTCCGGTGCCGTCTCCTCCCCGAAGGACCTCGAGAACCTGCAGCGCGAGATCACCTCGCTCGCCAAGCGCCAGGGCGACCTGGAGGAGATCGTCCTGGAGGTCATGGAGCGCCGCGAGTCCGCCCAGGAGCGGGTCGCCGAGCTGACCGAGCGGGTCTCCGCCGTCCAGGCCAAGGCCGACGACGCGACCGCCCGCCGGGACTCCGCCCAGGCCGAGCTGGACGCCGAGAGCGCCTCGGTCGCCAAGGAGCGCGGGCTGGTGGCGGGCTCCGTCCCCGCCGACCTGATGAAGCTGTACGAGAAGCTGCGCGAGCAGCAGGGCGGGGTCGGCGCGGCGCGGCTGTACCAGCGCAAGTGCGAGGGCTGCCACATCGAGCTGAACATCACCGAGCTCAACGAGGTCCGCGCGGCCGCGGCCGACACGGTCGTGCGCTGCGAGAACTGCCGCCGGATCCTGGTCCGTACCTCGGAGTCCGGCCTGTAATGACGACGTCGAGGGAGCTGATCGTCGAGGCCGACGGCGGCTCCCGGGGCAACCCGGGACCCGCCGGCTACGGCGCCGTGGTCCTGGACCCCGCGACGGGGGAGACCCTGGCGGAGCGGGCCGAGTTCATCGGTGTGGCCACGAACAACGTGGCCGAGTACAAGGGCCTGGTGGCCGGCCTGCGGGCGGCCTTCGAGCTCTTCCCGGACGCCATGGTCCACGTCCGCATGGACTCCAAGCTGGTCGTCGAGCAGATGTCCGGCCGCTGGAAGATCAAGCACCCCGACATGAAGCCGCTGGCCGCGGAGGCCGGCCGGGTCTTCCCGGCGGGCCGGGTCCGCTACGAGTGGATCCCGCGTGAGCGCAACAAGCACGCGGACCGACTGGCCAACGAGGCGATGGACGCCGGGCGGCGGGGCGAGCAGTGGTCGCCGTCCGCCTCGACGGCGGCCGTCGACCACACCGCCGCACGCGCCGCCGCCCGCAGCGCCGCCGGCGACGCGACGGCGGGCGCGGCCAAGGCCCGCGCGGCCCTGGCGGGCGCGGGCGCGCCGACCCCGGGTGCCGCGACCGGGGGCGCGTCGACCGCGGGTCCCTCGTCCGCCGGTGCGGACGACGCCCTCTTCACGCCCGACGAGGCGCTCGGCGCCCGGGCGCGCGCGTCGCTCGCCGCCGCGGCGGCGGCCGACCGCGAGGCCGCGACGGGTGACTTCGAGGCGGAGGCGGGCCGAAACGCCCCCACGGGCCACGCCGCCCGCGCCAGGGCCGGCACGAGCGCTGCGGCGCCGGCCCCGGCTTCCTCCCCGGCCCTGGCACCGGCCCCGGACTCGACCCTGGCCGGCGCCGGCGCCGCGGCCCCGGTGGCGAGCGGCGCGGGTGCCCCGGCCGCGACCGCGACGGGCGTTGCGGCTCCGGCCCGTACGGCGCCCGCAGGCACGTCCGCGGCCACGGCCGGAGCGGGTGCCCCGGCCGCGGCCCCGCTCACCGCCCCCGCCCGGCCCGCCCAGGGCTGGGCCGGGCCGGACATGGGTGCGCCGGCGACGTTCGTGCTGCTGCGGCACGGCGAGACGGCGCTGACTCCCGAGAAGCGCTTCTCGGGGAGCGGCGGCGCCGACCCCGAGCTGTCGCCGGCCGGGCGCCGGCAGGCCGAGGCCGTGGCCGCGGCGCTCGCCGCGCGCGGCACGATCCAGGAGATCGTCAGCTCGCCGCTCACCCGCTGCCGCCAGACCGCCGAGGCCGTCGCCGCCCGCCTCGGCCTCGACGTGCGGATCGAGAACGGGCTCCGCGAGACCGACTTCGGCGCCTGGGAGGGCCTGACCTTCGGGGAGGTCCGCGAGCGGTACAAGGACGACCTCGACGCCTGGCTGGCCTCCCCGAAGGCCGAACCGACCGGCGGCGGCGAGAGCTTCGCGACCGTGGCCCGCCGCGTCGCGGCCACGCGCGACCGCCTCACCACCGCGTACGCGGGCCGCACCGTCCTCCTGGTCACGCACGTGACCCCCATCAAGACCCTGATCCGCCTCGCCCTCGGCGCCCCGCCGGAGTCCCTCTTCCGCATGGAGCTGTCGGCGGCGTCGGTCTCGGCCGTCGCCTACTACGCGGACGGCAACGCGTCCGTACGGCTCCTCAACGACACCTCGCACCTGCGCTAGCCGGGTCCACGCCGAAATCGGCTGGATCAGGGCGGGCGAGCGTACCAACATCGTTGTATGAGCTGGCACTTCACCGAGGACCCGGCGGTCTTCCGGGATGTCGTCCACGATCGCCTGGCCGCCGATCCGGCGCGGAACACCACGCTGCTCGGCATGCTGGAAACCACCGGGCCGCGAGGCTGGTGGGGCGAGCACGGGGACGTGGGCGGGGCCTTCGTCGTCGGGGCGCCCGCGGGCGTGCTGCTGCTCGGGGTGATGCCGGACGCCGCCGCACGCGCGCCGGCCGCCGAGCCGCTGTGGGACGGCGGCGAAGTGACCGAGGTGCGGGGCGAGTCCCGGACCGTCGAGGCGTACGCGCGGGCAACCGGCCGGTCCTGGCGGACCACTCGCCGACTGCGCCTGTTCCGGCTGGGCGAGCTCACTCCGCCGCACCCCGCGCCGCCGGGCGCTCCGCGCGTGGCAGGGCCGGGGGACGTGCCGCTCGCCCTCACCTGGATGCGGGAGTTCGCCCGGGACGTCGGGGAGGACCCCGACGCCGACTACACCGCGAACGTCGAGGCCCGCGTCAAGGAGGGCCGGCTCCACCTCTGGGAGGTGGACGGGCGGGCCGTGGCGATGGCCAGTGTGTCGCGGCTCGTCGCGGGCCAGGCCCGCGTCTCGCCCGTCTGCACCCCGCCCGCCCACCGCGCCCGGGGCTACGGCGGAGCCGTGACCAGTGCGGTCAGCCGGTCCGCCCTCGACGGAGGCGCCGCACAGGTGCTGCTCTTCACCGACGTGGCGAACCCGACGAGCAACGCGCTGCACCAGCGCCTCGGCTACCGCCCCATCGGCGACCACTCCTCCGTGGCGCTCGACTGATCGGAGGTCAGCGGGCCGGCGGCTCAGCCGGCCAGCCCCGCGGCCTCCCTCGCCAGTGCCTCCACCCGGCCCCAGTCGCGGGCCGCGAGCGCGTCCGCCGGGAGCATCCAGGTGCCGCCGACGCACGAGACGTTCGGGAGGGCGAGGTAGGCCGGGGCCGAGGCGAGGGTGATGCCGCCGGTGGGACAGAAGCGGGCCTGGGGCAGCGGGCCGGCGAGCGACTTCAGGTACGGGATGCCGCCCGCGGCCTGGGCCGGGAAGAACTTCATGTCCGTCACGCCGCGTTCGAGCAGGGCCACCACCTCCGAGGTCGTCGACACGCCCGGCAGGAAGGGGACGCCCGAGCCGCGCATCGCGTCGAGCAGTCCGTCCGTCCAGCCGGGGCTCACGAGGAAGCGCGCCCCCGCGCCGACCGCGTCCGCGACGCCGGCCGGCGAGACGACCGTACCCGCGCCGACGAGCGCCTCCGGGACCTCGTCCGTGATGGCCCGGATCGCGGCCGGGGCGGCCGGGGTGCGCAGGGTCACCTCGATCGCGGGCAGCCCTCCGGCCACGAGGGCGCGGGCCAGCGGCACGGCGTCGGCGACGTCCTCGATCACGACGACCGGGACGACGGGGGCGGCGGGGGCGAGGTCGAGCACGCTCGTCATGCCGCCCATCCTGCCGACGGTGAGCGGCACCTGCAACGAGCGTTGCGCATGCTGCAATGCGCCGTCCGTCGCTCGCGGGGCCGCCCGCAGCGTCGAGTGCCGGATGCGGTGCCAGGGGCCGGGCGCCGGTTGCCTCGTGACAGGTGCCCCGGCGCGCGGCCCCGGATCCCGTCCGCGGTGCCGGGATCCGGGATCCGGGATCCGGGATACGAGATCCGGGGCCGTATGCGGTGAGAGGTGCCTGGTGGCGCAGAGGCCGGGATCCCGGATCCCGGATCCCGGATCCCGGATCCCGGATCCGGAGCCAGGTGCCCGGGGCGCCGGGACCAAGTGCCTGGCGCCCGGGATGCTCGGCACCACCCCGTGCACCGCGCGCGGCACCGGGCCTCAGGACTCGGATGTCAGGTCCCGGGTGTCAGGTCGCGGGTGTCAGGTCCCGGGTGTCAGGACTCGGATGTCAGGTCCCGGGTGTCACGTCCCGGGTGTCACGTCCCGGATGTCAGGCCCCGGGTGTCAGGGCCCGTCGGTCAGTGGATCTCGTCCACCAGGACGTCCAGCATTCCCGCCTTCGCCCCGTCCTCCACCACGTACCCCAGGTCCCGCAGCGCCTCCGCCAGCTCCGCGCGGCCCGCCGGCCGTGCCCCGGCCTCCAGGAGGCTGCGGACGATGCGGCCCTTCGTCGCCTTGTTGAAGTGGCTGACGACCTTGCGGGTCGGCGCGTGGAGGACCCGTACCGTCGCCGTCCGCTCCGCGAGCTCCCCCTTCGGCTTCCACGCCGCCGCGTACGCCGACGAGCGCAGATCGAGGACCGGACCGTCCCCCGCCGCCTCGGGGAGCACCGAGGCCATCGCCGTGCGCCAGTGCGCCCCGAGCGCCCCGAGGCCGGGCAGCTTCACCCCCATCGAGCAGCGGTAGGAGGGGATCCGGTCGGTCACCCGGACGGCTCCCCACAGGCCCGAGAAGACGAGCAGGGAGCGGGCGGCCCGCTGCTTCGCGGCCGTGTCGAGGGTGGCCAGGCCGAGGGCGTCGTACAGGACGCCGGTGTAGATCTCCCCGGCGGGCCGCGCCCCCGCGGTCCGCAGCTCGGTGTTCTTGGCGACCTCGCCGCGCAGGCCCTCGCTCAGGCCCAGCACCTCGCGCGCCTTCTCCTCGTCGGCGACGCACAGCTCGACCAGCTCGTCGAGGACCGCCGCCCGCGCCTCCGCCAGCCCGGGCAGCGACAGCGACTCCGGCTTGAGCGGCGCCCCGCGCCCCGAGGAGGCCTTTCCTTCGGAGGGCGGCAACAGGACGAGCACGGCGGTTCTCCTTCGTACGTACGGGGGGTGGGGGTGCGGCCCCAGAGAGCCAGCGTACGAGGTGCCGGGCACCGGGCCCCGCCATACGCTCGGTCCATGCCCCGCCGCCACGTTCACGTGACCGCCGCAGCGGACACTCCGCTGCGGGCCGCCCTGCGCGCGCTCCGCACCGAGCTGGGGATCCCCGAGGCCTTCCCGCCCGCCGTCATCGTCGAGGCCGAGCAGGCGGCCAGGGAGCCCGACCTCCCCGACCACGACGTGACCGACATCCCCTTCTTCACCATCGACCCGCCGGCCTCCCGCGACCTCGACCAGGCCATGCACCTGGCCCGCCGCGCCGACGGCGGCTACCGCGTCCACTACGCCATCGCCGACGTCGCCGCCTTCGTCAGGCCCGGCGGCGCGATCGACGCCGAGGCGCACCGGCGGGCGACGACCCTGTACCTGCCCGACGGCAAGGTGCCGCTGCACCCCGCCGTGCTCTCCGAGGGCGCCGCGAGCCTGCTGCCCGGCAACACCGCGCCCGCCCTGGTGTGGCGCTTCGACCTGGACGCCGAGGGGCGCACGGTCGACACCGACGTGCGCCGCGCCCTCGTCCGCAGCCGCGCCAAGCTGGACTACGCGGGCGCCCAGGCCCAGATCGACGGCGGCACCGCCGAGGAGCCGCTCGCCCTCCTCCCGTACGTCGGCCGGCTCCGCGAGGCGCTGGAGGTCGAGCGCGGCGGAGTCTCCCTCAACGTGCCCGAACAGGAGGTCGTCGAGGCCGACGGCACCTTCACCCTCGCGTACCGCGCCCCGCACCCCGTCGACGGCTGGAACGCGCAGATCTCCCTGCTCACCGGCATGGCCGCGGCCGACCTGATGATCGCCGCAGGCACCGGCATCCTGCGCACGCTGCCGCCCGCCCCGGACGGTGCCGTCGCCCGGCTGCGACTCTCCGCGAAGGCCCTCGGCATCGACTGGCCCCACCACGTCTCGTACGCGGAGCTCATCCGCGGCCTCGATCCGCACAACAGCCGCCACGCCGCCTTCCTCCAGGACGCGACGGCCCTCCTGAAGGGCTCCGGCTACACCCCCTTCACCGGCGGGCACACCCCCTCGCCCGCCGTCCACGCCGCCGTCGCCGACGAGTACACCCACTGCACCGCGCCGCTGCGCCGGCTCGTCGACCGGTACGCGGGCGAACTGTGCCTGGCGGCCGTCGCCGGCACGGCGCCGCCCGAGTGGGTGCTGAGCGCCCTCGACGGTCTGCCCCGGGACATGGAGAAGGGCGCGAAGCTCGCCAACAAGGCCGAGCGGGAGAGCGTCGACATCGTCGAGGAGGCGCTGCTCAGCAACCGCGTCGGCGAGACCTTCGACTCGGTCGTCATCGACGTCAAGGAGCACGAACCGGATGTCGGCACCGTGCACCTGGAGGATCCCGCGGTGATCGGCCGCGTGCTCGCCGACGGGGCGCCGCTGCCGCTCGGCGACCGGCTGCGGGTCAGACTGACGCAGGCGGATCCGGGACGGGCGAAGGTGCAGTTCGCGCCCGCGTGAGGGCCTGGGTCAGGGCGCGGTGGAGCGCCTTGGCGTCGTCGGCGTGCAGCCGTACCGTCCGCACGGGGCGGGGCGCGCCGAGCAGCCGGGGTGCGTCGACCGGTTCGGTGAGCTCCAGGGTGAGGGAGGTCTGCGAGCCGACGGTCAGATCGAGCTCGTCGTCCTTCTTCTCGTGCGTGAAGAGCGACTCGTGCCGGACGGCGGCGATCCGGTCCAGCGGGATCCGCACGTCCACGTGCGCCGCCTGCCGCACCCGCAGCGCGTCAGCCGTCAGTACGTGCGGGCGGGTCGCGGAGGCGGCGTGCAGTCCGAGCACGAAGAGCACGGTGTACACGTCGAGGACGAGCACGATCGCGTGGACGACGGGCCAGTCGGCCAGCAGGTACGACATCCCGATGGTCTCGACGCCGCACACGAAGGCGAAGCCGTACATGAGGGCGGCCTGGTCCCGCGCGTGCGGGAACGCCTCGGCCCCCGGCTCGCCCACCCCGTGCGGCCGCCGCGCGACCCACCGGCCGAGGCCGCCCATCAGCCGCAGCTCATGGCGGACGAGCCGCAGCGCGGGCTCCGGCGCGAGCGCGCACAGGGCCTGCCGGCCGGACAGCCCCCGCCGCCGCAGCCGCAGGTACGCGAGGCCGTTGGCGAGCAGCAGCAGGCCCACGGCCGCCTCGGCACCGGCGAGGACGGCCGGCGGTATCCGCACCCCCGCCACCAGGCACACCACGAGCACGAACTCGAAGGGCAGCAGGGCGTACGCGAACCAGGTCGACGCCCGCCTCACCGCGCACGCTCCGCCACGAGACGCAGGGCGTGCCGCACGGCGGCGGCCTGCGCGGGGGCCAGGTCGCCGAAGAACACGTCGGCGAGACCGCCCTCGGGAACCTCGATCCCTGCCTCGCCGGGCAGCACGGCGGCGAGTGCCGCGGCCGCCTCCGCGACCCGTGGGTCGTCCACCGCGGCCTCGGCCAGGTCGTCGAGGCGCCCGTAGATCTCGGAGGCCTGCCCGGCGGCCCCGCGCATCAGCTCGATCAGCCTGTCCCGCTCCTCGTCCGCCACGACGGTGTCGAGCAGCGTCAGCAGCTCCCGGTCCTTCGCGGCCATCGGCGACGCGGCCGCCGTCGCGAGGTCGCCCAGTTCGGCGAACAGCCCGGCCAGCTCCGGCGACACGGGCCCGTCGGCCGTCAGCCGTCCGGCCCGTGCCTCCCCGAGCAGCTCCGCGAGCCGCGCCCGCCGCTCCCGGATCACCCGCTCCTGCCGCCCCAGGTCCGCGTCCAGCTCCTCCAGCACCTCCACGAGTTCCCGCCCCTCGTCGTCCGCGAGCACGTCCCCGACCTCGTCGAGCCCGAGCCCCAGCTCGGTCAGCCGCCGGATCCGAGCGAGCAGCACGGCGTCCCGGACCCCGTACTCCCGGTACCCGTTCGCCCGCCGCGCCGGCTCGGGCAGCAGCCCCAGCCGGTGGTAGTGCCGCACGGCCCGCGGGGTCACCCCGACGAGCCCGGCGACCTCGCCGATCCGCATGCCCCTGGTCATGCCTCCAGTAGAAACCTTGACGCTGCGACAAGGTCAAGGGAGCTCTTCGGCTTCGGCCTGAAGACGGCGGACTTCCTCCGACCAGCTCCGCCCGGTTCGGCAGGTAGCATGGTCGGCACGGCAGACGAGCCGGGCGGGCGGCCGCGTGGGGATCTTCGGATCCTCCCGAGGAACGTCCGGGCTCCACAGGGCAAGGTGGTGGCTAACGGCCACCCGGGGTGACCCGCGGGACAGTGCCACAGAAAACAGACCGCCGGGGACCTCGGTCCTCGGTAAGGGTGAAACGGTGGTGTAAGAGACCACCAGCGCCTGAGGTGACTCAGGCGGCTCGGTAAACCCCACCAGGAGCAAGGTCAAAAGGGGACACCTCGGTGTCCCTGCGCGGACGATCGAGGGCTGCCCGCCCGAGTTCGCGGGTAGACCGCACGAGGCCGGCGGCAACGCCGGTCCTAGATGGATGGCCGTCACCCCGACGACCGCGAGGTCCCGGGGTACAGAACCCGGCGTACAGCCCGACTCGTCTGCCCCCACCTGGGGCTTTGCCTCGGAAAGGGCCTCTGACCTGCGTCGGAGGCCCTTTCCGGTCTTTCGGTGGCTTGCCGCGTTGGGCGGCGGAAAGACCCTCGGAAGTCCCTCGGACAACACTGAAAGTCCCTGAAAAATCCCTGGCGCGGGGGCGCGGAGGGCGCCTCGGACCTGGGTAATCAGGTTCCTCTGGCCTCAGCGCGCGGCCTGCGGGCGCTCGGTGGGAATGTACCCATGATGCGGCGGGTCGCAACGCTCGTCGTCGAGATCACCGAGACCCCCGGAGTCCTCGCGCCGGCCGAGCTCGTCCAGAGCGAACAGGGTGATGACGCTCTTTGAAATGATTTCAAAGATTCCCATCAAGGGTGGCCAGGTCCGATCTCCAGGAACAAGAGCCACTCGGTCCTGACCCCGCGAACCCGCACAGTTCCAGGAGCGTGCACCAGCCGCGGCGCGATTCAGCCACTCCAACGCCCTCTGTCCCGATCTAACTTTCTGTGCGCGGCCCCCGTTCCGTAAGTTACTTAAGGGACTACCAACGGGGGAGATCCATGGCTTGGGGCGAATGGGAGCAGATCAAGGCAGGCGCGGCAGCAGGGCCGTCCGCGTCGATGCGGCTGAACCAGCTCGCGCCGACTGCGGGAGGTGGCGGTGCCGGCGAGCCGGACATGGCCTCCAGCCCAGCGGCTAAGAAGGCGGCGGCGAAGGCGATCGACGACGACCTGGAGCCTGGGGTCGCGAGGGACGGCAAGCACGCGGCCGAGACCACGAATGCTGCGGTCAGGGCTTTCGGGGCGAAGGACGGCCACGGATGGGACACCTCCGGTGCGCTGAAGAGAGCCCACGAGGCGTGGGAGAAGCAGGTCAAGATGCTGCTCGGGCGCCTGTCCTCGGAGAAGCAGGCCCTCAGCGCGACCGGCATCAGCGTACAGAACAACGAACTCGACATCGCCGCCCGGCTGGCCCGCCAGTCGCGGATCCAGGGCATCTGACGGGCCGGTAGACCGGTCTCAGGGGAGTCATGCCGAGCTATCACGAAGCCATGAGCACCGACCTGTCCACGCTGACCGCCGCCGCAGGCACGTGGGAGGAGATGGCCGCCAAGTTCAAGACGCTCGAGGACCAGTACGAGAAGGACGTCCACGGCGTCTCGCTCGGCGAGTCCTGGATCGGACTGAGCGCGAACGCCGCCAACGCCAGGTTCACCATCACCCTCAAGGAACTCCAAGGAGCGCAGAAAGAGGCGAAGGCAGTCGCACGCATCCTGCGTGACGCGCACACCCAGCTCACCGACCTGCGCAACCGCCTCAAGGCGATCCGTGACGAGGCGGTCAAGGCGGGCATGCGCGTCTCCGACCAGGGCACGGTCGCCTTCGACACGGAGCGGCTCAATCAGGACGAGCGCACGGCCTACGTCCACGACCCCGACTTTCAGCAGGCCGCCCGTACCCAGGCGAACGAGTGGGCCGAACGGCTCGTCAAGGCGGTCAAGGCGGTCACCGACGCCGACGACGGCATCCACCTCGCCCTCGACGCCGCCGTCCTCGACTCCGACCCCATGGACGGAACCTTCAACGGCTTCAACCGGAGCCACCAGGTCAGCCCCTACCCGTCCCTGGAGGAGGCCGGCAAGGCCGCGAACATGCCCAAGGACCGCAAGGACGTCCCCGCGTGGTGGCGCAGCCTCGACCCGGTCACCCGCGGCATCCTGCTGAAGGAGAAGGGCGACGAACTCCGAGCGGCCGGCGTCATGGATTCGCTGTACCAGTGGCACTCCCCCGACCCCGGATCAGGCGAGTTCGACGTGGAAGATCCCACGCCCCAGGACCTGTGGTTCCACGCCAGGGCCCTGGCCATCGCGACGGCCGGTGACGCCGCCGGAGAGAACGCGGCCTCCCGCAACATGCTGCACTACCTGCATGCCTCTGGTGAGCCACTGAACCTCGACGTGGACAGAATCCTGCACGACGACCCCCACTTCAGGGCTGAGATCGAAGCGAACCACATCGCCGACAACCAGGAGGCGTGGCGCAAGCAGGCGCTCGACGCGTTCGCGAAGGCCGGGGGCGACAAGACGGTCGTCATCCCGGTCGAGAGTGACCACGAGGGAACCGACTTCACGAACGACGAGTGGTACCACGCGGTCGGCGCACACGAACAGAACATCTCCGGAATGGTTACCGTCAGCCCAGGCGCGGACGGCAAGCCCACCGTCTCCCTCGACTACCAGGTCAACGTCTGGGACCGCTACAACTGGGACAAGGGCAAGTCCACGCCCTTCGCCGACGGTCTCATCAGCATCTCGGACGACGAGATGGGCCGGTTGCACAAGGTGGGCTTCGCTCAGGAATTCGACATGCGAGGCAGCAGCTCAAAGTTCAGCCACGACATGAACAGCGGCACACCGCCTACGGTGAACCCCTCGGACCCCGGTCGCGATGGCGGACGCGGGGACGTCTCGCGAGGCGATGAAGAGAACAGGTGAAGATGTCGGACAAGACCACTCGACGCCTACTGATGGTGTTGGCCGCCTCGTTGCTCTTGAGCTCCTGCTCCACATCCGACCGAGACCGCGCCACACGCGACCCCTACCCGTACTGGGAGCAGGGAGCCGGCGCGCCCGAGGCCGCCGACTTCATGAAGGTCGGCGTGCCGGCGGGCGCGACGGAAGTGAACGGCGCGGTTCAGGCGAACCCGCAGGAGGACGTCTACCTCCTCTCCTTCGTCACCGACGCGAACACGGCCGTCCAGATCGCGGAAGACCTTCGCACAGAGAAGCCGCTCCGCACCAAGGCAGCGGATCTCCCTCCGGATCAGGAACTCTTCGGGCACTTGGGGCTGCCAGAGCCGCAGACGCTGAAGGGTGCCCGTTGGGCAGGGGTGTGCCCGCCATGCGTGAAGGACCATCGCCGTAACAGCGTCCAGTGGATCGACGTCTACGTGTACGACACGGCAGGCGGCAAAGCGAGGGTGTACCTCCACGCCTTCTGATCGCCTTCCCGGCCCGGAGCTCTCGGCGCGAAGGTACGGTTCAGACATGAGTGAGTGTACGTCCGGAGCGTGAACGCCGGGTCGGAGTGCCCCACCCGCTCACGACCCGACCTCCCACGCCGGGAGAGGCGAGGAGGTGACCGGCAGATCGCCCCTGGGCGGAACAGAACCCGGCGTACAGCCCGACTCGTCTGTCACTCGACATCGAAGCCCCCGCCTCGGGGGGGCTTCGCCGTTCCGGCCCCGGCTCGCGCGTCCCGGCGGGCGCGGCCCCCGCCGACGCGGCCTCCGCGGGGCCCTCAGCCCCGCCCGATGTACGGCATCGTCGTCGCCATCACCGTCGCGAACTGCACGTTCGCCTCCAGCGGCAGGCCCGCCATGTGCACCACCGTCGCGGCCACGTCCGCCGCGTCCATCACCGGCTCCACCGCGAGTTCGCCGTTGGCCTGGAGGATGCCGGTCTGCATGCGGGCCGTCATGTCCGTGGCCGCGTTGCCGATGTCGATCTGACCGCAGGCGATCCGGTACGGGCGCCCGTCCAGGGACAGGGACTTGGTCAGGCCCGTCATCGCGTGCTTGGTCGCCGTGTACGCGATGGAGTGCGGGCGCGGCACGTGCGCCGAGATCGAGCCGTTGTTGATGATGCGGCCGCCCTGCGGGGACTGGTCCTTCATCGTGCGGAAGGCGGCCTGCGCGCACAGGAACGAGCCGGTCAGGTTGACGTCGACGACGGCGCGCCAGGTCCCGGGGTCGAGGTCCTCGACGGGGACGCCGCCGCCGGCGAAAGTGCCGGCGTTGTTGAAGAGCAGGTCGACCCGGCCCCACCGGCCCCGTACCGCCTCGAACAGGGACGCGACCTGGTCGGCGGACGTCACGTCCGTCGGGACGCACAGGGAGGCGTCCCGGTCGGGGAAGGCCGCGGCCGTCTCCTCCAGTGCCTCCCCGCGGCGGCCCGCGAGGGCCACCCGCCAGCCCGCCTCCGCCAGGGCCCGTGCCACGCCCCGGCCGATGCCCGATCCGGCTCCCGTCACCACTGCGATGCTCATGGGCGCGCAGCGTACGGCAGACGTGTGCCCCATGAACTCATCCGTCCGACACGTGGATGTTCTGTACCCGACAACGTGAGGTCGTCCCGCCCCCCTCGAATACCCGACGGACAACAACCGTCTGGGGAGGGGTACATGACTCGCACACCGGCCCGCACCGACGCGTACGCCCATGAACTGCGCGCAGTCGCAAGGCACTTGGGGCGCCGCAGGTTCCTCACCGGCACCGGCGCGGCGGCGGCGCTCGCCTTCGCCGTGAACCTGCCGTCCGCCGGCACGGCCGCCGCCGCGGAGCTCGACGGCCGCAAGATCACCGAGAACCCGTTCACCCTGGGGGTGGCCTCCGGTGACCCCCAGCCCGGCTCCGCGCTCCTGTGGACCCGGCTCGCGCCGCGCCCGTACGAGGCCGGTGGCGGCCTGCCCGGGGACGCGCGCCTCGCCGTCCGGTGGGAGCTCGCCCACGACGAGCGGTTCACGCGGGGCGTGCGGCGCGGTACCGCCCTCGCGCATCCCGAGTTCGACCACACCGTCCACGTCGAGGCCGACGGCCTCGCGCCCGGCCGCGCCTACTTCTACCGCTTCCTCGTCGGCGACTGGAGCAGCCCCGTCGGCCGTACCCGCACCGCGCCCGCGCCCGGCGCCCGCCCGGCGGGCCTGAAGCTCGCCGCCGTGTCCTGCCAGGCCTACCACGACGGCTATTTCACGGCCCACCGCCACCTCGCCGACGAGGACCTCGACGTCGTCTTCCACCTCGGCGACTACCTCTACGAGTACGCCGTGAACGCCACCGGCGGCGCCCGCGCCTACACCGACCGCCGGCTGCCCGACGTGTTCGACCGGGAGACCCTCACCCTGGAGGACTACCGGCTGCGCTACGCCCTCTACAAGTCCGACCCGGACCTGATGGCCGCGCACGCCGCCCACCCGTTCGCCGTCACCTGGGACGACCACGAGACCGAGAACAACTACGCCGGCGACGTCCCCGAGAACGGCGTCCCGCCGGAGGAGTTCCTGATCCGCCGGGCCGCCGCCTACCGCGCCTACTGGGAGAACCAGCCGCTGCGCCGGCCCCAGCGGCCCGCCGGCCCCGACATGAAGCTCTACCGGCGGCTGCGCTTCGGGCGGCTCGCCCAGTTCGACATCCTCGACACCCGCCAGTACCGCTCCGACCAGGCGTACGGCGACGGCTGGCAGACGCCGGGGCCCGAGTCGGAGGACCCGGCCCGCACCCTGACCGGCGCCACCCAGGAGCGCTGGCTGCTCGACGGCTGGCGCGCCTCGCGCGCCACCTGGAACGTCGTGCCGCAGCAGGTCGTGTTCTCCGAGCGCCGCAGCGTGCCCACCGCCGCGTACAAGCTCTCCATGGACTCCTGGGACGGCTACCCGGCCTCCCGGCGGCGGGTCCTCGCCGGGGCGGCGGCGGCCGGCGTCGAGAACCTGATGGTCCTCACCGGAGACGTCCACGTCGCCTACGGCCTCGACATCAAGGACGACTTCCGCGACCCGTCCTCCCGGACCGTCGGCACCGAGATCGTCGCCACCTCCGTCAGCAGCGGCAAGAACGGCTCCGAGCGCCCCTCGAACCACGACGCCCTCACCCGGGCCAACCCGCACCTGCGCTTCTACGACGGCCGACGCGGCTACGTGACGGTCGCCCTCGGCGAGGACAGCGCCCGCGCCGACTTCCGTACGGTCGCCTCGGTGACCACGCCGGGCGCGCCGGTCGTCACGGCCGCCTCGTTCGTCACAGAGGCCGGCAGGCCGGGGCTCACGCCCGCCTGACACGCGTAATCTAGGAAAGGTTTCAACGAAACGGAGTACTCGATGCCGATACCGGAGAGCGGCCGGGCCACCAGCACCGTCGATAACACAGCCAACGCACCGGTCGCCTCCGCACGGAGGGCGGGACTGCTCGTCACCCTCGTCCTCGGCGGGCTCACCGCCCTGCCGCCGCTCTCCATGGACATGTACCTGCCGGCCCTGCCGGAGGTCACCGAGGCGCTGCGCTCACCCGCCGCCACCGTCCAGCTCACCCTGACCGCGTGCCTCGCCGGCATGGCCCTCGGTCAGCTCGTCGTCGGCCCCATGAGCGACAAGTGGGGCCGACGGCGGCCGCTGCTCGTCGGCATGGTCGTGTACGTCCTCGCCACCGCCGTCTGCGCGCTCGCCCCCTCCGCCGGACTCCTCGTCGGCTTCCGGCTGCTGCAGGGCCTCGCGGGCGCGGCCGGCATCGTCATCGCCCGTGCCGTCGTCCGCGACCTGTACGACGGCGTCGAGATGGCCCGGTTCTTCTCCACGCTCATGCTGATCTCCGGCGTCGCGCCGATCGTCGCCCCGCTCATCGGCGGCCAGATCCTGCGGATCACCGACTGGCGGGGCGTCTTCCACGTCCTCACCGGCGTCGGACTCGTCCTCACCTTCTTCGTCTGGCGCTTCCTGCACGAGACCCTGCCGCCCGGGCGACGTCACGCGGGCGGCGTCGGCGAGGCCCTGCGCACCATGCGCGGCCTGCTCGCCGACCGCGTCTTCACCGGCTACATGCTGGCCGGCGGCCTGGCGTTCGCCGCCCTCTTCGCGTACATCTCCGCCTCGCCCTTCGTCGTCCAGGAGATCTACGGCGCCTCCCCGCAGACCTTCAGCCTGCTCTTCGGCCTCAACTCGATCGGGCTCGTGGCCGTCGGTCAGATCAACGGCAAGCTCCTCGTGGGCCGGGTCAGCCTCGACAAGGCGCTCGGCTGGGGCCTCGGCACCATCCTGCTCGCCTCCGTCGCGCTGCTCCTGATGACCAGTGGCGTGTTCGGCGAGCCGGGGCTCGCACCGGTCGCCGCCGGACTCTTCGTCCTGATGTCGGCGATGGGCCTCGCGATGCCCAACACCAACGCCCAGGCCCTGATGCGCACCCCGCACGCCGCCGGATCCGCCTCCGCCCTGCTCGGCACCTCCTCCTTCCTCGTCGGCGCCGTCGTCTCGCCGCTGGTCGGCATCGCGGGCGAGGCCACCGCCGTCCCCATGGCCGTGGTCCAGGTGAGCTGCGCGGTCGCCGCCCTCGCCTGTTTCCTGCTGCTCTGCCGGCCCTGGCAGAGGCACGCCGAGCAGAGCGCGGAAGCCGCCTAAAATGGGCCGGTGAACGCCTCCCACCCCTCCGCCGACACCCTGCGCGCCGCCCTCGCCGCCGTCCTCGACGGGCTGCCCCCGCGGCAGGCCACGCAGGCCGTCGAGCGGCTGATCGCCAACTACCGGGGGGCCACCCCGACCGACGCGCCCGTGCTGCGCGACCGGTCCGACGTCGCCGCCTACGCCGCGTACCGGATGCCCGCCACCTTCGAGGCGGTGAGCGCCGCCCTGTACGCCCTCGCCGACGCCGCGCCCGACTGGGCGCCCGCCACGCACACGGACGTCGGCGGCGGGACCGGCGCGGCGAGCTGGGCGGTCGCGGAGACCTGGGAGGGCGCGGCCCGCACCACCGTCCTGGACTGGGCCGAGCCGGCCCTCGCGATCGGCCGGGAGCTCGCCCGGGACGTCTTCGAGGCCGAGTGGCGCCGGGAGCGGATCGGCGGGGCGCTGAAGCTCCCCGAGACCGACCTCGTGACCGTCTCGTACGTGCTCAACGAGCTGACCGAGGCCGACCGCACCGCGCTCGTCACCGAGGCCGCGCGCGTCGCGCAGGCCGTCGTCGTCGTCGAGCCGGGCACGCCCGACGGCTACGAGCGGATCATCGCCGCCCGCACCCTGCTCGTCGAGGCCGACTTCACCGTCGCCGCGCCCTGCCCGCACAGCGGCGCCTGCCCGATCGTGCCGGGCACCGACTGGTGCCACTTCGCGGCCAGGGTCAGCCGCTCCTCGCTGCACCGGCGGGTGAAGGGCGGCTCGCTGCCGTACGAGGACGAGAAGTACAGCTACGTCGCCGCGACCCGGTTCCCCGTGACTCCGGTCGCCGCCCGCATCACCCGCAAGCCGCAGATCCGCAAGGGTCAGGTCCTGCTCGACCTGTGCGGCCCCGACGGGCTCGCCCGCGAGACCGTCACGAAGCGCCACGGGCCCCTGTACAAGCAGGCCCGTGACGCCGACTGGGGAGACTCCTGGCCGACGGCGGAGGGCTGACGGCGGAGGGCTGCCGGCGGAGGGCTGCCGGAGGAGTACTGGCCGGGGGGCCTAGGGTCGCAACTCCTGGGTGCAGCACTTCACGCTGCCACCGCCCTTGAGCAGCTCGCCCAGGTCCATCCCGATCGGTTCGAAGCCGCGCTCCCGCAGCGGGTCGTAGAGGCCCACCGCCGCCTGCGGGAGCAGGACGTGCCGTCCGTCGCTCACCGCGTTCAGGCCGAGCGCGGCGGCGTCCGGCTCGCCGGCGGTCAGCGCGTCCGGGAAGAGCCGCTTCAGGACGGCCCGGCTGCCGGGGGAGAAGGCGTCGGGGAAGTACATGATCTCGTCGGCCGCGTCGTCCAGGACGCACAGCGCCGTGTCCAGGTGGTAGTAGCGGGGGTCCACCAGTTCCAGGCCGATCACCGGCCGGCCGAAGAACTCCTGGGCCTCGTCGTGCGAGAGCGGGCTGGAGCGGAAGCCCCGGCCGGCCAGGATCCAGGAGGCGGTCACGGCGAAGTCGCCCTCGCCCTCGTTCACGTGCTCAGGCACCCGTACGTCCGCGTCCGGATAACCGTTCCTGCGGAACCAGTCCAGGTGCGCCGAGGCCTCGGCCGAGCGCTCCGGGTGGGCGAACCTGGCGCCGAGGACCCGGCCGTCCACCACCGTGGCGCCGTTCGCGGCGAAGACCATGTCCGGCAGGCCCGGGGCCGGGTCGAGCAGTTCGACGGTGTGGCCGAGTGCGCGGTAGCGGTCGCGCAGGTCCTCCCACTGCGCGAGGGCGAGCGGCAGGTCGACCGGCTTCGTGGGGTCCATCCAGGGGTTGATGGAGTACGTCACCTCGAAGTGCGTGGGTGCGCACATCAGATAACGGCGGGGCGAGGCCTCGCGCGGAGTGTTGCGCAAAGAGGGCTCCTCTACGGTCGCTGATCGTCGATGCTGATCGTTGAGCCCATGGTCCGCTTTCCGAGGGCCGTGCGCAGTGGACCGTTCGGGTGATTCGGATGAAGAACAGGCGGCGAGACGGGGCGTCTCGTCTGCTGGTAGCGTGGGTCCATGTCCGACACCAAGGCGCCCGACTCCTCCCGTCGCAGCGAACGCTCCCGCCGCGCCATCTACGCCGCCGCCCTCGACCTCGTCTCCGAGGCCGGCTACGCGAAGACCACCGTCGAGGGCATCGCCGCCCGGGCCGGTGTCGGCAAGCAGACCATCTACCGCTGGTGGCCCGCCAACTCCAAGGCCGCCGTCCTCATGGAGGCCTTCCTCGACCTCGCCGAGCAGGCCCGCGAGGCGGTGGACGCCACCGCCGGGAGTGAGATCCCCGACACCGGCGACCTCGGCGCCGACCTCAAGCTCGTGCTGCGCGCCACCGTCGACGAGCTCAACGCCCCGACCTTCGACCGGCCCACCCGCGCCCTCGCCGCCGAGGGGATCGTCGACCCCGCGCTCGGCGCCGAGTTCACCGCCAAGCTGCTCGAACCCCAGCTCCGGCTCTACGTCCGCCGCATCGAGGCCGCTCAGGCCGCCGGCGAGGTCGACCCCGACGTCGATCCGTGGATCGCCGTCGAGCTCCTCGTCGGCCCCCTCCACCACCGCTGGCTGCACCGCACCCGGCCCCTCACCCACGCCTACGCGGACGCCCTCGTCGAGCACGCGTTGCGGGGCCTCGCCGTCCGGCCGTGACCCAGGGCACGGACCCCGGTTCCCGACTCCGGTCACCCGGGGCGCAGGATGGTGGGACCATGGAGAGCCCGTAGGACCGAACGGGCGGGCATGAGGTGAGGGGATAGATGGGCGACGGCATCGGCCGCTACCGCGGCACGGAGAGCAAACTCGCGAAATTCGTGCAGCGGCTGCGTGGGCGCCCCGAGCGGAGCGCGGCCGACGTCGAGAACGACCGCGAGAAGACGCTCCTGGCCGTCGCCGCCGCGGGCATGCCCCTCGCCCCCGCCGCGTACCCCGTCGGCTACCGCTGTTCCTGTGAGCGGATCGGCTGCCCCACCCCCGCCCGGCACCCGGTCTCCTTCGCCTGGCAGACCCAGTCGACCACCGACCGCGCCCAGATCGAGCGCTGGGCCCGCAACCAGCCCGAGGCCAACTTCATCACCGCCACCGGCATGGTCCACGACGTCCTCGACGTGCCCCTCGCCGCCGGCCGGGCCGCCCTGGACCGGCTGCTCGCCGAGGGCGTCGAGGTCGGCCCGGTCGCCGTCTCCGGCGCGGCCGAGGACCGGGACGACGAGGGCCGCATGCTGTTCTTCACCGCCACCCGCGGCACCCCCGAGGACGAGGACGAGTGGTGGCCCTGCGAGCTGGACTGCCATCCCGAGACCATGGACGAGCATCCGGGCCTGCGCTGGCACTGCCGCGGCAGCTACGTGCTCGTACCGCCCTCCCGGCTCCCCGGTGACGAGGGCACGCAGCCGGTGCTCGGCTGGCTCCGCGGCCCCGAGCACCCCCTGCCCGAGCCGCTCGGCCTCATCGAGGCCCTCACCGACGCCTGCGCCCGCCACGCGGCCGAGCAGGGCGGGTCCGTGGACCACGAGGTCGCCTGGCCGCTCAGCCGCTGAGCGCGCCCGGAGGCGGGGGAGGGGTCACGACCCCTCCGCCGCCGTCACACCCTGGAGCCGGCCCACGACCACGACCCCGTCGGCCGCCGTGCCCGCCGGCTTCACCAGGACCGCCTGGCTCGACACCCACCGCTTGGTGACCGTGTTCTTGAGCTGGCCGGTCATCAGGGCCTTCACGTCCGCGCCCACCTTCGGCCGGTAGCCCGGGGCGGCCGTCTGCCGCTCGAAGTAGCGGGTGGCGAAGAAGACCAGGGCTCCGCCGTCCTCCGTGGCCAGGCCCAGGGGCGCGAAGTCCCCGCGGTTCTCCGGCTGGTCGACGTACTGGGTGGCGAGCCCGGGCCGGCTGGCCGCCTTCTTCCGCTCGGCCCGCCACTCGGTGGTGTGCGGGCCGGCGGCGAACGGCCCCTGCTGCCCGTCCTTGAGGAACGACACGTACCGCTCGCCGAGCGCCGCCGGCGCGACGGCGAGGTCCTTCGCGTCGGCGGCGACCGGCACGGCGTACCCGGCCTCGGTCCTGAAGGCGGGGATCTCGTCCGGGGTCAGGATCGACAGATAGGCGACCTGCCACGGCTGCGCCGCGGCGGCGCGCACGAAGACCAGGACCCAGCGGTTGTCCCCGGGGCCCTGGTCTTCGTCCCGGTTGGAGTCGGTGTCGGCGACGAACCAGCGCGGCCAGCCGGCCTTGCGGGGTATGACGTACCTGGCGTCGGTGAGCTCCAGCGGCTGGTGGTCCTTGTTGCCGCCGGGGCTGGTGACCTGACGCGACCTCAGACCCGCCTGGTTGATCTCCCCGAGCGGGCCGGTGACCCGGCCCGCGTCGAGCGTCGGGTCGTAGGCCTTGTCGGCCTTGTTGAAGGCTTCGGTGAAGTCCTTGAGGGCCTGCGCGGCCTCGGTCCGGTTCGTCGCGGGAATCAGCTCCCGCTCGCCGTGCACCGTCACACAGCCACTCGCGGTCAGTGCCAGGCCGGTGGCCGTCACCGCCGCGAGGAGCGTGTCAGCCGGCCGCTTCCGCCCGGTTCGCCTCAGCCTTCTCATCGGTCGCCTTCTGCTTCTCCACCCGCTTGGACGGACCCGACCCTACCGGGGCCAGGAAGATGGCGAGCGTGGGGATCAGATACAGCGCCCACACCGTGACCTGAAGGACCGTCGGGTCGGGCTGGAAGTTGAACACGCCCTTCAGGAGCGTGCCGAGCCAGCCGTCCGGCGCGATCGTCCCGGAGATGTCGAAGGCCTTGTTCTCCAGACCGCCGAGGAACCGCGCCTCCTGCAGGTCGTGCACGCCGTACGCGAGGACGCCCGCGGCCACCACGACCAGCATGCCGCCGGTCCAGGTGAAGAACTTCGCCAGGTTGATCCTCAGCGCGCCCTGGTAGAACAGCCAGCCCAGGAACACCGCGGTGAGCAGGCCGAGGACCACGCCGACCAGCGGCGCGTACGTGCCGTCCGACGAGGCGCGCACGGACGCCCACACGAACAGCGCCGTCTCCAGGCCCTCGCGGCCCACCGCCAGGAACGCGGTCGCGACCAGCGCGCCCGTACCCATCTGGAGGGCCGCGTCCAGCTTGCCGTGCAGCTCCGCCTTCAGGTGGCGGGCGGTCCGGCGCATCCAGAAGACCATCCAGGTCACCAGACCCACGGCCAGGATCGACAGCGAGCCGCCGAGCGCCTCCTGCGCCTCGAAGGTCAGCTCCTGCGAGCCGAACTCGAGGCCGGCGCCGAAGGCGAGCGCGAGCCCGACCGCGACGCCGATGCCGATCCAGATCGGCCGCAGGGCGTCACGGCGCCCCGTCTTCACCAGGTAGGCGATGAGGATGCAGACGACCAGGCTGGCCTCGAGACCCTCACGCAGGCCGATCAGATAGTTCCCGAACACGTCGGAATCCTCCTTCGATGACGAGAACGGCGGTTACGCGAACAGCGCCCGGCCCCACCAGTCGTCCCTGTCACGGACGCCCGGCGGGATCGCGAACATCGCCGAACCCACGTGCTGGATGTACTCGTTGAGGACGTCCGCCCGGGCCAGCGAGGTCTGCACCGGGATGAAGCCCTTGCGGACGTCCCGCTGGTACGCGAGGAAGAACAGGCCCGCGTCGAGACGGCCGAGGCCGTCCGTGCCGTCCGTGAAGGAGTAGCCGCGGCGCAGGATCGTCGCCCCGCCGTTGGAGTCCGGGTGCGCGAGGCGCACGTGCGCCTCCGGCTTCATCGCCTTCAGGAAGGGCTCGTCGTGCTCCTTGGCCTTGCCGACGGGCGCGCCTTCCTTCTTGTCGCGGCCGAAGATGTCCTCCTGCTCCTGGAGCGGAGTACGGTCCCAGGTCTCGATGTTCATCCGGATCCGGCGGGCGACGAGGTACGAGCCGCCCGCCATCCAGGCCGCCTGCTGCGGCACGTCCTTGGCAGCGACCCACACGTGCTTGTCCAGCGCGGCGGTGTCGGTGCCCGCGATGTTCCGCGTGCCGTCCTTGAAGCCCATCATGTTGCGCGGGGTCTGCGCGTCCGGGGTCGTCGAGGACGTCTTGCCGAAGCCCAGCTGCGACCAGCGCACCGCGACCTTGCCGAAGCCGATCCGGGCCAGGTTGCGGATGGCGTGCACGGCGACCTGGGGGTCGTCCGCGCAGGCCTGGACGCACAGGTCACCGCCGCTGCGGGCCGGGTCCAGGTTGTCGCCCGGGAACTTGGGGAGGTCCACCAGGGCGCCGGGCCGCTTGCCGGCGAGGCCGAAGCGGCCGTCGAAGAGCGAGGGGCCGAAGCCGATGGTGAGGGTGAGCCGGGAGGGCTTGAGGCCGAGGGCTTCGCCCGTGTCGTCCGGCGGGGCCTCCGCCAGGCCGCCGTAGGCGCCCTCGCCGACTTCCTGGCCGGCCGTCATGCGCTCGGCCGCCCGGGTCCAGTCCTTCAGGAGCTGGACGAGCTCGGCGCGGTCCGTGGTCTTCACGTCGAAGGCCGCGAAGTGCAGACGGTCCTGGACGGCGGTGGCTATCCCGGCCTGGTGCTCGCCGTGGAAGGGGACGGCCCCGCCGGTCTCGGCGACCGGGACGGCGACGTCGCCGCTCCGGGTGAGGGCGACGGCGCCACCCGCCGCGGCGGCGCCGAGCGCGAGCCCGGCACCGCCCCAGCCGATCACGGAACGGCGGGAGGGAGCGGAGCCGGTCTGCTCCACGGAGTTCTCGAGGTCGTCGGTCATGCTGGTGTCCCCCTGCTTACTTCACGACCGCGGCGGCGAGCTTGGAGAGCGGCTCGGCCAGGGCGTTGACGCCGTCCGAGAGCTCCTTGCGCTGCGCCTCGGAGACCTTCTCGTACGAGGTGAAGACGTAGCTCGCCTTGTCCGTGCGGTACTTGTCGAGCAGCGCGTTCAGGGCGGCGAACTGCTTGTCGAGCTCGGCGACCAGCTTCGGGTCGTTCTTCGAGGCGACCGGCTTGAGCAGCTCGAAGGACTTCTGCGCGCCCTCGACGTTGGCCTTGAAGTCGACCAGGTCGGTGTGCGAGTAGCGCTCCTCCTCGCCGGTGACCTTGCCGGTGGCGACCTCGTCCAGGAGCTCCTTGGCGCCGTTGGCCATGGAGGTCGGGGTGATCTCGGCCTTGCCGACCCGCTTCTGCCAGTCGGCCAGGTCCTTGTCGAGGAGGTCGGCGAGCTGCTTCTCGCGGTCGCCGATCTTCTTGTCCTGCCACAGCGCCTTCTCCAGGCGGTGCCAGCCGGTCCAGTCCGTGGCCGGGTTCTGGCCGGCCTCCAGGCCGTCCTCGCGGACGTCGACCTTCGGGTCGATGTCGCCGAAGGACTCGGCGACCGGCTCGGTGCGCTCCCAGCCGATGCGGGAGTCGGCGTAGGCCTTCTTGGCGGCCTCGACGTCACCGGCGCGGACGGCGTCGGTGAAGACCTTCACCTTCGGCAGGGTCTCGTCGGCCTGGGCCTGCACGTACTGGCGGTAGGCGGCGACGGCCGCGTCCATCTCGGGGGAGCGCTCGGCGCCGCCCGCGCCGCCGCCGGTGACCTTGACCTGCTGGCGGATGCCGTCGCCCTTCATGCCGGGCTTGCAGGCGATCGCGTAGTCGCCGGCCTTGATCTCGGCGGTGATGGTGGCCTTGGTGCCGGGGCCGATGTTCTCGCGCTCGGTGACGATGCGGTCGTCCGGGAAGAGGACGTAGACCTCGGTGACCTTGCTGCCGCGGTTCTCCACGTTCAGCTTCACGTGGCCGGCCGGGAACTGCTTCTTCGAGACCTCGCAGGAGTCGTCCTTCGCGATCACCTGGATCGCGCCGTCGTCGGCCTTGGAGTCGCTTTTCTGGGTGCAGCCCGTGACGGCGGCCAGAGTCGCCGCGGTGGCGGCGGCGGTGACGACGGAGAGGCGGACGGCTCGCATGAGTGCTCCACTCGGGGACGAACGGCGGGGACGGGGGTGAGGCGGACCTAACTTAACCGAGGCTTACCTCAGCCATACCCGCCCGTCCAGTGATTCAGCTCTCAGGTCCGGCGGACCGGACACGGCTCGGTCACGGCGAACTCATGGGGATTCCACGGCGAGGTCAAGGGCTGGCAAAGGCGCGTGAATTGTCCTGATTCGGGTTACGGGTCGGTAGGACCGGCGGGGAGCCGGTCCGCGGAGGCGGGAACACCTCCACCGGCTGCCGGTGCGGCCCTGCCGCGTATCCCGGCCGATTCCCGGCGGACCCGCGGAGGGGGACGGCTGGATGGTTGAATTCCGGCATGAACACGACTGACATCGACGTCCTGCGGGTCTTCTGTGCGGGCGACGGCCGCCACGGCAACGCGCTCGGGGTCGTGCGGGATGCGCGCGGGTACCCCGAGGAGGCGTCGCGGCAGGCGCTCGCGAAGGAACTCGGGTTCAGCGAGACGGTGTTCGTCGACGACCCCGAGCACGGGATCGTCGACATCTACACGCCCGGACTCCGGCTGCCCTTCGCCGGACACCCGCTCGTCGGCGCGGCCTGGCTGCTCGACCTGGAGGTCGTCCGTCCGCAGGCCGGCGAGGTGTGGGTGCGCGGCGACGGGGAGTTCACCTGGATCGAGGCGCGCGCCGAATGGGCGCCGCCGCGCACGCTGCGGCAGTACGGGTCCGCCGCCGAGGTCGATGCCCTGGAGGTGCCCGAGCCGGGGGAGTGGGTCTACGCCTGGGCCTGGGAGGAGGAGGCGGCGGGCCGGGTCAGGGCGCGCGGTTTCCCCGGGCGTGGCGACGGCATCGACGAGGATGAGGCGACCGGCGCGGCGGCGCTGCTGCTCACCGCCGAACTGGACCGGGCGCTCAACATCACCCAGGGCCGTGGCTCGCAGCTGCTCACCGCCCCCGGCCCCGACGGCATCGTGGAACTCGGCGGCCGGGTCCGCCTGGAGCGGACCCTGACCGTCTGAGCCTCAGGCGGCGCTGAGCGGGAACTCGCCCGCCAGCTCCCGGAACACCGCGCCGTTGAAGTCGAAGGCGCGCTTGCACTCGTCGACGATCCGCTGCTTCTCCAGGTCGTCGGCGTTCACGCCGTCCAGCAGCTCCCGGTACGCCCGCTTGAAGGCGGCCGGGTTGGAGATCCCGTCGAAGACGTAGAACCGCACGCCGTCGCCCTTGCGCGCGAAGCCCCAGGTGCGCTCGGCCTTGTCGCGGATGATCTGACCGCCCGACAGGTCGCCCAGATAGCGCGTGTAGTGGTGCGCCACGTATCCGGCGGGCCAGTCGCGGGCGCACTCGGCGACCCGCGCGGCGTACGCCTCGGTGGCCGGCAGGGCCGTGGCCCCGGTGCGCCAGCCGGGGCCGCGCAGATGCGCCAGGTCCTGCTCCAGGGCGGCCGTCCGGAACAGCTCCGGCTGTATGAAGGGCCCGGCGACCGGGTCGGCCTTCAGTGCCTCCGCAGCGTCCTCCAGGGCGCGGTACACGAACCAGAGCTGCTCCGTGTAGCGCGCGTACGCGTCCACGGCGAGTCGTCCGCCGAGGAGGTCGCTCATGAACGTCGACGACTCCGCCTCGGTGTGCTGCTCGTGCGAGGCGGTGCGGATGAGCGTCGAGAAGGGGGTGTCCAAGGCATGCCTCCGGGACCGTCGGGACCGTAGGGGTCGGGAACACTGCCGATCGTGCCAACTTAGGCTTACCTAAGTCAACTGGTTCCCGACGTCCTGTCGGTAAAAACGCTACCCCTCGGACGGGTCAGGGCAACGTAAGAATGTCCGCCCCGGTCTCCGTCACCACGAGCGTGTGCTCGAACTGCGCCGTCCGCTTCCGGTCCTTGGTGACCACGGTCCAGCCGTCCTCCCACATGTCGTACTCGTGCGTGCCGAGCGTCAGCATCGGCTCGATCGTGAACGTCATGCCCGGCTGGATGACCGTGGTGTGGTGCGGGGAGTCGTAGTGCGGAATGATCAGCCCGGAGTGGAAGGACGAGTTGATGCCGTGCCCCGTGAAGTCCCGGACGACGCCGTAGCCGAAGCGCTTGGCGTACGACTCGATGACCCGGCCGATGATGTTGACCTGGCGGCCCGGCTTGACCGCCTTGATCGCCCGGTTCAGGGACTCCCGGGTCCGCTCGACGAGCAGCCGGGACTCCTCGTCCACGTCGCCGCAGAGATAGGTGGCGTTGTTGTCTCCGTGGACGCCGTTGATGTACGCGGTCACGTCCAGGTTCACGATGTCGCCGTCCTTCAGGACGGTGGAGTCCGGGATGCCGTGGCAGATGACCTCGTTGATCGACGCGCACAGCGACTTGGGGAAGCCGCGGTAGCCGAGCGTGGACGGGTAGGCCCCGTGGTCGCACATGAACTCGTGGGCGACCCGGTCCAGCTCGTCCGTGGTCACGCCCGGCGCGATGTGCTTGGCGGCCTCCTCCATCGCCTGCGCGGCGATGCGGCCGGCGATCCGCATCCGCTCGACGGTGTCGGAGTCCTGCACCTCCGGACCGGAGTACGGGGTGGGGGCGGGCTTTCCGACGTATTCGGGGCGGCGGATGGACCCCGGAACGGAACGGTGGGGGGACAGCTCCCCCGGTACGAGAAGCGACTGGCCAGACATGTCAGCGAGTCTAACGACCGCGTCTGGGGCAGCATGGTGACGGAGGAAGGAGCCGAGGATGGCCCTGTTCAAGAAGCGCACGGCCGGCAAGCCGGGCGAGTGGTACTACTGCCTGCAGCACAAGAAGGTCGAGGAGGGCCCCGACTGCCCGGCGAAGGACCGCTTCGGCCCCTACGCCAGCCGTGAGGAGGCCGCCCACGCGATGGAGACCGCGCAGGAGCGGAACCTGGAGTGGGACACCGACCCGAAGTGGCACGACAAGGCGGGCAAGGACGAGTCCGAGGGTTGACGGTCAGCGCGCCGCCCGAGGGGCCGGGGCGAGGGCCGGGCCCGACGGGCCCTGACCCGCCCCCGCCGGCGCCGGGAAGCGCGCCGTCGCCAGGACCGTGCCGTCCGCGGCCACCAGCCGGGCTCCGGTCACCGTCGCCGGGTCGACGTCGGCCGGCGCACCCCAGTACCCGTAGCCGTCCCCGAGCGGGAACGAGCCCACCGGCACCACGGAGCCGTCGGACCGTACGAGCAGGCACCGCACCGGCCCCGGGCCCACCCCCTCCAGGTCCACGGACATGTACACCCAGCCGCGCGTCCCCGCTCCCGCTCCCGGGTCCGAGCCCGTCGCCGGGTGGGCGTAGATCCGCCCGACCTGGTGCCCATGGGAGACCAACGCCGCCTCCAGGAGCCCCGACTGCCGCTCGACGGCCGGCGGCGCGCCCTCCACCACCGTGCCGACCGCCCACCCCCCGAAGCCGCACGCGAGCGCGGCCGCCGCCCCCGCCACCGCGAGCCGCACCCTCCCGCGGCGCCGTCCCGGCCGGACCGGCGGCGGATCCAGCGCCTGCGCCACCCGCGTCTCGAAGCCGACCGGCGGCTCGGCGTCCGGCAGCAGCCCGAGCAGTCCGTCCCCCACCACGGTCAGCCGCTCGACGTACTCCCGGCAGTCCGCGCAGCGGTCCAGATGGGCGACCGCCTCGGCCCGCTCCCGGGCCGGGAGGACCCCCAGCGCCAGCTCGGCCCCCAGCTCCCGCAGCCGCGCGCACTCCATGCCGCTCACCGCCCCTCCTCCGTACCGGTCCGGCCCTCGCCGCCGCGGTCGGCCTCGCCCCCCAGCAGCGCCCGCACCTTGATCGTCGCCGTACGGATCCGCGTCTTGGCCGTGCCCAGCGGAATGTCCTCGAAGCCGGCGATCTCGCGCGCCGTCATCCCGTAGATCCCCGCCATCACCAGGGCCCGCGCCTGCTCCCGCGGCAGCGTCGCCACCGCGCGCCGGACCCGTTCCGAGCCCTCCTCGGCGAGCGCCCGCCGCTCGGGCGTCTCCGTCACGGCCCCGAGCAGCGCTTCCAGGTCCTCGGGCGCGACGGGACTCGCCCGCCGGGCCCGTACCGCGTCGATCGCCAGACGGTGGGCGATGGTCGTCAGCCAGGTCCGCACGGAGCCGCGCCGGGAGTCGTAGACCTGGGCGTGCCGCCAGGCCCGCTCGAACGTCTGCTGGGCGATGTCCTCGGCCAGCCCGGGATCGCCGACGACGGCCACCGCCACCCCGAAGACCGTGCGCTGGAAACGGCGCACGAAGGCCACCGCGATCTCCGGATCGCCCGTGGCCAGACCGGAGAGCAGTGCCTCGTCGGACACCCGTCCCAGAGACGGGCCCATGCTCCGCATACCCGTGGATACGTTCCGTCGCCCCGAGGGGATTGCCGCGGGATCGCCGCCCCGCAAGGGACGGCCCCGCGCAAGGGACGGCCCCGCGCAAGGGACGGCCCCGTCAGGACGTCCCCCGTGAGACGGCTCCTTCAAGGGGAGTGCCTGCGGCCATTGTCCGCCGCAATCCGCTGCCGGGGCCCGGCCGTATTCCCTGCGGAGGACCCCGCGGACGACCGGACCATGAGGGCCGAACCATGACGAACCGACGAACCCGGAACCGCGTGGCGCTCGGTCTGGCGGCCGGCGCCCTGACCGCCCTGCTCGCCGCCTGCGGCGACGGCGGCGAAGACGGCGGAGGTGCGACCACCCCGCCCCCGAAGCCGACGACGGCGGGAGCGACCCAGGTGGACGCGGACCTCGCCGACTTCCGCATCACCCTGTCGAAGCAGACCTTCGAGCCCGGCGCCCACGAATTCGTCGTGAAGAACACCGGGCAGCACGAGCACGCCCTGGAGATCGAGGGCCCCGGCGGCGAGCAGAAGACGGACCCGCTCGCACCGGGTGAGTCCGCCACGCTCCAAGTGACCCTGAAGTCCGGCACGTACGAGATCTACTGCCCGGTCGACGGCCACAAGGACCTCGGTATGAAGACGGAGATCACGGTCGGCGGCGCATCACCGAACACCGGCTACTGACGGCTGTCAGGCGCTGCCGCCCGCCGCGGCGGGCGTCTCCCGCCGGGCCTTGCGGGCCAGTGCGTCCTCGTCCGTCGCGGCGTCGTACGAGAGCAGCTTCGGCAGCGCGAGGCACAGCAGGCCGACCGAGGCGACGCACGCGACACCGCCCGACCAGACCGCCGCCCGGGTGCCCGTCCAGCCGGCCATCGTGCCCGCGCGGACCTGACCGAGCTGCGGGCCGACGCTGTACGAGAGCACCTCGATGCCCGCGAGCCGGCCGCGCAGCTCCTCCGGGATGGTCTGGTTCCAGATGGTGGAGCGCCCGAGACCGCTCAGCATGTCGCCGGCGCCCGCGAACGCCAGGCAGAGCAGCACCAGCCAGATGTTCCCGAACCAGCCCGCCGCCGCGATCGCCACCCCCCAGCCGGTCGCCCCGGCCACCACGAGCAGGCCGTGCCGACGGACCTTCGACGTCCAGCCGCTGGTGAGCCCGAGCACGAGCGAGCCGACCGAACCCGCCGCGTACATCAGGCCGAGCGACCAGTCCGCGTCCAGCTCGTCGGCGAGGAACGGGAAGATCGTGTTCGGGAAGGCGAAGAACATCGCCGCCAGGTCGATCGCGTAGGTGCCGAGCAGCACCGGCCGCGACCACGCGTACCGCGCGCCCTCCACGATCCCGCGCAGCGACGGCTTGTCGGCGTCGTGCGCCGGAGGCGCGGGCGAGAGCCGGCGGCACAGGAGGACCGAGACGACGAACCCCGCGACGGCCACCGCGTACGCCGGCGCGTGACCCGCGTAGGCGACGACCAGGCCCGCGAGCGCGGGCCCGGCGATGGAGCCCACCTGCCAGCGCAGCGAGTTCAGGGCGGCGGCCGCCGTCTGCTGCTCGTGCGGCACGATCCGGGCCATCAGCGAGTCGAGCGCCGGCCGCTGCAGCCCGGCGAGGGCCGAGACACCGGCGGCGACGACGTACAACGGCCACAGCAGGGGCCGCGGCAGCAGCGCGTTGAGCAACAGGACCAGGGCCAGGACCCCGAGCCCGGCCTCCGTCGCCACGATCACCTTCCGCCGGTCGACGGCATCCGCCAGCGCCCCGCCGTACAGCCCGAACACCACGAGCGGGACCAGCTCCACGGCGCCCATCGCACCGACCGCGAACGGCGAGTCGGTCAGCTCCTTGATCTGCAGCGGCAGCGCGATCAGCGCCATGAAGCTCGCGAAGAAGGCGACGATCCCCTGCACCCAGAGCAGCCGGAAGTCACGGGAGGAGCGCCAGGGCGCGAGGTCGGGGAACAGACGGACGAGGCTTTTCACGAGGGGTCATGCTCGACCGGGCGGTCTCCTCGGGCAACCGATTTACGGGCGGGCCGGGACGTGAGGCCGGCGGGGCGGGCCGGGACGGGGGCGCGTCCGCGGGGGCGGGGGAGAGGAGGCGCGGCGGCCGGCGCGAGGGGCATGCCGACGGGCGGGGCGGGAGGCGCGGCGGGACAGCCCGAGGGGGTGTGCCGGCGGGCCGGGCCAGGGGCATGGCCGCGGGCCGGCGAGGGGGTGTGGTGGCGGTTGGTGGCGGGTGCGGTCAGCGGTCACCACCGGGGCGGGGGCGGGGCCGTCAACTGGTCGGCCAGGCGGGACAGGCGGTCGCGGAAGCGGAGACGGCCGCGGGGGGCCGGGGGCAGGCAGTTCTCACCCGTCGCCGCGCTCACCAGGTGCTGCACGGTGTCGAGGTCCACCTCCGCGTCCGCCGCCACCGTCAGCGTCTCGTGCGCCAGGCCGAGCAGCTCCGTATCGCCGCCGTCCAGGGACAGCACCGTCGCCCCGGCCCTGCGCGCGTCGTGGACGCGTTCCAGGAGACCCTCGTCGGGCCGCGACGGCGCGACCATCAGCAGCGTCGCCCCGCGCCCCGCGGACTCGATCCGCCCCAGGCCCACCGCCAGGTGCGCCGGGTCGCCGGGCCGGACCCGGTGGCGGACGAGCGTCGGGGCCAGCTCGGGGCGGCCCGACCAGGCGGACTCGTCGACCAGGTGGGCGGCCAGGTGCCACGGCTCGTACTCCTCCGTGCCCACGAGGAGCAGCCCGCCGCCGTGGGAGACGACGCAGGACCGGAGCGAGCCCGCGAACCGGCGGGCCGCGGCCGGCCACTCGGTCCCGGCGAGCACCTCGCGCAGCAGTGCGACACGTACGGCGTCCATGGGCCGCATGGTGCCCGAGGCGGGGCCTCGCGGGCGGGCGTTCGAGCCGGACTCACCCGGACGGGTCCGGCCGAGGGCGACCGGCCAGTAATGTCGAGGCCATGACTTCCTCCACCACTGCACCCGCCCCCAAGGACCCCTGGGACCTCCCGGACGTCTCCGGCCTCGTCGTCGGCGTCCTCGGCGGCACCGGCGACCAGGGCCGCGGCCTCGCCTACCGGCTCGCCAAGGCCGGCCAGAAGGTGATCATCGGCTCGCGCGCCGCCGACCGCGCCCGGACCGCGGCCGACGAGCTCGGCCTCGGCGTCGAGGGCGCCGACAACGCCGAGTGCGCGCGGCGCAGCGACATCGTGATCGTGGCCGTGCCGTGGGACGGGCACGCCAAGACCCTGGAGTCGCTGCGCGAGGAGCTCGCCGGCAAGCTCGTGGTGGACTGCGTGAACCCGCTCGGCTTCGACAAGAAGGGCGCCTACGCCCTCAAGCCCGAGGAGGGCTCCGCCGCCGAGCAGGCCGCGGCGCTGCTGCCGGACTCGCGGGTCACCGCCGCCTTCCACCACCTGTCGGCGGTGCTGCTCCAGGACGCCTCGATCGAGGAGATCGACACCGACGTGATGGTCCTCGGCGAGGTGCGCGCCGACGTGGAACTCGTCCAGGCGCTGGCCGGGCGCATCCCCGGTATGCGGGGCGTCTTCGCCGGCCGGCTGCGCAACGCCCACCAGGTCGAGTCGCTCGTCGCGAACCTGATCTCGGTGAACCGCCGCTACAAGGCCCACGCGGGTCTGCGGGTCACGGACGTCTGAGCCGGATCCGCCGGAGCCGGTCCCGTCGCGGACCGGGGCATGGGGGACACTGGACGGGCACCACACGCCGTACCCGGACAGGAGCCGACCCCATGCCCCGCCTCGCCCTCTACGCCCTGGTCGTCTGCGCGCTCGCCGTCGCCGCAGCCGTCGTCTCCTTCGTCCAGGGCAGCCTGATCGGCATCGTGTGGGTGCTGCTCGCCGGCCTGTCCTCGAACATGGCCTGGTTCTACATCAAGCGCGCCCGCATGACCGCCGAGCGCCAGGTGCACTGAGCACGAGCGCCGGCGGATCAGGTCGGACGGGCCCTAGCCGGCCTGGCAGAACTCCGGCGTCTCCTGCCAGAACCGGTAGAGCGTGGAGCCGCAGTAGCGGGATACCTCGGGCACGTCGAGCGCCCTCAGCAGCCCGTCGATCGCGTCGAAGAAGGCCCCGTTGACCGCCGGGACGAAGAGCAGCGCGATCACGACGAAGAACCCGTAGGGCGCGTACGGCTCGATCTGGCGCTTGATGTTGTACGACAGCCAGGGCTCGATCACGCCGTAGCCGTCGAGGCCCGGCACCGGCAGGAAGTTCAGGAGCGCGGCCGTCACCTGGAGGAACGCCAGGAAGGCGAGCGCGTACTGGAAGGTGACCGGCACGCCGTCGAGGGCGCCGAGCCAGAACGGCGCCGTGCAGACGACGGCGAACAGGACGTTCGCGAGCGGGCCGGCGGCGGAGATGAGGCTGTGCTTCCAACGGCCCCGGACCCGGTTCCGGTCGATGAACACGGCGCCGCCCGGCAGACCGATGCCGCCCATGATCACGAAGAGCACCGGCAGGATGATGCTCAGGACCGCGTGGGTGTACGCGAGCGGGTTGAGGGTCAGATATCCGCGGGCCCCGACGGTGATGTCACCGCCGTGCAGGGCGGTGCGGGCGTGCGCGTACTCGTGCAGACAGAGCGACACGA
Source organism: Streptomyces sp. NPDC051921 (assembly GCF_040680975.1). Classification (NCBI taxonomy): domain Bacteria; kingdom Bacillati; phylum Actinomycetota; class Actinomycetes; order Kitasatosporales; family Streptomycetaceae; genus Streptomyces; species Streptomyces sp. NPDC051921. Next base: position 282,939 of record NZ_JBFAXU010000008.1, read on the forward strand.
TCCACGCCGAGGTCACGAACAGGAACACCGCCAGCCCCGGCAGCGCCGCGAAATCGCTCCACACGGCCCAGCCCGTGACGGCCATGACCGCGAGGATCGCCAGAAAGACGGGGCTGATCCGCCGCTCGCCGTGACGATGCGTGGTCGTGGCCATGGGTGGACTCCCGGATGAAGGCGCGATGCGTACGTGTGCCGTGCCCGGGAAACGTACCGGCCCCGGCCCCCGGTTCCACCCCCGGCCCCCCACCAGGCCGGCCGCGGCCCGCCCCGCGGGGCGGGCGGGCGCCGGCGTGTGAACCGCGTGGGCCCGCGGCATGCGCCTCGCGGAGAATGGGCCCGTGCGCTACTCGGTCCTCGGCCCCACCCGGGCCCACACGTCAGAAGGCGACGTCGCCGTCGGCGGCCCCCGCGTCCGCGCGCTGCTCACCGTGCTCGCGGTGCGGGCCGGGCGCGGCGTGCCCGTGGGGGTGCTGGTCGACGAGGTGTGGGGGGCCGAGCCCCCGGCCGACGCGGTGGCCGCGCTGCAGGCCCTCGTGGGTCGGCTGCGGCGGGCGCTCGGCCGCGGGCGCGTGGTCTCCGTCGAGGGCGGCTACCGCCTCGACGCCGCGCCCGGCGACGTCGACGCCCACCGCTTCGTGCGCCTCGTGGCCGACGGGACGAGGGAGCTGGACGCCGGCCGCCCCCGGCCCGCCGCCGAACTGCTCGACGAGGCCCTCGCGCTGTGGAGGGGGCCCGCACTCGCCGACCTGCCCGACCGGGTCGCCGAGGCCGCCCGCTGGGAGGCCCGCCGGCGCGACGCCCGTCGGGCGAGGCTGACCGCCGCGCTCGCCCTCGGCGAGGCCGCCGCGGCGCTGCCCGAGCTCGCCGCCCTGTGCGCGGAGCACCCGCTCGACGAGCCGCTGCAGGCCCTCCGGATCCGCGCCCTGCGCGACACGGGCCGCCCGTCCGAGGCCCTCGCCGCGTACGAGACGGTCCGCCGCGGGCTCGCCGAGCGGCTCGGCGCGGACCCGTCTCCGGAACTCCGTACGCTGCACGCCGAGTTGCTGGCCGCGCCCGCGGCGCCGCCACCCGCACGCCGTCCGGTCGCCGGGAACCTGCGCGCCCGCCTCACCAGCTTCGTCGGGCGCGAGGACGACATCTCCGCCCTGCAGGACGACCTGCGCAGCGCGCGCCTGGTCACCCTGCTGGGCCCCGGAGGCGCGGGGAAGACCCGGCTGTCGCAGGAGGCCGCCGAGCGGGTCGGCGGCGACTGGCGCGACGGTGTCTGGCTCGTCGAACTCGCCCCCGTCACGGACCCGGAGGCCGTCACCGAGGCCGTGCTCGCCGCGGTCGGCGCGCGCGAGACCGTGCTGCGCGGCGCGGGCGCCGAGGAGCTGCGCCTCGGCGAGGATCCGACCGGCCGGCTGGTGGAGCACTGCGCGGACCTCCGCGTGCTGGTGCTGCTGGACAACTGCGAGCACGTGGTGGGTGCGGCCGCGGAGTTGGTGGCGGTGCTGCTGGCGCGGTGTCCGGGGGTGTCGGTGCTGGCGACGAGTCGGGAGCCGCTCGG